>NZ_CP022188.1:610866-916299 GCF_003111665.1 Parazoarcus communis | reverse complement strand
GCCGGCGCGGCTGTGCTGGTGGGTTTGATGGTCTGGATCAACTTCCGTCTGCAGGCTCGCGGGATCGCGCGGCCGGCGCCGGCTGCGCTCGGGCGTTTGCTGCCGTTTTCGCCACGTTCGCAGCGCAGGGCCTGAGACGGTGAAATTACACAAAGGAGTGCGTTCATGAAAACCCTCACCCTGGGCCATGCACTCGGCAGCAGTCGGCTCCATGCCTTCTACGTGCTGACCAAGCCGCGGGTCAATGCGCTGATCGTTTTCTGTGCAGTGATCGGCATGTTCCTGGCCGTTCCGGACGGTTTGCCATCGGCCGCGACGGTGTCCGCCGCAACGATCGGGATTGCATGTGTTGCGGGCGCCGCCGCCGCGATGAACTGTCTGATCGAGCAGGGGATCGATGCGCGAATGGCACGCACGCGGGCGCGCCCACTGCCGCGTGGTGAGCTGGCACCGCGCGAGGTCGCCGGCTTTGCGGCGGTGCTCGGAGGCAGCGGGCTGTTCGTGCTGCATCAGGCGGTGAATCCGCTCACCATGTGGCTCACCCTCGCCACGTTTGTCGGCTACGCCGTGGTCTACACCGTGTTTCTGAAGCCCAGAACGCCGCAGAATATCGTGATCGGCGGCGCGTCGGGGGCGATGCCGCCGGTGCTTGGCTGGGCCGCCGTCACCGGCGACGTGAGTGGCGATGCGCTGCTGCTCTTTCTGATCATCTTCGCATGGACACCGCCGCATTTCTGGGCGCTGGCGCTCTACCGCACGGCCGACTATGCACGTGCCGGTCTGCCGATGCTGCCGGTCACCCACGGGTCGGAGTACACCCGGCTGTCGGTGCTGCTGTACACGCTGATCCTGTTCGGCGTCACCTTGCTGCCTTTTGCCACGCAGATGAGCGGGCTGATCTATCTGGCCTCGGCCGTTGCGCTCGGTGCCCGTTTCATCCATTACGCATGGCGCCTGTATCGCGACTACAGCGACGCATTGGCACGCAGGACTTTCCGCTTCTCCATCCTGTATCTATCATTGCTGTTCGCCGCGTTGCTTGCGGACCACTACCTGCGCTTCTGACCCTTGCTGATGCTTCGTTCCCTGATTGTGGCAGCCACCGTGCTGCTGGTCGGCGCTTGCGCCGAGCCCCCGCCTTCGTTTCACGCTACCGACATCACCGGTGCCGATTACGGCAAGGCGCTTGCGCTCGACGACCACAACGGCACGCCTCGAACGCTGGCCGATTTCAGCGGCAAGGTGGTGACGATCTTCTTTGGCTACACGCAGTGTCCGGATGTGTGCCCGACCAATCTGTCGACCATGAGCGAGGTGATGCGCAAGCTTGGCCCGGAGGCGGACAAGGTGCAGGTGCTGTTTGTCACCGTCGACCCCGAACGCGACACGGCAGAGCTGCTCGCGCAGTATGTGCCTGTGTTCGACAAGCGCTTCCTGGGGCTGGTGGGTGATCTCGATGCCACGGCGGCGGTGGCGAAGGATTTCCGCGTGTTCTATCGCAAGAGTGGCGATACCGAGGGCGGCAACTACACGGTCGACCATTCGGCCGGGACCTATGTCTTCGACCCCTCAGGCAAGTTGCGGCTGTATGTGAAGCACGGCGAAACTGCAGACAACATCAGCGAAGACATCGGCAAGCTGCTCGCCGGGCGCTGAAACAAAAACGGCAGCGTTGCCGCTGCCGTTTGTCGGGTGTGATGCCGAGAGACCTTGCTCAGACCGTTTCGGCGAGCAGTCCGCGCATCTTCTGCATGGCCTTGGCTTCGATCTGGCGGATTCGTTCGGCAGACACGCCGTACTCTGCAGCCAGTTCGTGCAGGGTCGCGCTGTCACCTTCGGTCAGCCAGCGACGCTGAACGATGGCGCGGCTGCGGTCATCAAGCGAACCCAGCGCATCGCGCAGGCCTTCGTCCTGCAGACGTGCGTTTTCGGCCTGTTCAAGGGCTTCGGACGGCTCGGCGTGCGGATCGGGCAGATAGGCAATCGGCGCGAAACGCTCGTCATCGTCGTCATTGCTGCCATCGAGCGGTACTTCACGTCCGCCAAGGCGGGTTTCCATCTCCACCACTTCTTCGGGCTTGACGCCAAGGTGGGTGGCGATCGTCTGCACCTCACCCGGGTTCAGGGTGCTTGAGTCCTTCTTCAGACTGCGCAGATTGAAGAACAGCTTGCGCTGGGCCTTGGTGGTGGCAATCTTGACCAGACGCCAGTTCTTCACGATGTACTCGTGAATCTCGGCCTTGATCCAGTGGATCGCGAACGACACCAGACGCACGCCGCGTGCAGGGTCGAAGCGCTTGACGGCCTTCATCAGACCGATATTGCCTTCCTGGATGAGGTCGGCATGCGGCAGGCCATAGCCCAGATAGCCGCGGGCGATGGAAACAACCACGCGCAGGTGTGACATGACGAGCTCACGGGCTGCTTCGACATCACCCTCGTCGCGCAACCGGGTCGCCAGGCTCACCTCTTCCTGCTCGGTGAGCATCGGAAGGCGATTCACCGACTGGATGTACTGGTCGATGCTGCCTGTGGCTGACGGTACGGGAAACGACAAAGCTTGTGACATTGATTCAGGTCCTCCTCAAGCTGCATGTTAGCACTCGATGCGTCTGAGTGCTAACGGACGGGAGAGTTCCCGCTCACGATTCTCCGGGAAGCCTCCTCCGGCGTGACCGGGGGCGTGCAAATGCGACTGGCTGGCAGCTCGATCACAACGGCACCGGATGCCTGAATGTGGTGCACACAGTCGAACCCGACGGCCGGCGAGGACGACGGATGAGCGATAATCGCGGCCCGACTCAGCGCACGGATGCAAATACATGACCAAGGTCTTCACGCTGATGGTGCAGGGCACCACCTCCGATGCGGGCAAGAGCACGCTGGTTGCCGGTCTGGCGCGTGCACTGGTGCGCCGCGGACTGCGGGTGGCACCGTTCAAGCCCCAGAACATGGCACTCAATTCGGCGGTCACAGCCGACGGCGGCGAGATCGGCCGGGCACAGGCGCTGCAGGCGGTGGCGGCGCGGGTGGCCCCGCACACCGACTTCAACCCGGTGCTGCTCAAGCCCTCTTCGGACATCGGTGCGCAGGTGATCATCCATGGGCGGCCGGCGGCGAACCTGTCGGCACGGGATTATCACAACTACAAGCCCACTGCGATGGCAGCGGTCATGCAGTCATGGCAGCGCCTGACGGACGCTTATGAATGCGTACTCGTTGAAGGCGCCGGGAGTCCGGCCGAGATCAATCTGCGCGACCGCGACATCGCCAACATGGGTTTTGCGGAAGCGGCCGACGTGCCGGTCATCCTGGTAGCCGACATTGACCGTGGCGGGGTGTTCGCACATCTGGTGGGAACGCTCGACCTGCTGTCGCCCTCGGAGCAGGCGCGGGTGAAGGGCTTCGTGATCAACCGCTTCCGCGGCGATATCGGCCTGCTGCAGTCGGGGCTCGACTGGCTGGAAGCCCGCACCGGCCGTCCGGTGTTCGGCGTGCTGCCCTATCTGCACGGCCTGTTTCTGGACGCGGAGGATGCGCTCGCGGATGCGACCGTGGATGGCGGCGGCGAGGTGCCGGTGCTGCGCGTGGTGGCACCGGTGTATCCGCGCATCTCGAATCACACCGATCTCGATGCGCTGCGTCTCCATCCCCAGGTCGATTTTCGCTGGGTCGGGCCGGGGCAGGAGATGCCGCCCGCGGACCTGATCGTGATGCCCGGTTCCAAGAGCGTGCAGTCCGACCTCGCATGGCTGCGCGAACAGGGCTGGGACCAGGCGATCCTGAAGCACCTGCGCTACGGCGGCAAGGTGGTGGGGATCTGCGGCGGCTTCCAGATGCTCGGACGCTCGCTCGGCGATCCCCATGGCGTGGAGGGGCGGGCAGACACCGTGTCCGGCCTCGGTGTGCTCGACATGGAGACCGTTCTCGAGCGCGAGAAGCAGCTTGAGAACGTCAGCGGGACGCTCTGTCTCGGGGGCGATCCTGTCGTCAGCGGCTACGAAATTCACATGGGGGTATCGAGCGGCCCCGCCCTGCAGCGTCCGGCGCTGATGCTGGCCGGCGACCGCCCCGACGGCGCCCTGTCGGCCGACGGGCAGGTGATGGGGAGCTATGTGCACGGGTTATTCGATTCGCCCGCGGCCCTTGACGCGCTGCTGCGCTGGGCGGGCGCCGAAGGGGCGCTTGAGCGCGTCGACCTCGCCGCGCGCCGCGAAGCCGATCTCGACCGGCTCGCCGATTCGATCGAGTCTGCCATCGACATCGACGCCTTGATGCTAGCTGCCGCCAGCTGACGTTTCCGCGGGCACTCAATGCCCCTTGAACACCGGCTTGCGTTTGTTGAGGAAGGCGTCGATGCCCTCGCGGTAGTCGTCGGTGGCGAGGAAGTCGAATGCACTGCGTCGTTCGTCCTCGCTCAGCGGGGCGCCCGTCATCAGGCGGCGCACCCATTGCTTGTGCCAGCGCGCAACCAGTGGTGCGCCGGCGGCAATGCGTCCGGCAGCGCCGAGTGCTTCGTCGATGACGCGCTCGTCGTCGACAACCCGCGTCAGCAGTCCCTTTGCGAGGGCTTCCTGCGCATCCAGAATGCGGCCTTCGAGCAGGATCTCAAGTACGACGGCGGGGCCGACCAGCGCCAGCAGGCCGGCCATTTCGCCCGGATACATCGAGAAGCCGAGCTTGTTGATGGGGGCGCCGAAGCGGGCGGACGCACCCGCAATCCGGATGTCACAGCAGCCTGCGATCTCCAGTCCCCCCCCGACACAGGCGCCCTGAATCGCGGCGACCGTGGGTACCGGGCAGTTGCGGATTGCGTCCAGTGCCGCGGCCACGAGTTCCTCGTGGTAGTGCAGGGCGTCATCCACGGTGGCGCGGACGGTCAGGAACTCCTCGATGTCGCCACCCGCGGCGAAAGCCTTGTCGCCTGCCCCGCGCAGGATGACGCAGCGTACCTCTGCATCGCGTCCGCAGTGTTCCATCGCCGCACGCAGATCCCGCCACATCGCAGCGTTGACCGCGTTCAGCCGGTCTGGATTGGAGAGTGAAACGGTGGCGATGCCGTCGGCGCGATCGACAATGATCTGGCTATCCATCTTGTGTTGACTCCGGTCGAAGGTGGGCGCGAAAGGGACTGAAAATGCACGGTAAAAAGGGCCGCGCATTGATGTGGAAAACCACGATTGTCCCACGCGCAAAAAAATTATTTATTTTTCCATACGGAATAGTATGGAGTCTTATGAATGATATATCATTCGCCCGTTTGGCATGCGCCGCGGAAGACGGCACAGCCACATGGAGGAGGGTGGAGGAAGCGACGATTTTTCGTTGTTTTCTTGGAGGGGGAGTAGACGTGTCTATATCAATGTATGCGCACATCAGGCGCAATCCGCGATTCGCGGAACTGGTGGCCAAGCGTACGCGGTTTGCTACAAGGCTTTCCGCAGTGGTGCTGGTGATTTTCTATGGTTTCGTGCTGACGGTGGCCTTCGCGCCCGACGTGATTGCAATGCGCCTCTTCGAGGGCAGCAACCTCACGCTCGGTATCGCACTCGGCCTGTTCCAGTTCGTGCTGTTCTGGGTGCTGACGCTGGTGTATGTGCGTCGTGCCAACGGCGAATTCGACGACATCAACAATGAAATCGTCCGTGCGGCGTGGAAGGAAGAAAAATAATGCGCGCGTCCATCGTTTCCCGTATGGGTGTCGCTTCCGGCGCACTCGCCTGCTCGGCTGCGGCGCTGGCAGGGCCTGCTGTTGAAGCCACGGTCCAGCAACCGCTCAATCTGCACGCGATCGGCATGTTCTTTGTGTTCGTGCTGATGACGCTCGCCATCACCTACTGGGCTGCAAGCCGCACCAAGACGACCGCCGACTTCTATACCGCTGGCGGCGGCATCACCGGCTTCCAGAACGGTCTGGCGATCGCGGGCGACTACATGTCTGCGGCCACCCTGCTCGGCCTGACCGCGATGATGTACATGCAGGGCGTCGACGCCTACATCTACATGATCGCCTTTTTCGTGGGCTGGCCGATCATCCTGTTCCTGATGGCTGAACGCCTGCGTAACCTGGGCAAGTTCACATTTGCCGACATCACCTCCTACCGCCTTAACCAGGGCAAGGTGCGGACCATGGCGGCGGTCAGCTCGCTCACCGTGGTGTGCTTCTATCTGGTGGCGCAGATGGTGGGTGCCGGTCAGCTGATCAAGCTGCTGTTCGGTCTCGAGTACAACGTTGCGCTGTTCGTGGTCGGTGCGCTGATGATGGTGTACGTCACCTTCGGCGGCATGGTTGCCACCACCTGGGTGCAGATCATCAAGGCCTGCCTGCTGCTGATCGGCGGCACCACCGTGATGCTGCTCGCTTTCAGCCAGTTCAACTTCAGCTTTGACGAGCTCACCACGCGTGCGATGGAAGTGCATCGTCTGGGCGCCAAGCTGCTGGCTCCGGGCAGCCTGCTGGCCGATCCGGTCACTGCGATCTCACTCGGTATTGGCCTGATGTTCGGTACCGCCGGCCTGCCGCACATCCTGATGCGCTTCTTTACCGTGACCGATGCCAAGGAAGCACGCAAGTCGGTGCTGTACGCATCCGGGATTGTTGCCTACTTCTTCAACGTCATCGCGCTGATGGGCCTGGCAGCCATCCTGATCGTCGGTCAGAACCCTGAGTTCTTCGAGGGCGGCGAGATTGGCGGCAAGATCGTTGGCGGCAACAACATGGTCGCCATGCACCTGGCGCAGGCCGTGGGCGGCAACCTGCTGCTGGGCTTCCTGTCTGCAGTGGCCTTTGCAACCATCCTGGCCGTGGTGTCGGGCCTGGCGCTGGCCGGTGCCTCGGCGATCTCGCACGACATCTACTCGCGCGTGATCATGAAGGGCAAGGCGTCCGAGTCCACCGAACTGCGTGTGTCGAAGTTCGCCACCATCGGTCTGGGTGTGGTTGCCGTGCTGCTCGGCATGGTGTTCGAGAAGATGAACGTGGCCTTCATGGTCGCGCTGGCCTTTGGTGTGGCTGCGTCGGCCAACTTCCCGGTGCTGATCATGTCCATGTACTGGAAGGGGCTGACTACGCGTGGCGCCCTCGCGGGCGGCTACCTCGGCCTGTTCAGCGCGGTGGCCTTCGTCGTGCTGTCGAAGTCGGTGTGGGTGGATGTGCTGGGCTATGCCTCGCCGATCTTCCCCTACACCCAGCCCGCACTGTTCTCGATGCCGCTGGCCTTCCTTGCCACGATCATCGTTTCGCTGCTCGACAACAGTGGCGAAGCGCAGAACGAACGTGAAGCCTTCGGCGACCAGTACGTGCGCGCTCAAACCGGCGTGGGTGCGGCGACTGCAGCTGCACACTGATTCACGGGTGATCTTTCGGGGCATGCCCCGAAACCGGATTCAACCCCGCATGGTGCTTGTCGCCCTGCGGGGTTTTTTGCTTTCTCCGGATCAAATCCGCTCAGATACGATCCAATATTCACGAAGCCAATCCGGAGAGCATCATGGACACCGTGCGTATCGAGACCGATTCAATGGGGGAGATCGACGTTCAGCGCGACCGCTACTGGGGGGCTCAGACTGAGCGCTCGCTGCACCACTTTGCCATCGGCGTCGAGCGCTTTCGCTGGCAAAGACCGATGATCCGGGCGCTGGGCTTGCTGAAGCGGGCTGCTGCGGAGGCGAATGTGGCGCTCGGCGAGCTGCCGCCTGACATCGGTGGGCTGATCGTGCGTGCGGCCGACGAGGTGATCGCGGGCGAGCTCGACGCCCACTTCCCGCTGGTGGTGTTTCAGACCGGTTCCGGTACGCAGTCCAACATGAATGCCAACGAGGTGATCGCCAACCGGGCCATCGAGATGGCTGGCGGTACGCTGGGCAGCAAGCATCCGGTGCACCCGAACGATCATGTGAATCGCGGGCAGTCATCGAACGACACCTTTCCCACGGCGATGCATCTCGCCGTCGTCGCCGAGCTGGATCAGCGGCTGTTCCCGGCGGTCACCCGCCTGCGCGATACGCTGGCGGCGCGGGCCGCGGCTTTCCGCGATGTGGTCAAGACCGGCCGCACGCATTTGCAGGACGCCACTCCGGTGACCCTGGGGCAGGAGATCGGGGCCTGGGTCAGCCAGATCGATTTCGGGATCGCGGGTGTTCGTGCTGCACTTCCCGGCCTGTATTCGCTCGCCATCGGCGGCACGGCGGTGGGGACCGGGCTCAATGCGCATCCGCGCTTCGGTGCGAGCACGGCCGCCCGGCTCGCCGAGCTGACGGCACATCCGTTCGTGAGTGGGGCCGACCTGTTCTTTGCGCTGGCGGCGCATGACGCGCTGGTGCAGGCCTCGGCAGCCCTGCGCACGCTGGCAGGCGGGCTGATGAAGATGGCAAACGATGTGCGCTGGCTCGCCAGCGGCCCGCGCTGCGGCATTGGCGAACTGCGCATCCCGGAGAATGAGCCCGGCTCCTCGATCATGCCCGGCAAGGTGAACCCGACGCAGTGCGAAGCGCTCACCATGGTGTGTGCGCAGGTGTTCGGCAACGATGCCACCGTGGCTTTTGCTGGCACCCAGGGCAATTTCCAGCTCAACGTCTACAAGCCGGTGATGGCGCACAACGTACTCGAGAGCATTGCGCTGCTGGCCGATGCCTGCGATGCCTTCGAACGCCACTGCGCACGCGGTATCGAGCCCGATCTCGAGCACATCCGCAAGCACCTCGACGCCAATCTGATGCTGGTGACTGCGCTCAATCGCCACATCGGCTACGACAGCGCGGCGGCGATTGCCAAGCACGCCCATCGCGAGGGCCTGAGCCTGCGTGAGGCGGCGATTGCGAGCGGGAAAGTGAGCGCAGAGGATTACGATCGCTGGGTGGTGCCGGCGGACATGACGCATGCTTCCGCGGAGGACGATGTCACGCCGCGGTGATAGACTCGACGACAGGTGCTCCGGCTGGTGCAGATGGCGCTAGCTGTCGGGCCTGGAGTCATCGTGAGCCTGCTGAACAATATCTTCGTCATTTTCCTGCTGATTGCGATCAGCGCATTTTTCTCCATTTCCGAAATTTCACTGGCTGCCGCGCGCAAGATCAAGCTGCGCCTGATGGCTGACGGCGGCGACCCCAATGCGCAGCGCGTGCTGCTGCTGCAAAGCAGTCCCGGCAACTTCTTCACCGTGGTGCAGATCGGCCTCAATGCGGTCGCCATTCTTGGCGGCATCGTCGGTGAGAAGGCCTTGTCGCCGCATCTGGAGGCGATGCTGCGTCCCGCGTACGACGGGCCGATGCTCGGCTCCATCAGTTTTGCCCTGTCCTTTGCCTTCGTGACTTCGTGTTTCGTGCTGTTTGCCGATCTGATGCCCAAGCGTCTGGCCATGGTCGAGCCCGAACGCATCGCGTTGATCATCGTGCGCCCGATGCTGCTGTGCATGAGGGTGTTTGCTCCGCTGGTGTGGATATTCAACGGACTTGCCAACCGCCTGTTTCGCTTCTTCGGCGTGTCCGGCGAACGGATCGAGAGCATTACCGCCGCCGATATCGTGGCCATGGCCGATGCCGGTGCGCAGGCTGGCGGCGTGCTGCGCCAGGAGCAGCACCTGATTAGGAACGTGTTCGAACTGGATTCCCGCTTTGTACCGTCGGCGATGACCGCGCGCGAGAGCATTGTCTTTCTGAGCCTGGGCGAAACCGAAGACAGTATCCGGCGCAAGATCGCCGAGCATCCACACGGCAAGTTTCCGGTGTGCGAGAACTCAATCGACAGCGTGATCGGCTATGTCGACTCCAAGGACATTCTGCCCCGCATTCTGCAGGGGCTGGAGCTTTCGCTGCGCACGCAGCCGATCGTGCGCAAGGTGCTGGTGCTGCCCGACACGCTGACCCTGTTCGAGGCGCTGGAGCAGTTTCGTGCAGCCAAGGAGGATTTTGCGCTGATCGTCAATGAGTACGCGCTGGTCGTCGGTCTGCTTTCACTGCAGGACGTGATGAACACGGTGATGGGCGATCTCGGCAGTCCCTTCCAGGAGGAGCTCATCGTGCGTCGCGACGATCAGTCCTGGCTCATCGACGGCGTGACGCCGATCGAGGACGTGATGCAGGCGCTGCAGATCACGGTGTTCGAGGGATTCGAAAATTACGAGACGATCGCGGGCTTTCTGATGTACCGGCTGCGCAAGGTACCCAAGCGCACCGACCACGTGATCTACGCTGGCTACAAGTTCGAAGTGGTCGACATCGACAATTACCGTATCGATCAGGTCCTGGTAACCAAGGACGCGGGCTGAGCATCGCGCCGACGCTGCCGCGCGGGGGCGAGTTCAGGCGGCGCGGTTGCGTGCGTCGGCAATGCGGGCGAGGGCTTCGCGGCCGCTGCGGATGTGTTCGCGCATGAGCTGGTCTGCGGCGTCGGCGTCGCGCGCCAGCAGGGCGTCGAGAAGGGCGCGGTGCTCGGCCAGTGACTGCTCGAGCCGGCCTTCGGAGAACAGGGAGTGATGGCGCGACAGCTTGATGACCTTGCGCAGGTCTTCGATCACGTGCAGTAGCCAGCGGTTGTCCGCAATGCGCTGCAGTTCGTGGTGGAAGGCCTGGTTGGCTTCGAAAAAGGCGTTGATGTCCTGCGCGCTGGCGGCTTTCTCGAGATCGGCGTGAATGGCTTTCAGGGTGCCGAGTTCGGTCTCGCTGGCGCGACTCGCCGAGGTGCGGGCGCACTCACCTTCGAGCATCGCCATGACCTTGAACACTTCATCCAGGTCGCGCTCGGAGATCTCGGTCACATAACAGCCTCGGCGCGGCTTGAGCGTTACCAGCCCCTCGGATGCCAGCACCTTGAGCGCTTCGCGCAGCGGCGTGCGGGAAATGCCGTAATCCTCTGCCAGCGCCTGCTCGTCCACCCAGGTGCCCGGCTTGAGTTCGTGCGCAAAGATGCGCTGGCGCAGGCGTTCTGCGACCTCCTGGTACAGCGCAAGCGGGGCGATGCGGGTTTCGGTCATGGCGAGAGTGGATCTCCGAAGGGTCGCAGATCATAGCTTATTCAAGGAGATGTCCTCGACCCATTGCATTCATAATTATGGATAAAGTATTATTCGTGCTGTTGAACAAGTCAACTTCCTTGGCGCGGCGTAGCATGGGAGGCTTCGGGTGAAAACCCGAAGAACATGAGAGGGACTACGCCGCGTAGCGAAGCGTCGGCGACCGCCCGCGAACTATTGCGGGCGGTCTCGTCGTCGTGTGGAAGTCGCGGCAAATCCGCCAAGCAACGCAATGCCGCTTATGCGGCCAATGTGTCAGAGAGGTTTTTCATGTCGAACGCCAACGAGCCCACTTATTCCCAGCCCGGTCTGGATGCCTGGACCAAGGCTGCATCCAAGCACGCCCCTGAAGGCGATGTGACCAAGCTGAACTGGACGACGCCGGAAGGGCTGACAGTCAAGCCGCTCTACACCGCAGCCGATATCGAAGGTCTGAAGCACGCCGATACCCTGCCGGGCTTCGAGCCCTACCTGCGTGGCCCGCAGCCGACGATGTATGCGGTCAAACCGTGGACCATCCGCCAGTACGCCGGCTTCTCCACCGCCGAAGCATCCAATGCCTTCTACCGCAAGGCGCTTGCCGCTGGTGGTCAGGGCGTGTCGGTGGCCTTCGACCTGGCCACCCACCGCGGCTACGATTCGGACAATCCGCGCGTGCTCGGCGACGTTGGCAAAGCTGGCGTGGCAATCGACTCGGTCGAAGACATGAAGATCCTCTTCGACAACATCCCGCTCGACAAGGTCTCGGTGTCGATGACCATGAACGGTGCGGTGCTGCCGATTCTTGCCGGTTACATCGTCGCTGCCGAAGAGCAGGGCGTGTCGCAGGAAAAGCTGTCGGGGACCATCCAGAACGACATCCTCAAGGAGTTCATGGTCCGCAACACCTATATCTACCCGCCGACGCCGTCGATGAAGATCATCGCCGACATCTTCGGCTACACCGCGCAGCACATGCCGAAGTTCAACTCGATCTCGATTTCGGGTTACCACATCCAGGAAGCCGGCGCGAACCAGGCCATCGAACTCGCCTTCACCCTGGCCGATGGCCTGGAGTATGTGCGCACCGGCATCGCCAGCGGCATGGATGTGGACAAGTTCGCCGGCCGCCTGTCCTTCTTCTGGGCGGTGGGCATGAACTTCTACCTCGAGATCGCCAAGATGCGCGCGGCGCGTCTGCTGTGGTGGCGGATCATGAAGCAGTTCGATCCCAAGAGCCCGAAGTCGATGATGCTGCGCACGCACAGCCAGACTTCCGGCTGGTCGCTCACCGAGCAGGACCCGTACAACAACGTGGTGCGCACCACCATCGAGGCCATGGCGGCCGTGTTCGGCGGTACCCAGTCGCTGCACACCAACGCGCTCGACGAAGCGATTGCGCTGCCCACCGAGTTCTCGGCACGCGTTGCACGCAACACCCAGATCATCATCCAGGAAGAGACCCACATCTGTAATGTGGTCGATCCCTGGGCTGGCTCCTACATGATGGAAAAGCTCACCCAGGACATGGCCGACAAGGCCTGGGAGCTGATCGAAGAGATCGAGTCCATGGGCGGCATGACCAAGGCGGTCGAGTCGGGCTGGGCGAAGATGAAGGTCGAGGAGTGCGCAGCCGACAAACAGGCACGCATCGACTCGGGCAAGGACGTCATCGTCGGCGTAAACAAGTACAAGCTCGACAAGGAAGACCCGATCGACATTCTCGACATCGACAACCACGCGGTGCGTGAGTCGCAGGTGGCGCGTCTGGCGAAAATCCGTGCAAGTCGCGACAGCGCTGCGGTGCAGGCCGCTCTGGATGCACTGACCCGCTGTGCAGAGACGAGCGAAGGCAATCTGCTCGATCTCGCCGTCAAGGCCGTGCGTCTGCGCGCAACCGTGGGCGAGATCTCTGACGCGCTGGAAAAGGTCTTCGGCCGTTACCGTGCCAACCCGCAAGCCGTGTCTGGCGTCTATGGAGCCGTGGTGGAAAACGACAGCGACTGGAAAGAACTCAAGGCCGACATCGAAGCCTTCGTGGCAGAAGAGGGCCGTCGTCCGCGCATCATGATCGCCAAGCTCGGTCAGGACGGTCACGACCGCGGCGCCAAGGTGGTGGCGTCGGCCTTTGCCGACCTCGGCTTCGATATCGACGTCGGTCCGCTGTTCCAGACCCCGGAAGAGGTGGCGCGTCACGCGGTGGAGAACGACGTTCATGCGGTCGGCTGCTCCAGCCTCGCGGCAGGCCACAAGACGCTGGTTCCTGCCGTGATCAACGGTCTCAAGGCCCAGGGCGCGGACGACATCATTGTCTTCGTTGGTGGCGTGATCCCGGCGCAGGACTATGACACGCTGTACGCTGCCGGCGCCAAGGGCATCTTCGGGCCGGGTACGCCGATTCAGAAGTCCGCGCGCGAAGTGCTCAAGCAGATTCGCGCTGCACGGGCCAAGGCCTGATTGCGGCAGGCGCGGCGGACGGTAGTATTGCCGTTTCGCCGCGCCTGAGTTCGTTACCTTCGTCTTTGCCCCGAGACCGATGAACGCTTCCGATTCCGTGTCCCCGCAGCTGCCGGCAACCGACGCCGCCGATCAGGCGCTGGTCGATGGCGTGCTTGCGCGCAAACTGCGTCCGCTCGCCAAGACCATTACCCTGATCGAATCGCAGCGCGATGATCACAAGGCCCGTGCACGCGCCGTGCTCGAAGCCCTGCTGCCGCATACCGGCAAGTCCATCCGGGTGGGTATTTCTGGCGTGCCCGGCGTGGGGAAATCGACCTTCATCGAAGGCCTTGGTCTGTACCTGATCGAGCAGGGGCTGCGTGTGGCGGTGCTCGCGGTCGACCCGTCCTCGTCGGTGAGTGGCGGCTCGATTCTCGGCGACAAGACGCGCATGGAGCACCTGAGCCAGAATCCTGGCGCCTATATCCGGCCCAGTCCCTCGGCGTGCAGCCTCGGCGGTGTGGCGGAGAAAACGCGGGAGACCATGCTGGTCTGCGAGGCGTCCGGTTTCGACGTGATCATTGTCGAGACGGTGGGTGTGGGCCAGTCGGAAACCGCGGTCGCCGGCATGACCGACATCTTCTGCCTGCTGCAGTTGCCCAACGCCGGTGACGACCTGCAGGCGATCAAGAAAGGCATCATGGAGATCGCCGATCTGATCGTCATCAACAAGGCCGACATCGACCCTTCCGCCGCGATGCGGGCGAAGTCGCAGATCAAGACCGCGCTGCACATGCTGCGGCCGATGAGTCAGAACTGGGTCGTGCCGGTCATCACCCTGTCTGCGCTCAGGAATGAAGGGGTCGCCGAGTTCTGGGAGCAGGTGACGCGTTACCGCGAAACCCTGAGCAGAACGGGCGAGTTTGATGCCAAGCGTCGCCATCAGGCGCTGGCCTGGATGTGGGACATGATCGACAACGGCCTGCGCAGCCGCTTCCGCAGCCACCCGCAAGTGAGGCGGGATCTGCCGGATCTGGCGAGCGCGGTCGAGCAGGGCACGACGACGCCGTCGGCTGCGGCGCTCAAGCTTCTGAGCTACCTGAATTGAATCACCCGAATCAACTGACACATGCAGCAAAGGATTGCGCGTCTGCACTGAAGTAGCGAACGCGCACACAGGAAACCCGCGAAGGAGGTTATCAATGCAAGACATCATTCGTCAGCTGGACGAGAAGCGCGCCAAGGCCCGTCTGGGCGGTGGCCAGAAGCGCATCGACGCCCAGCACGCCAAGGGCAAGCTCACTGCACGCGAGCGTATCGAACTGTTCCTCGACGACGGCAGCTTCGAAGAGTGGGACATGTTCAAGGAGCACCGCTGCAACGATTTCGGCATGAATGCCGACCATATCCCGGGCGACGGTGTCGTCACCGGCTATGGCACCGTGAATGGTCGTCTGGTGTTCGTGTTCTCGCAGGATTTCACCGTGTTCGGCGGCTCGCTGTCGGAAACCCACGCCGAGAAGATCTGCAAGGTGATGGACCACGCGATGAAGGTCGGTGCGCCGGTGATCGGCCTCAACGACTCGGGTGGCGCACGTATTCAGGAAGGCGTGGATTCGCTCGGCGGCTACGCCGACGTGTTCCAGCGCAACGTGATGGCCTCAGGCGTGGTGCCGCAGATTTCGCTGATCATGGGGCCGTGTGCCGGCGGCGCGGTGTATAGCCCGGCCATGACCGACTTCATCTTCATGGTGAAGGACTCCTCCTACATGTTCGTCACCGGTCCCGAAGTGGTCAAGACCGTGACCCACGAGGAAGTCACCGCCGAAGAGCTGGGTGGCGCGATCACCCACAACACCAAGTCCGGTGTGGCCGACCTCGCCTTCGAGAACGATGTCGAAGCGCTGATGATGACCCGCCGTCTGGTGGGCTTCCTGCCTTCGAGTAACCGCGAGAAGCCGCCTGCAATTCCGGCAGTCGACCCCGCCGACCGCCTCGACTTCTCGCTCGACACCCTGGTGCCGGCGAACCCGAACCAGCCGTATGACATGAAAGAGCTGATCGTCAAGATGGTCGACGACGGCGATTTCTTCGAGCTGCAGCCCGACTACGCCAAGAACATCATCATCGGCTTCGCCCGCATGGAAGGCTCTCCGGTCGGTATCGTCGCCAACCAGCCGCTCGTGCTGGCCGGCTGCCTCGACATCAAGAGCTCGATCAAGGCGGCGCGTTTCGTGCGCTTCTGCGATGCGTTCAACATCCCGGTCGTGACCCTGGTCGACGTGCCCGGCTTCATGCCCGGCACCAGCCAGGAATACGGCGGCATCATCAAGCATGGCGCCAAACTGCTCTACGCCTACGCCGAGTGCACCGTGCCGAAGGTCACCCTGATCACGCGCAAGGCCTACGGCGGTGCGTATGACGTGATGAGCTCCAAGCACCTGCGCGGCGACGTCAACTTCGCCTGGCCGTCGGCCGAAATCGCGGTGATGGGCCCGAAGGGCGCGGTGGAGATCATCTTCCGCGAGGAAAAGAACGATCCCGCCAAGATTGCCGAGCGCGAGGCCGAGTACAAGGCCCGTTTCGCCAATCCGTTCGTGGCCGGTGCGCGTGGCTTCATCGACGACGTGATCATGCCGCACGAAACGCGCAAGCGCGTGTGCCGTTCGCTGGCCATGCTCAAGGACAAGGAACTCGAGAACCCGTGGCGCAAGCACGGCAACATTCCGCTGTAAGCCAGGGAAAGGGATAGATATGTTCAAGAAAATTCTGATTGCCAACCGCGGTGAAATTGCCTGCCGCGTGATCAAGACGGCCCGCAAGATGGGCATCGCCACCGTTGCGGTGTATTCCGAGGCCGACAAGGATGCCCTGTTCGTCGAGCTGGCGGATGAAGGTGTGTGTATTGGCCCCGCCGCGTCGAAAGAGTCCTATCTGGCGATGGACAAGATCATCGCTGCCTGCAAGCAGACCGGTGCCGAAGCGGTGCATCCGGGCTATGGCTTCCTGTCCGAGAACGCCGAGTTCTCGCGCCGTCTGGAAGAAGAGGGCATCAAGTTCATCGGTCCGAAGCACTACTCGGTTGCCAAGATGGGCGACAAGATCGAGTCCAAGAAGCTCGCGATCGAGGCCGGTGTGAACACCATTCCGGGCTACAACGATGCGATTGCCGGTCCCGACGAGGCGGTCGAGATCGCGAAGAACATCGGCTATCCGGTCATGATCAAGGCCTCGGCCGGCGGTGGCGGCAAGGGTCTGCGCGTGGCCTTCAACGACAAGGAGGCGCATGAAGGTTTCGCCTCCTGCGTCAACGAAGCACGTAACGCGTTTGGCGACGATCGCGTCTTCATCGAGAAATACGTGCTGGAGCCGCGCCACATCGAGATCCAGGTGCTGGGCGATGGGCACGGCAACTACGTCTATCTGAACGAACGCGATTGCTCGATTCAGCGCCGGCATCAGAAGGTCATCGAGGAGGCACCCAGCCCCTTCGTCGACCCCGAGATGCGCAAGGCCATGGGCGAACAGGCGGTGGCGCTGGCGCGTGCGGTGAACTATGAGTCGGCCGGTACGGTCGAGTTCGTGGTGAGCGGCGCGACCAAGGAGTTCTACTTCCTCGAGATGAACACCCGTCTGCAGGTCGAGCACCCGGTCACCGAACTCATCACCGGGCTCGACCTCGTCGAGCAGATGATCCGCGTGGCCTACGGCGAGAAGCTGCCGCTGAGCCAGGCCGATGTCGGCATCAACGGCTGGTCCATGGAGTGCCGCATCAACGCCGAGGATCCCTTCCGCGGCTTCCTGCCCTCGACCGGCCGACTGGTGAAGTTCCAGCCTCCGGCCGAGGTCGACGGTCAGGTGCGCGTCGATACCGGCGTGTACGAAGGCGGCGAGATCTCGATGTTCTACGACTCGATGATCGCCAAGCTCATCGTGCACGGCAAGGACCGCAACGAAGCCATCGAGCGCATGCGTGACGCGCTCAACGCCTTCGTGATCCGTGGCATCAGCTCGAACATCCCCTTCCAGGCCGCGCTGCTGCAGCATCCGCGTTTCTGCTCGGGCAACTTCAACACCGGCTTCATCGCCGAGGAGTACCCGCAGGGCTTCGATGCGTCGATGGTGCCACACGACGATCCCGCGCTGCTCGCTGCAGTGGCCACCTTTGCCCGCAAGCGCTACATCGACCGTGCGGTGCAGATCGACGGTCAGCTTGCCGGTCACGGCCGCAAGGTTGCCACCAACTGGGTGGTGGTGATGGGTGGCAAGCAGTACCCGATGTCCATCCGTGAGATCGAGGGCGGCCTGTCGCTGACCCATGGCGACACGACCTACGACATCGTCTCCGACTGGAGCTTTGGCGACCTGCTGTTCAAGGGCACGGCCAATGGCAAGCCGATCTGCCTGCAGATCGAGCGCCGCGGCCTGCGCTACTACATCTCGCACTTCGGTCTGCAGGTCGAGCCGATGGTGATGACGGTGCACGCGGCCCATCTGCTGTCGCTGATGCCCGAGAAGCTGCCGCCCGATCTGTCGAAGTTCCTGCTGTCGCCGATGCCCGGCCTGCTGCGTGAGGTTTCGGTGGTCGAAGGTCAGGAAGTGAAGGCTGGCGAGAAGCTTGCGGTCATCGAAGCCATGAAGATGGAGAACGTGCTCAAGGCCGACAGCGATGTGACGGTCAAGAAGATCGTGGTCGCACCGGGTGCAAGCCTGTCGGTGGATGAGGTGATCATCGAGTTCGTCTGATCGGCGGCTGTCAGGCCGATCCTTGTTTCGTTCGATGGGGAGGGAGACGTCGCCGGCTTGTCCGGCGGGGTGCCCGTCGGAGGGCGGGCCCGCGCAAGCGGGCCCTTTTTCGTTAACCGGGTCGATTCATTGCGGGCTCGGAAAATGAATTTCGCAAAACGTCGGCGATGGGTCAAAATGACGGTGATATAGCCAGAAGGCGTGGATGTTCGATGAAGCCCGCATCCCTGAACGAAATTTCGGCAGCGTGCTCGCTCCTCGACCGGGACGAGGGCTTGCTGCGCGTGTTCATCGACGCGCTTCCCGATTTCGTTTTTTTCAAGGATGAAGAGGGGCGCTATCTCGGCTGCAATCGTGCATTCGAAGCCTACGTCAATAGGGCCGAAGCGGAGATCATCGGTCGCACCGATGGCGACCTCTTCGGCGCAGAGCTTGCAGCTTCCTATATGGCGCTGGACCGGCGCGTAATAGAGTCTGGCGTGGCCCGTCGCCAGGAAGAACGGATTGTCTATCCCGACGGTCGCGAGGTCGTGCTCGACACCCTGAAAACGCCGTTCTTTGGTGCCCGGGGCTTTTCCGGCCTGATGGGGGTCAGCCGTGACATCACTTCGCTCAAGCAGGCCGAAGCGGCCCTGCGTGCAAGCCAGGCGTCGCTGGAGCAAGCCCAGACTGTGGCGCGAACAGGAAGCTGGCAGATCAGTCTCGTCGAACGGCAACTGGTCTGGTCGGCCGAGACCTATCGCATTTTCGGTCTGCCGGTCGGCACGCCGGTGAGCTATGAGAGTTTCCTCAACGCGGTGCATCCGGAGGACCGCCTCCGGGTCGACGCCGCGTGGCGGGCGGCGAGGGCAGGGGCCGGACTTGACGTGCAGCACCGGGTCATTGTCGATGGCCACGTGAGATGGGTGCATGAGCGTGCCGAACTGCAATACGACGATGAGGGACGCCTGATCGCGGGCTTGGGCACCGCTCAGGACATTACCGAACAGAAGCATGCCGAAGGAAAGCTGAAGCAGGCTGCGGCCGTCTTCGAGAATACCGCGGAGGCGGTGCTCATCACCGATGTGGACCAGCGCATCGTGGCGGTCAACCGGGCGTTTACCGTGATCACCGGCTTCACCGAAGAGGAGGCCATCGGCCAGCGGCCGACCATGTTGAGTTCGGGGCGGCAGAGTGCGCGCTTCTACCGTGAGATGTGGCGCGAAGTGAGTGTCACTGGCCACTGGCAAGGCGAAATCTGGAACCGGCGGAAGAATGGCGAGATTTTTCCGGAACTGCTGACCCTGTCGGTGGTGCGCGACGAGGAAGGTTTCATCACCCATTTCGTCGGCGTGTTTTCCGATATCAGCCACATGAAGCACGCCGAGGCGCAGCTCCAGCATCTGGCGCACTACGATGCGCTGACCGACCTTCCGAACCGGGTGCTGCTCAACCTCCGCCTCGAGCACGGCGCGGAACGGGTTCGGCGCAGCGGCAAGATCATGGCGGCGCTGTTCATGGACATCGACCGCTTCAAGAACGTCAACGACAGTCTTGGCCATCCTGTGGGTGACGAGTTGCTGGTCGAAATCGCACGCCGGCTGCACGGGCGGATGCGGGCGGAAGATACGCTCGCCCGGCTCGGTGGAGACGAGTTCGTGATCCTGCTCGACCGCGTCGACAGGGTCGACGATGTCGCCAGCTTTGCGCTCGAGATGATCGAGCTGATGAACCAGCCGTTCCAGCTGCGCAGCGGAGAGGAGGTGTTCGTCGGTGCGAGTATCGGCATCAGCATCTACCCGGATGACAACGATGACCATCAGCAGCTGATCCGCAATGCGGATGCCGCGCTGTACGAGGCCAAGGCGGCCGGACGGAACGTCTATCGTTTCTACACCGAGGCGCTCACGATTGCAGCGCAGGAGCGTTTGGCGCTGGAAACCGCCTTGCGCAGGGCGCTCGAGCGCAATGAGCTCGTTCTGCACTACCAGCCTGTGGTTGCGGTGGCTTCCGGATACACGACCGGGGTCGAGGCGCTGGTGCGCTGGCGCCACCCGGCCGACGGGCTGGTGTCGCCCCTGCGTTTCATCCCGGTGGCCGAAGAGACCGGGCTGATCGTACCGCTCGGCATCTGGGTGCTGGAGGAGGCGTGCAGGCAGGGACGAGCCTGGCTCGACGGAGGGCGGGTCATGCCGATCGCGGTCAACATCTCGTCGCGCCAGTTTGCGGACGGGGCGCTGGTCGATACCGTGCGCCGCGTGCTGGATCGCAGTGGTTTCCCCGCGAGCATGCTGACCCTGGAGCTCACCGAGAGCGCGATCATGCACAAGCCCGACCAGGCGGTCAGGGTGCTGGAAGAGCTTAAGGCAATCGGCGTGAAGTTCTCCATCGATGACTTCGGTACAGGCTATTCGTCGCTGGCCTATCTCAAGCGTTTCCCCGTCGATGCGCTCAAGATCGACCGCAGTTTCGTGGCCGATATCGTCGAGGATGAGAACGATCGAATGATCGTGTCGACGGTGGTTGCGATGGCGCGACAGCTGCAGCTCAGCGTGATCGCCGAGGGCGTTGAAACGGCCGAACAGCTGGCTTTCCTGACCCGGCTCGGATGTTCGGCATGCCAGGGCTATCTCTTCGGGCATCCGCTTGAGGCCGGGGAACTCGACTTCGGCTGATGCATCCGACCAGTGTGTCCTCGCTGGTTATATTTGCGCAAAACTAAGTGGCCGCATATAATGGTGCGACTCAGCGCCGACGGATTCACTCGTCGGCCTCACCCGGACCGGCATTGAGGCATTCGCCCATTGGCCACGCAGCCCCCGGTCCCCACCCGTACCCGGTTACAGCTTATCCGACGACCCTGTCGCCTCAGGGGGTGGTGTCCGATGCAAAGAGGAGATCGATAATGAGACAACAAACGCCGACCTTGGCTCGTACCTGGCCCATTGCCCGTGTTGATGAGGTTGAAGATCGCCCCTTCCAGGTGTTTACCCAGCGCGACCTCGATCGCATCGAGCCCCTGACCCGCATGTCGGAAGAGGCACGCTTCGAGATGAAGGTGGTGTCCACCGTGCTGCCGTTCCGGGTGAACCAGTACGTTGTCGACGAGCTGATCGACTGGGACCGTGTGCCCGATGATCCGATCTACCAGCTGACCTTCCCGCAGCGCGGCATGCTGACCGACGCGCACTTCGACCGTATTGCCACGCTTTATCGCGAAGGTGCCGACAAGGCCGTGATCGACGCGGCTGCGCACGAGGTAAGGCTGGAGCTCAATCCCCATCCTGCTGACCAGATGGAGATGAACATGCCGCGCGATGCCGAGGGCAACCGCATCGAAGGCATCCAGCACAAGTACCGCGAGACCGTGCTGTTCTTCCCCAGCCAGGGGCAGACCTGCCACAGTTACTGCACTTTCTGTTTCCGCTGGGCGCAGTTCGTCGGCGACAAGACGCTGCGCATCGCGGCGTCGGAAGCGCGGATGCTGCACGGCTACCTGCGCGAGCATAATGAAGTCACCGACCTGCTGTTCACCGGTGGCGATCCGATGGTGATGAAGACCAAGCATCTGCAGGGCTATCTTGAGCCACTGCTGGCGCCGGAGTTCGACCACATCCAGACCGTTCGTATCGGCACCAAGGCGCTCAGCTTCTGGCCCCACCGTTTCCTTGGCGCAGCCGATGCCGACGAACTCATCGAGCTGCTCGAACGCATGGTCAAGGCCGGCAAGCATGTGGCCTTGATGGCGCATTACAACCACTGGCGCGAAATGGAAACGCCGGCCGCACGTGCGGCAATCCGGCGCATCCGCTCGACCGGTGCGGTCATTCGTGCGCAGGGCCCCCTGATCAAGCACATCAACGACGATCCCGCAGTGTGGGCGCGGATGTGGAAGACTCAGGTCAGCCTCGGCATCATTCCCTACTATTTCTTCGTGGAGCGCGATACCGGTGCGCGCAACTACTTCGAGGTTCCGCTGGCGCGGGCGTGGGAGATCTATCGCGAAGCCATCCAGCAGGTGTCCGGTCTGGCCCGCACCGCGCGTGGTCCGAGCATGAGCGCCAGCCCGGGCAAGGTCGAGGTGCAGGGCGTGTCCGAGATCAACGGCGAGAAGGTGTTTGTGCTGCGCTTCATCCAGGGCCGGAATCCGGATTGGGTGCAACGCCCCTTCTTCGCGAAGTACGACGAGGAGGCGACCTGGCTGCATCACCTCAAGCCCGCATTTGGCGAGGAGAAGTGGTTCTGGGAGGACGAGTACGACGCCATCCGCGACGACAAGGTTGGCGCCGAGGCCTGATCGCGTCAGCTCAGGGAAGGCATAAACAGGACGGGTCCGCATTGTCGGGCCCGTTTTTTTGTTGACGCCGGGCCCGATCGCAGGATGATACGCACACAGGCAGGCGGAGAGCCACGATGCGTTTCGACAATGGCAGGGAAAGCAGCAATATCGAGGACCGTCGGGGGCAGGGCGCGCCCAGACGGGGGATTGGCGGACGCGGCCGGATCGGGCTCGGTACCATCGTGCTCGCGCTGGTCGCCATGTACTTTGGCGTCGATCCCAGTGTGGTGCTCAACGGGGCCGGCGTGATGAATCCGCCGGCGTCGGAGGTGAGTCGCCCGCGAGTCTCAAGCGGACCTGGGGCAGACGATGCGGCCCGCTTCGTGTCGATGGTGCTGGCCGACACCGAAGACACCTGGCGTGCGATGTTCGACGCCGGTGGGCGACGCTATCAGGAGCCGCGACTGGTGCTGTTCAGTGGTGCCACACAGAGCGCATGCGGACTCGGGCAGGCGGCGATGGGGCCGTTTTACTGTCCGGCCGACAGCAAGATCTATCTCGATCTGAATTTCTTCAATGAACTGCGTGATCGCTTCCGCGCACCCGGAGATTTCGCCCAGGCCTACGTCATCGCGCACGAGGTCGGGCATCACGTGCAGAACCAGCTCGGTGTGTCGGCCAAGGTGCAGGCTGCGCGACAGCGCCTGTCCGAGCGCGAAGGCAATCTGCTCTCGGTCAAACTCGAGTTGCAGGCTGATTGCCTGGCCGGGGTCTGGGCGCACCATGCGGATCGCAGCAGGCAGGTGCTGGAGGCGGGCGACGTAGAAGAGGCGCTGGCTGCAGCGGCCGCGACCGGCGACGATCACCTGCAGAAACAGGCGCGTGGCTATGCCGTGCCCGACAGCTTCACCCATGGAACCGCTGCCCAGCGTGCGCAGTGGTTCCGCAACGGGCTTAACGCGGGCACCCTGAGCGCGTGCGACACCTTCAGGGTCGCCACGCGCTGAGGACTTTCAGGCAGCCGCCAGACGGGCGAAGGCTTCGACGACCTCGGGGGGGGCCTGCACCAGTTCGATCAGCACGCCCTCACCACCGATGGGGAATTCCTCATTGCCTTTCGGATGCAGGAAGGTGATGTCGAAGCCCGCCGCGCCGCGACGAATGCCGCCGGGCGCAAAGCGCACGCCCTGCGCGCTGAGCCACTCCACCGCCTTGGGCAGATCGTCGATCCACACGCCGACATGGTTCAGCGGGGTGGTGTGCACCGCCGGTTTCTTTTCCGGATCGAGCGGCTGCATCAGATCCACTTCGACCTTGAATGCACCGGCGCCCATGGCGCAGATGTCCTCGTCGACGTTTTCACGCTCGGAGACGAAGTTGCCGGTGACCTCGAGGCCGAGCATGTCGACCCACAGCGTCTTGAGCTTTTCCTTGCTCGGGCCGCCAATGGCGATCTGCTGGATGCCGAGGGTCTTGAACGGGCGCTGGGACATGGCAAAGCCTCCTGTCAGGTATCTGGATTAAGAATTCATAATTATAGAGCGGAATCGCTCATGGCGAGGAATCCACATCCTCGGGCTTGGGGGGCGCTTCATTCCCAGCTGACCTGGGTGGAGAACAGATAGCCCGCGCCATACACGGTCTTGATCAGCTTCGGGTTCTGCGGATCGTCGTCGAGTTTGCGGCGCAGACGCGAGATGCGCACATCGATGCTGCGATCGAAGGGATCGACGTCACGCTCGCCAAGCAACTGCTCGCGCGAGAGGATCTTGTTCGGGCGCTGCAGCAGCGTGGTCAGCAGGCCGGCTTCTGCGGCCGAGAGGCTGACTTCACGGCCATCGGCCGCGGTCAGCGTGTGCTGTCCGCTGTCGAACAGCCAGGTGCCGAAGCGCGCCAGGCTGCGCTCTACCGGTTCGACCGGCGCGGCGCGCTGGTAGCGGCGCAGGATGGAGCGCACGCGGGCCACCAGTTCACGTGGCTCGAAGGGCTTGACGATATAGTCGTCGGCGCCCAGCTCAAGGCCGAGTACGCGGTCGGTCACATCATTGCGCCCGGTCAGGATCAGCACTGCGCACGGGCTGCCTTCCTGAAGTTCGCGCACCACCTGCATGCCGTCCATGTCGGGCAGGCCCAGATCGACGATGCACAGATCGGGTGCCGCCTGGCGCGCGCGCGCGAGAAGCTGGCGACCGGTCGACAGGTGTTCGCAACGGAAGCCGTATTCGGCAAGGCTGGAGCAGATCAGGCGCGCAATGTCGGACTCGTCTTCGAGTACGAAAATACGTGGTGTTCCCGTCTCCGGGTGTGAGCTGGTCATGTCAGCAGGTCTCCTCGGGCGGATCGAGTTCGTTCAGTGCAGCAGCGAGCACCGCCTGATCGAAAGGTTTGCGTAGCACGGGGATGTCGGCGCTGAGGCTTTGTTCATCCTCTTCGGTACTGGCGTAACCGGTAATGAGCAGGATCGGCAGTTTCGGGCGTAGTGTCCGTGCTCGTGCGGCCAGTTCGCGTCCCCCCACGCCGCCCGGCATGATGGTGTCGCTCACCAGCAGTGAAATGTCGTCGATATTCTCGAGCAGCGGCAGTGCTTCGACGCCGTTCTCGGCTTCGATCACGACGTGCCCGAGCGCGGTCAGCTGCAAGCGGATGATCTTGCGTACATCGGGTTCGTCCTCGACCAGCAGTACCGGCCCCTGGCTGATGTGTGTCGGCGCCGTAACGCGTTCGGCTTGCGCCGCTGCCAAGTCTGGAGCGTATGAGCGCGGCAGCACGAAGCGCACGCTGGTCCCCTTGCCGGGCGTACTGACCACGCGGATGTTGCCCCCGGACTGCCGAACGAAGCCATACACCATGGACAGTCCGAGTCCGCTGCCGCTGCCGAAGGGCTTTGTGGTGAAAAAGGGCTCAAAGACCCGTTGCAGCAGTTCTGGCTCGATCCCGGTGCCGCTGTCGCTCACATCGATCTGCACGTACTTTCCAGCAGGCACTTCAACCAGCCGGGCTACATAGGTGTCGAGATCACGTTCAGACACCGTGATCGTGAGCTCGCCACCTTCAGGCATGGCGTCACGGGCATTGAGCGCGAGGTTGAGCAACGCATTTTCGAGCTGATGCGGATCGACCAGGGCGAACAGCGGTTCGGCGGGCAGGCGCAGCTTTACATTGACGGCTTCGGTCAGCGAGCGCGTCAGCAGGTGCGTCATGTTGTGCACCAGTGCCCCGACTTCGACGCTGGTCGGTTCAAGCGGTTGCTTGCGCGAGTAGGTCAGGAGACGGCGGATGAGTTCTGCGCCGCGCCGTGCGGCCTGCATCGCCGGGTCGACATGCTCGGCGGACTGTGCCGGACCGAGCTGGCCCTGCAGGGCTGACAGGTTGCCGATGATGATCGTGAGCAGGTTGTTGAAGTCGTGCGCCAGGCCGCCGGTGAGCTGTCCGACCGCTTCCATCTTCTGCGCCTGGATCAGCGCCGCCTGGTTGGCCTTTTGTTCGGTAATGTCGATGGACAGCACGAAGAAGCCCTGGAAGCCGCCTTCAACCGACACGTCGGGCACCACGACGCTGCGGGCATGCACCGTGCGTCCGTCAGCGTTGGTGCGTGAATATTCGTAGCTGACGCGCTCGCCGCAAGCCGCTTCGTCGAGGTAGGGGCTGACCGCTGCGTAGGCATCGGGGCCGAACACCTCTTCGACGCTGCGTCCGACGATGCTCTCCTTGCTTAGGCCGAACCATTCGGCGTAGCTGCGGTTGGCGAAGCGGTAGTGCTGCCCTGCATCGACATGGGCGATGAGTGCGGGGATGGCGTCGAGGATGAGGCGCAGGCGCTCTTCGCTCTGGCGCAGCGCCCCCGCGATCTGATCGACTTCCCGGTTCGCGCGCTCCAGCTCGGCGGTGCGTGCCTGTACGCGTGCTTCGAGTTGCGCGTTCTGCTGCTGGATGACCGACTCGTAACGCCGTTGCTCGGTGATGTCGGTCCACAGCGTGACGAAGCCGAGGTTGGGGATGGGCACGCCACGGACTGCCAGCACCTTGCCGTTGGGGCGTGCGCGCTCAATGTAATGAGGCTGAAAGGCACGGGCGGAGGCAACGCGCTCAAGGACCAGGGTGTCGATGTCGCCGGGGCCGTATTCGCCGCGCTCTGCGTTGAAGCGGACGAAGTCCTCGAAGGGCGTGCCGACTCGCACCATGGACTCGGGGAAGTCGAGCAGGCGCAGCATGGCCTTGTTCCAGGTCACCAGCTTGGGGGTGGCGTCGAACACGGCAATTGCCTGGTCTAGCAGGTCCAGCCCTGCCAGCAGCAGGTCGTAGCGCCGGCGTTGTTCTGGCGTCAGTGAGGTGTTGCCGGCTTGCACCATGCGCTGCCTGTCTCCTCTGGCGAGTGTGTTCTTG
Organism: Parazoarcus communis; assembly: GCF_003111665.1. NCBI lineage: Bacteria > Pseudomonadati > Pseudomonadota > Betaproteobacteria > Rhodocyclales > Zoogloeaceae > Parazoarcus > Parazoarcus communis. The sequence continues at coordinate 889,485 of NZ_CP022188.1, read as the reverse complement.
TAGTGTGGAGGGTGACACTTCCCGGCAGGGGCCCGGAATCAGGGTCTGCATCCATTTGCACACATTAGTGTGCCCGAAGTTAACGTCGACGTTAACTGATCCCGTCGGAAAACGAGAATTTGTGCTCAACCTGCCTTGCCGCGCACGGTGTGGTCGCGGGCGAGCTTGCCGGCCGCACCTGCTGCGAGGCGGTTGCGAAAGTGTTCGGGTGAAACGCCGGACCAGGCAACGAAGGCGCGGTAGAAGGCCGATGGGTCGGCATAGCCGAGATCTGCGGCAAGCCGGGCGATCGGTTGTCGCGTCTTGGTCAGGCGGGCGAAGGCAATGTCGCGTCGGGTTGCGTCCTTTATCGCGCGGAAGCTCGAACCTTCTTCCTCGAGGCGGCGCGCCAGGGTGCGAGGCGATACGTGCAGGCGCGCTGAAACCGCTTCGAGTGAGAGATTGTCCGGCAATGCATCGCGCACCAGGTCGCGAACCCGGAACACCATCTCGCGGTCACGGCGGTAGAGCATGCTGATCTTGCCCGGCGCGCCCTCGAGGAAACTTTCCAGCGCGGCCTCGTCACGGCGGATCGGGAGATCGAGCAGGTTGGCCTGAAATCGGGCGCAGAGCACGGTCGCATCGAAGCTGGAGTGCTCTGTATAGACCAGCGCGTAGTCGTCCGCGTGCGCTGGCCGGGCGTAGGGGAAGCTCACCTCGTCGAGGGCTATTCCGCGCCCGACGAACCAGCACGCCACGCCGTGCAGCAGCCGCAGCAGCCATTCGAGTGCGAACACCCGCGCCGGGGCATTGCGCTCGGTCGACACCGGCGTGACTTCGACGATGCGCAGTTCGGCGCGCTGTCCGTCGCGCTGGATGCTGATCTCCAGGTCGGGCAGGACGATACGGAGAAAGCGTCGCGCGCGGACCAGCGCTTCGGCAAGGTCGGCCGCACCCATCATTCCGCGGCACAGGAATTCGAAACTGCCCGGCGCCATTGCGCGCGAGAACAGGCCGAAGCCTTCGTCGTCGAGTTCGGTCACGATCAGGTTGTACAGCCTCGCATAGCGCTCGACCGGAATACGATTGGCGGCATCTGCAAGATCGATCCCGGCTGCACTCAACAAGGGGGTCTCGTCGCGGCCTTGGTGACGAAGCCCTGAAAGCATGCCGGTCACAAAGCCCATCGCGACGGATGCTCTGGCCCGACTGCGGCGCCGGGACGCGTCGGCGATGTGTGGCGATGCTTCGTTCATGGTCTCGCTGCGGCTTCGGAGTGTATTCGAGTCTTTGGCGGATTTTGCACGATGGACGTCGGCTGCGGCAATGGCATTCCGACCGGATGGCTTCTAAGATGGCATGATCAGACTCTATAAGCGGGGGAGACAAACATGACCGATCTGAGCGTGGCCCAGAAGCTTCAGCCCTACAAGCCGAAAAACAAGGTGCGTTTCGTGACGGCGGCGGCCTTGTTCGACGGCCATGACGCCTCGATCAACATCATGCGGCGCATTCTGCAATCAACCGGTGCCGAAGTGATCCACATGGGCCATAACCGCTCGGTTGGCGAGATCGTCAACGCCGCGCTGCAGGAGGATGTGCAGGGCATCGCCATCACCAGCTACCAGGGCGGCCATGTCGAGTTCTTCAAGTACATGATCGACCTGCTCAAGGCCAACGGTGGGGAGAACATCAAGGTTTTCGGCGGTGGTGGTGGCGTGATCGTCCCGTCCGAGATCAAGGAACTGCACGACTACGGCGTGACCCATGTGTTCTCGCCCGAGGACGGTGCCAAGTTCGGTCTGCAGGGCATGATCAACAGCGTGGTCGAGCGCTCGGACTTCAATCTGACCGATGCCGCGCCGAAGAAGGCGGACGAGGTGCTCAAGGCGCTGGCCAAGGGTGATCGCCGTGCGCTGGCACAGATCATCACCGCGCTCGAGAACGGTGGCTATGGCGAAGACGTCCGCAAGGCGATCATCGACGCTGCGGCCAAGACCAAGGTGCCGACCCTCGGCATCACCGGCACTGGTGGCGCCGGCAAGTCCTCGCTCACCGACGAACTCGTGCGCCGTTTCCGTCTCGACCAGGACGACAAGCTCAAGCTCGCCATTGTCTCCATCGATCCTTCGCGCAAGCGCACCGGCGGCGCGCTGCTGGGTGACCGCATCCGCATGAACGCGATCGAGCACGAGAACATCTTCATGCGCTCGCTGGCCACCCGCGACACCGGCTCCGAAGTGTCCGCGGCGCTGCCCGAAGTGATCGCCGCCTGCAAGCTCGCCGGCTTCGATCTCGTTGTCGTCGAAACCTCGGGTATCGGCCAGGGCAATGCTGCGATCGTGCCCTTTGTCGACAAGTCGCTGTACGTGATGACGCCGGAGTTCGGCGCCGCCAGCCAGCTCGAGAAGATCGACATGCTCGACTTCGCCGATTTCGTCGCCATCAACAAGTTCGACCGCAAGGGCTCGGAAGACGCGCTGCGTGATGTGCGCAAGCAGTACCAGCGCAACCGCGAGCTGTTCACCAGCCCGACCGAAGAGATGCCGGTATTCGGCACCATGGCCGCGCGCTTCAACGACGACGGTGTGACCGCGCTCTATCAGGCGATGCTGCCCGAGCTGATCAAGGCTGGTCTCAAGGCCAAGCCGGGCAAGCTGCCGATGGTCACCATCCGTGCCTCCAGCCAGGGGCGTGCGATCGTGCCGGCCGAGCGTATCCGCTATCTGGCCGAGATCGCCGACTCCGTGCGCGGCTACCACAGGCACGTCGAGCAGCAGGCGCGTGTCGCCCGCGAGCGTCAGTCGCTGAAGATCGCCAAGTCACTGTTTGCGGAATGTGGCAAGCCGGGCGAGCATTTTGACGAGCTGATCAACTGGAAAGACGGCGAACTCACGCCGGCCGCGAAGAAACTGCTCGAGCAGTGGCCGACCACCAAGGCGCTGTATGCCGCCGACGAGTATGTGGTGAAGATCCGCGACAAGGAGATCCGCACCCAGCTCACCTCGCAGTCGCTGTCGGGCAGCAAGATCCGCAAGGTTGCCCTGCCGAACTTTGACGACGAGGGCGAGACGCTGAAATTCCTGATGAAGGAAAACGTCCCCGGCTCCTTCCCCTTCACCGCAGGCGTGTTTGCGTTCAAGCGCGAGGGCGAGGACCCGACGCGGATGTTTGCCGGCGAAGGCGATGCTTTCCGTACCAACCGCCGTTTCAAGCGCGTGTCAGAAGGCATGCCGGCGCACCGTCTGTCGACTGCCTTCGACTCGGTCACCCTGTACGGTTGCGACCCCGACCTGCGCCCCGACATCTACGGCAAGATCGGCAACTCGGGCGTGTCCATCGCCACGCTCGACGACATGAAGGTGTTGTACGACGGCTTCGACCTGTGCTCGCCGACCACCTCGGTGTCGATGACCATCAACGGCCCCGCACCGATCATCCTGGCCTTCTTCTTCAACACGGCGCTTGATCAGCAGGTCGCCAAGTTCAAGGCCGACAACGGCCGCGAACCGACCGAAGACGAATACGCCAAGATCCGCGCGTGGACGCTGTCTTCGGTGCGCGGCACGGTGCAGGCCGACATCCTGAAGGAAGATCAGGGGCAGAACACCTGCATCTTCTCCACCGAATTCGCACTCAAGATGATGGGCGACATCCAGGAGTTCTTCGTTCATCACCAGGTGCAGAACTTCTATTCGGTGTCGATCTCCGGCTATCACATCGCCGAGGCCGGTGCGAACCCGATCAGCCAGCTCGCCTTCACGCTGTCGAACGGCTTCACCTACGTCGAGAGCTATCTGGCGCGCGGCATGCAGATCGACGACTTCGCGCCCAACCTGTCCTTCTTCTTCAGCAACGGCATGGACCCGGAGTACTCGGTGATCGGCCGCGTGGCCCGCCGCATCTGGGCGGTGGCGATGAAGAACAAGTACGGTGCCAACGAGCGCAGCCAGAAGCTGAAGTACCACGTGCAGACCTCGGGCCGTTCGCTGCATGCGCAGGAGATGGACTTCAACGACATCCGCACCACGCTGCAGGCACTGATCGCGATCTACGACAACTGCAACAGCCTGCACACCAACGCCTACGACGAGGCGATCACCACGCCGACCGACGATTCGGTGCGTCGCGCGATGGCGATCCAGCTCATCATCAACCGCGAGTGGGGCCTGGCCAAGAACGAAAACCCCAACCAGGGCGCCTTCATCATCGACGAACTTACCGATCTCGTCGAAGAAGCCGTGCTCAAGGAGTTCGAGGCCATCGCATCGCGTGGCGGCGTGCTCGGTGCCATGGAAACCGGCTACCAGCGCGGCAAGATCCAGGAAGAGTCGCTGTACTACGAGCACAAGAAGCACGACGGCTCCTACCCGATCATCGGCGTGAATACCTTCCTCAACCCCAAGGGCCAGGCGCAGCAGGAAATCGAACTTGCGCGCTCGACCGAGGACGAGAAGCAGGGGCAGCTCAAGCGCCTGCAGGACTTCCATGCCCGCAACAAGGCCGAGGCGCCGAAGTGGCAGGCCAAGCTGCAGCAGACCGTGATCGAGAACGGCAACGTGTTCGCGGTGCTGGTCGATGCAGTGCGCTACTGCTCGCTGGGGCAGATCACCGAAGCCCTGTACAAGGTGGGCGGCCAGTACCGTCGCAGCATGTAAGTTGCGACGATGCACCTTCGCACGAAGGGGTAACAGTGAAACGGCGCTTCGGCGCCGATTTTCTTTGCGCGGACATGCTGTGAATGAGAGAAGACAGGAAAACTCAGGGGGCTGTGGATAGAAAAGTCCGGGATACGGCGGGACGGTAGGGGAGGAAACGGGACGGGCTGTGAAAGGAGTTTGTACGGTGCGCAAATGCGGACGGGGCCAATCGAGGGCCCCGTTTTGCGTTCAGAAGAGGCCGGTCTGGCGGGCCTTGATGTCGGCCTTGCGGCAGCGATCGACGATCTGGCGGATGCGCATTTCGGTGAGGTCGAACTCTCGGGCGAGCTGGGTGTAGTTGTCGCCGTGGAACTTGCCGTAGATCTGGCGATCTCGGCGCGAGAGTTCGTAGTCGCGGCCCTTCGGGATGTACTGATGGCCGCCGCCGAGTTCCTTGCGGGCGCGCTCGGCGATCGATAGCGCGGCTTCGGCGGCGGTCTGGTGGTCGAGCTTGAGATGCTCGACGAGCCAGGTGTAGGCCGCATTCGCAATCAGGCCCAGCGCCTCCGGGTAGTCGTCGTCGAGCATCAGTGACATGGCGGGATGACCTCCTATTGTTGAGACGTGGCAACGGTGGCCGCGCCGGCCTGCTGCGTCTCGATCTTGTCCAGGTATTCCCAGGCGCGTTGCAGCGCTTTGAAGCTGGACGGGTTGAGCGTGGGGCTGACCGCGGACACAAGACTGTCGGACGATCCCTCGCCAATCACGATGCCTGCGGATTGCATGCGGGCGAACCGGGCGGCGAGCACAGCAGGAATATGGCGAGCGGACCAGATCTTGAGGCCTTCGATGACCTTGTCGGGGCGGCGTGCCCAGCGCAGATCATCCACGCCCGCAGTGCGGCGGACGAATGCGGCGAGCGCTGCTTCGCTGGGGTCGCGGACGATACCGACCTGGTGCAGCCACAGCCACAGCGCGCGGGCCTTGGTTGACTCTGCTGCAGTGTCGAGCTTGCGGGATTCGCGGGGCTTTGCGCTGGCCGGCTTTACAGTCTTGAACCCACTCGCGCGCATGTGCTGCTCGACAAGCTGCAGCTGGGCCGTGGTGAGATCCTTGGCGGAGCGCTTGCCATCCGACTTTGCCGCGAGCAGGTCGCGGTAGGTGTCCTCGTCCATCCCCAGCGCACGGCGGCCGGTGTGGATGATCTTGATCAGGCGGGCGCGCTGTTGGGCGCGGGCAGAGGCGAAGGGGGCGGATGTCATGCTGCAGTACTCTTCCGTTTTATTGGGCTGTTGGACGCAACTTTCCGAATTGCGTCTGCGATGGAAATCGCCTCTTCTGTTGTCAACACAACAACCGGTGCGTCTGCACCAACCCATCGAATCGAAACCACTGGATAGCCGTATCCGCTGGTTGATCGCTCGACAATCAAACGAGAGAACTCACCTTTAACATCTACAATTGCCGTTGTATTTCTGCGTGACATCGCTAATCCTTGCGCCATAAATTAAAACTCATCACTGTCACCACTTGATCAGATAGCCGGAAAACGTGGGGCCGAACTCGTCCTTGAAGAAGGCGAAGAATTCGGCGGCGGAGTTGAAGCCGTCATCGTTGGCGAGCTGCTCGACGGCGTCTTCCTCGAGGTCGTACCAGGCGTTTCCGCGCACCATGCGAACGGTGTTGTTGCGCGTGGAGATCTGGATGTCCTCAACCGAGGTGATGGGGTGTTCGCCCAGGTGTGAAACAGCAAGCGTGCCCAGCCCCGCGTAGAGATGTGCGATCTGTCCGACGGCCGGCGCCGGTCGCTTGCCCCTGGCGCGGATGGTCTGGCGCTTGTGGCCAGACCGGATTGCCGCGCAGAACTGCGGCTTGAAGTTGAATGACGGCATACGTGCTACTCCTCTTCGACCGGCATGATCCACAACAGCAGATCGTGCGCCCAGCCTGCAATGGTTTCGATGATGTTCATGGTGCCTCCCGTCGTCGTGTGTCGCAGCGGAGGTGCCGGCTCCCGGCAGCATTTTTGGCTTTCGCCTAAGGCGCTCTTTGATTTCTCCGTACCGGCTGGTTCCGTTATGTCCCCACGGTTTCCTCGGGTTGTAGAGTTCAGCGGTCGGACCAGCCGACGGGTTCGAAGCGGGCGTCGAGTGCGGACAGGGTTACGTTCTTGTCATCGGTGATCTTGAAGCTGACCGATCCGCCAGCCGCCTGCAGGAGCTGCTCGCAGGCGTCCTTCACTTGATCTGACTTGTCTGCAGGAAACAGCAGCACGTTGGCCCAGCTGCCGCGCGAGTTGGCTTTGAGGTGGCGTGCTGCGCTCATGCTGTGTGGTCCTCCTCGTCGTCGCGCATAACGCTGCGAATTTCCGCCATTGCAACTCTCATCTCCTCGAGTCGGGCGGCACACTCTTCGCGCATGGCTGCGATTTCGGCGCGGCGCTCGGCGAGTTTCGTCGGGAATACGGCTGGACCACCCATTCGGCAAACAAACACATGCAGGTTGAAAAGGGCTTGTTCGCGGCTGTCTCCGCCCGCTACACGGAAGCCTGTTATCGGGTCGGAGATCGTCATTCCCTCGCTGAGCGATGGGCAGCCGTAGAGATCGAGGCCGGTGTGAATAACCAGTCCGTATTCAATGACTTCAGCATCCATCGCGTGGCCTTTCGTGCCGTCGTGGAATACAGGAGCAAATTGCGTCATCGTCATCAGCGCACCTCAGACAACTCGGTTTCAAACGGCGTAATAATGAAATCCTCGCCCTGCTGGATGCTGATGCCGGGCACGTTTGCCACCGCTGCCGGCTCGTTGAGGATGGCCTCTTTGTTGATCTCGGTCTTCGGGCGGATGAATCGGTCGAGCCCCATCTTGCGCAGCATGTCGAGCACCGCCTCGGCACCGGTGACGCGGACCGATGGCGGGCGGGTCCGCCACGCCACTTCACCGGCAGGAAGCGCTGCAGTTTTGGTTTTGCCGCCCTGCGTGAGCTGCTCCCGATTGGCCTCGCACCAGATCTGCACACCCTTCGTCAGCGACTCGATGCGCTGCTTCAGCGGCTGCGCTTGCGATTCGTGGCGCTCTTTGATGCCGGCCAATTCATCGTTCATCGCGGCTTCAATTCGCGTGATGTCACGCTGATGCTCGCCTATCTCGCGGATGTAGTCGCTTGCCTGGGCGATGCTTTGCGGCACGGTTACGGCCATGCTGCGGGCTTTATGGCGGGTTGGTTTTTTTGCCATTCTTGAGGCTCCTGTCAGTGCTTGTTTTGTGCGGACGATCCGGCCTTTTGGATAATCTCTTCGGCTTTCTTGAAGCCTTCTTCGGTCAGCGCGAAGCGCTGCGAGACCCGCCCTCGAGATACGCCAACCCTGCGCACCAGGTTGCGTTCGCACAGGGTTTTGAAGATCCACGGCCACTGCGCTTGAGTGGTTTCAGGATTAGCTGTAACGAGGTCGTTGATCACCACGGTCTTGCGCTTCTGCAGCATCACCAACACCTTGTTGCGCATCTCATCTGCGCGCGCGATGCGGCTTGCATCCTTGCGCAGCTGGCTTGGTGATTTTGTCGGAGGCACCCGGCTGGACAGGCTCGATAGCGTTTGCCGATGTGCGCTCAGTGCGGAGACCTGGGCGACCATTGAAAATGGGTTGTTCGTCATATCGCTCGCCTCACTGCGCCGTGAACGTTGCAGTGCCGATGTAGCCGAAGTCGAGCGGGCGGCCCTGCTTGATGCTCATCAGTGCAGCCTGATACAGCGTCTCTTCGAGCACCCATTCAACGTCTGACGAAAGCAGTGCGCCGTCGATGGCCTTCGCTACCTTCTCGATCAGCATTCGGCCATCTGCGGTCTCGGAGAGGCAAGGCTTGGTGAGCAGGATCTCTGCTGCTTCTGCGGGGGAGATACTCATTTGGTCACCTCTTGCGGATAGAGATAGGCGTTTGCATAGGTCGGCGCACAGGCATCGGCACGCGTTTGCATCTGGTAGATCGTGTTTCTGGCTGCTGCCAGCCTGGTGTCCATGCGGTAGTCCGCGCAGATGCTGTGCAGCAGCACGCCACCAGCAAACGCGATCACGAGCGGAAGCACCTTCGATTCGATGAATTCGGCATCGAGCACAGACATGATCAGCACCCCCTCACGATATCTGCGGTGACCTTGGTCGCCCCGGCATGGGCCGCTGCGTTCATGGCCTTGGTGAGCGTGTTATTCACGACCAGCGGGTAGGTCATGCTCACAGTCTGGTTGCGCTGTGGGCCGCGACCGACGAATGTGAGCCGTTGCCGGATGGCGTCGATCGCGTTGCTGTCGATGATGTTTGCCAGGTCGCAGCCAATGCGCTTGAACTTGAGCGTCAGGTAATCCGCCAGCTGGTTGTCCAGCGGCAGCAGCTCCACCACTTCGCAGCGGCGGATCACCTCGCGTGCTTCGAAGTACTGGCGCTCGTTGAGCTTTTCCTTCAGCTCGGGCTGGCCGATCAGCACGATCGAAAGCAGCTTCTTGAAGCCGTCTTCCATCTCCCAAAACCGCTTCAGGTACTTCAGCGTCTGGATGCTCAGGTCGTGGGCCTCCTCGATCATCAGCACGTGGGTCTGGCCGCTGCGGCCGGACTCGATCAAGGCCTTTTCCACCTGGCGGGCGAGCCCCTCGAGGCTGCGCTTGGGGTGCTCGTTGGGCTTCACGTCGGCCAGGATCGCGTGGCAGATGTGTGCAGCCTTGAGCGCAGTCTTGTCGAAGCTCTTCGGCTGGATGACTGCCACCGGGATCTGCTCGCGGTTGATGCGATCGATGGTTTCGCGGCGCAGCGTGGTCTTGCCGCTGCCCGACTCGCCCACTACCGCAATGAACCACCCCCCCGTCTTGCTCGCTTGATACATGGCCTCGCGCACGTAGCGCTGGTCTGCGCTCATGAAGAGGTCATCCGGCCCCTGGACATCATCCTGGAACGGGTCGCGGAACAGAGAGAAGTGACGTTTGGCTTGAGCAGATAGCATTTCAGGTTCGATCTCGATGGCGTTGTTGTCGCGGGCGTGCTTTCGGTCTTCGCCCATGCGGGTGTTCAGCGGCTTTGTGCTGTGACGGCGGATGCCGTCTTCCTCCCAGATCTGGGCCAACTCCTCGGGCGGCACGCCGCGCTCGGCGAGCAGCTGCTCGGTGGCTGCCTGGATCTCGTCCCACGGCGTGTAGCTCGGGCGCCAGCTGTGGTTCAACATGCGCGTGAATGCGCTCCGGCTCAGCGGCTGGCCGGCTCGGCTGCCGCCGCGCTGGATCAGTCGGTCGCTCACCTCTTCGTGGCGGATGCCATGGCGCAGCAGCGTGGCCTTCAGGCGCAGCGGCATCGCCTCTGGCTGGTCTGTCGTGGGGGGCGGGGATTCCGCGATGCCCCTTCGTGTTGCTTCCATCGGTACAATCTCCTGGCAGTTGTTGCATCGGGCTTCGCAGTTGCTGCTGCAGGCCCACTTTCTCGGCCTGGTGCGTTCGCGCGCACCGGGCCGAATCCGTTCACCCCACCGACGCCAGTCGGGGGGCAGTACGCTCGCCCTTGAGCGAGGCGGCAATGTGTTCCAGCTCGGCTTCCTGCACGCCGTCCGGGTAGTTCGCAACCAGCCACGGGTGCAGGTCGCTGCGCTCCACGCCTCGGCCGCGCAGCGCCTTTGCGGCTTCGAAATGCGTCATCGGGGCGGTTTCGAACATCGGCGCGCTGATGGAAATGTCGGTGCCACGGCGCGGCAACGCGGCCGGGATTTCGACATCGGCCAGGTGGCGCACGGTGTTCATCTTTCCGCCCATCAACGCGGCGTTGCTGCGGCGGGCCTTGTCCATTTCGTCCGCCGTCATGCCCGGGTACAGCAGGCCGTCGAGCTGCTTGGCGCTGCGGTCGGCATCGGTCTCGGGGCGGGATGCGTAGGTCTCGCCGATGACCGGCGCCGACATCGGGCGGCCATAGCCGTCGAGATCCACTTCCACGGGTTCCAGCCGGTAGGTGATGTCCTCGCCGTCGTAGCGCGGCACCCGCACACTGATAGCGCAGTCGCCAAACAGCAGCGGCGAGATATCGAGCTTGTCGCCAGCACATACGCCGGCCAGCCCCGCCATGTCATAGGTGCGCGTGCCACCGGCCCGGGGGTGTGCAAACGAAATCGTCAGATCGCGCGCCACCTTGCGCTGGGATACGCGGCCTTCGAGGAATGCCTGGCACACGCTCTCGGGCGGAAGCAGGCGCAGCTCGTCTTCGCGGATGCGCATCCACAGGTCGTAGCGCGCGGTGGCGGGCATGCCGTCGCGGCGCAGGCGCGTGTCCTGGTGCGGGATAGCGTTGGCGTTGTAGGCCTCGGCCCATGCGGATGCGGCGGCGTTGAGTTCCTCAACCGTATGCACGGGGTCAAAGCGTAGCCGGCTTTCAAACTGCGTCTCGACGATGTTGTTGCCGCCCTCCACGCCGCCCTTGGCGCGCGCGTTTCCGGGCGCGTGGGTGATGCTGGTTACCTCGAGCGCCTTGAGCAGGTTCTGCACCGCGTGTGCCGTGTTGGCGCTGCCCTTGTCCCACATCAGGATCTTGGGCACACCATGAAAACGCCGGCCCGGTTGCGCTCCCCAGGCGTACATCAGGAATCGGTACAGGTTGGCGGGGCTCTCGCCCGCGGCCTCTACATACCACGGGATCAGCGTGCTGCTGGCGTGATCCCACAGCACATAGCGCCAGCACTTGAACTGCACCTTGGCGAGCTTCTCGAGCTTGTTCTTGTAGAACTCGTCGTCGCGGATGATGCGCTGCTCGCCGCGCAGGTAGTACACCAGGCACAGCGACGGATCGACCTGATGCACGTGATTGGGGTGCAGGCTGCGCAGGGCCACCGGTGCCCGTTGTTCGGACTGCTGGCGGGTGTTGATGCGGGTTGCGCGCATCAGGCGGTTGATCTGACGGGCAGACACAGACACGTCCAGGCCGTTGATCATTGCAATGCTGCTGGCCACCGGCGTGAACATGGTCTGCTTACCGTTGGCGCGCACGCTGCCGCGCTGCATGGCGGCAATCGTCTCCAGCGCTTCCATGCTCTGGCGACTCCTGCCCTTGTCGGCGCGGGTCTTGCGGCCGCTGGTCCAGCCGGCTTGGCGCTCCAGCTCGGCATACAGCTTGCCGGCGCTCCAGCCGTACAGGGTGCGCGCCTCTTCGAGCAGCGCGCCCTTGCCACCGTGAGCGGCGGCGTCGAGCCGGCTTGCGAGCTGCTGCAGGTATTCGCGGGTGGTGTCGGGCGTGATGGCCATGATGTGCTCCTCAGGCCTCAGCGTTGTCTGCGGCAACACCCACCTGCAGGGCGTGTCCGTCCAGCTCTGCACGCCATCCGGCCAGCGTCGCTTCGTAGTGGTCGCACAATTCCGCGAGCTGCTGTGCGGATCGGTTGAGCCGGTCGCCGAACAGGGTCGCGAACTGGCGCAGGATCAGCCGCTCGGCGTCGTCGGTGTCGCCCCACTGCACGTCCTCTTTCAGGATCGCGCCATGCACCAGGTACATCTGGCTGATGGTGGTTTCGAGCGCATCGAAGCCTGCGGCGATCTCGGCTTTGAAGGCGCCGACCTTCTCGTCAACCTCGGTTACCACCGGTTTGTGGCGTTTCGTGCCTGTCGAAAGTTCGTCGATCTTGGCGTTTTTGTCTGCCAACAGGCGGTCTTTTGCGCTGCCTTGCTCGCGTGCGTCGCGCAGTGCTTCGCGCAGCTCTTTGACTGACATCGTTGCGATATCGTCGAGGTTCAGCTCGCCGGTCTGCCCGGTGAGCTCAAGCTCTTCGATCTGCTCGTCGTCGAGCACGAGCATCTCAAGCAGCTTGCTTTGCGTCGCCGCCGCTTTCAGCAAATGCGTCGACGTCGACGCATTTGCGAACTTGCGCACCACTTGCATATAGCGCTGCGCTGCCCGGCTATCGAAGCCGAGCACGTCGAGACGTGCCATGAACTCGCCGTGCGCGCAGGCTTCGCGCAGCACGATCAGGCCGCGGCCCACCTCGATCATGGCCTCCACCGTCCGGCGCATGTTCGACGCGATGTCGCGCTGGATCAGATCGGGGTCGGTGCAGTCTGCCGGGAGTTGATAGCCGACCTGGTGCGCAACGGCACGCACCATCATGTTCTGCTCGGATGTCGCTGCTGCCAGATTGTCGATGGTGTTCAGGTCGTTGCGGACCAGCTCAGGGGCGGGTTCTGCGATCTGCGGCAGGACTGCTTCGGATGCTTTTCGTGCCATGGTTACGGCTCCCTCGTGTAGCGGTTTTTGACTTCAGCCAGGCGCGATTCAGCGCGGGCCAGTTCGGTTGAGAATGCGTAGGAGATCTGAACCACTTTCGGCCCCAGCCTCCAGCGCCCGGTCTCCTGGATCTGCTCTGCAAACCCGGCCTCTTTCATGTTGTGCAGGTCGCGGGTTGCAGTGCTCGGCGATTCGCCCAGGGCCTTGGCGAGTTCGCCGGGGGCGATGCCCATGAACTCGTTGCCGGCCAGCACCACCACGGCGCGCAAGATGCGCTGCTGTGCTGCGTTGTCGTAGCGCGATGCCATGTCAGTTCAGCTCCAGCTCGGGTTGATCGTTCTTGCGCACGTTCTCGCGATGCCATGCCAGGCTTTCGAGGCCAGCGCCCAGCAGCGAGAGCGTGGTGTCGCGGTCTGTTTCGCCGTTCATGAACGCGAGCAGGGCGCCCACTGCGGAATTGAGCGTGATCTGCAGGGACTGCACGTCGGAGGCCGTGCTGCTGCGTCCCGTCGGGATGTCGATCACCACGCGGTGCGCGTTTGCCGTGAGATAGCGCCCCACGTAGTCGCTGCCGGTGATGTGCTCCCACAGCGGCAGGCGGTTAACCGGCATGGCATCGTTTTCGAGCCACTTGTAAAGTGTCGCGGGGGTGATGGCCATCAGCTCGGCGAGGCGCTCGATGCTGAGGCGGCGCTTGCTGATAGCGTGGGCCTTGTCGGCTTCAAACGCAGCGCGCAGGCTGGTCGGCAAGGGTTTCGAAGAATGGCGGTTCATTCGATATGACCTGATCGTGAGGGGTAGAAAACGAAACCCGTTTGGATGTGAGAAAAGCGGTTTTCGTGGCCTAAAATCGGGGTGTGTTCAGGCCCCGATGGCAAAGCAGGTGCCAGCCTCCATGCCAACGGACATGAAGGTGTCTGCGAACGCGTCGCAAAAGTCGGGATTGAGATCGGTGAGGTAAACGATGGTTTGAAGGCGGATATGCATGGCATTGCTCCTCAGGCGGCTGCGCGTTGGCGGGTGGGTATAACTAGGGCGCGGGCGGGGTCGGTACAGATCTCTCCGTCCTTCATCCCGAGCTTGATGGCGATTTCATGGGCCTGGCCGCGCACACACTTCTTGCGGCCACCGAGAACCTCAAATACGAGGTTGGGCGAAAACTTGTTGGCGATCGCCCACTGGGTGATGGAGATGCCCTTCGCCTGAAGGGCTGCGCGGGCTTCATCAGCGGTACGAAGTTTCATGGTTGCTCCTGTGGGGCAGCGGCGCGCAATTGCGTGTCGTCTAAGTTGCCGTTCGTGGTCGGACGGTGTGGTTTAATGTTCGCGCAATTGTGCGAGTCATGTCAACACAATTGTGCGAATTGAGGAGATATTTATGTCGGAAGATTCGGCCGCGTGGCCCGACCCCCCTCCATTCGTTTACAGGCTTGAGAAGACCATTGGCGCGGAGAGCGTCAATGCATTCGCAAAGCGCGCGGGGATGGCCGAGAGCACGCTGAGGTCTTACGTCAGCGGCAGGTCGAAGCCAGGCATGACTCAGATCAACAAGATCGCTGCTGCAGGCGGGGTGAGTGCGGAGTGGTTGCTCACCGGAATGGGGCCGTGGAAGCTGGACAACGACGTGAAGCACGGAGTCAGTGACCAGACTGAAACCTATAGTGTCCGTAGTCCAGAATCTGCTGGTCGTGAGACGCTTGCGCGTGGAACTGAGGCCGATCCTGCATGGCCCATGGTGGCAGAGCTTGTGTATGACGCTCTGCTCTCTAAGGACACTGGCGCAGAAATGCCAAACGGGCGAAGGTTTCGGGAGTTGGTGACTGCTGTGCTGGTTGTTCTACGCCTTGATGAGAACGGCGATATTCGGCGCGATACAGCCCGGAAGAAGGTTTCTTCGATTGTGTGAATATGGTCACGTATTCATCGCAATGAAATCACGAGATCTATGTGGCGTAGATATGATCAATGCTTCTCGTACTAGCATTGAGGTGCCAACATGGATGACAATTGGGCGCGTGAGCGCGTGAGTGCATTGCTGCGCGGAAACACTCCGCAGCAGTCAGACCCGTCCGAGATGAAGGTCGAGTTCTGTGGTGTCCGCATTACGTTAAAGGGGAGTGGTGTTGCGCTACTCCTCGCACCAGGAGTCAGGTCACGCCGAACCGACGAGGAAAGCTGACCACAGAATGGGAGAATGGACGTGACCGTAACTTGCCCAAAATGTGGATATGTCCGCCATCCGAATGACCCAGCACCAGACTACGAGTGCCCCCGGTGCGGGGTTGTTTATGCAAAGGCAAAAGCCAGGCAGGCTGAACTTTCAATCGCCAGTGCGGAGAAAGCAGATAAGGATGAAAGAGCCGCAGTAGAGGCTGAGAGACGCAGGAATGAAGATGCCCGTCGGCTACATGAGGATAGCGTCCGCCGTGCTGCTGCAGCATCGCCGGTTGCTGCATGCGCAGACTGTGGCGGCATTGTCAGCAAGCTGGCAGCAAGCTGCCCACATTGTGGAAGACCATTCGGAGATACTCGTCAGCCGGTTGTGGTGATGGATGTACACATGGGGTTCGAGTCGATGGTGACGTTCATGATCAAGTGGGTGCTTGCGTCCGTCCCGGCATTCCTGCTGCTTGTGGCATTTTTCGCTGCCATTGCGGCAGCGATACCAGCTATCTTCGGGTTCTTGCGGCCATGAAGAGAACCGTCGTGTTTTTCATGTCTCTCGCGGTGACCATCCCCGTACACGCACAAGTCTATAAGTGTCAGGAAGGCGGCAAGACCGTGTTCGCAGATCGCCCTTGTAGCCCGGACTCGAAGGTGATCGATGTACGACCCGCTCGCGGAGAGTTCGACCCCAAGGCCGCAGCCGAACTGGAGCGCCAGCGCGTGCAACGCATACGCATTCAAGCCGCCACCCAAGCCACCCGTGACAAAGCCGAGGAGCGCCGCGAGCGGGCCCGCGCCGCACCGCCGGCCCGCGACTACTGCGACGAGCTGCGCGAACGGCATGCAGACGCAAAGCGATGGGAGAAGGAGTTTCGCCATCCCGATAACATCAAGCGCGAGAAGCAGAAAGCGAAAGACGCATCCGAGCGCAGCTTCTTCGAGTGCCCGCCATCAAAACGGGTTTCCGTGTTCGACGAGTGAACCACGCGTTTTCAACAGCAAAACAGTGTGCAGATCGAACAAGAAAACCGCAAAAACCCTTTAGCCCAGCCATCCCCCCGCGCGCGCGTAGTCTCCATGCATGGCTACGACGCGACGAATCGACACCCTTGTAATCCACTGCGCGGCCACCCCCAACGGGCGGTGGACCAGCGTGCTGGATATCGACCACTGGCACCGCGAGGCGGGGTTCCGCCGCACGCTCGCATCCCCTGAACAAAAGGCCTGGAACCCGGGCCTTCCCCATATCGGCTATCACTGGGTGATCTACACCAACGGCGGGCTGGCCACGGGCCGGCACGTGTCGGAGGTGGGCGCGCATGCTCGCGGGCTCAATGCCACCAGCCTTGGTCTGTGCCTGATCGGCACAGACAGGTTCAGCCTGGTGCAGTGGAGCCAGCTGCGGCAGCAGGTCGAGCATCTGTGCAAGACGTACCGCATCCCGACTGAGCTCGCCACCCCCGAGACGTACTGGCGCGGGGTGTGCGGCCATCGCGACACCGGCGCAAAAAAGCTGTGCCCCGGCTTCTCCGTTTCCGACTGGCTGGCGGGGGGCATGCAGCCGCTCGCAGGTCACATCCTGGAGCAATCGAAATGACCATCCGTGTGTCTGTTACCCATCACGAGCCCGACAACCCCCGCCATCTGCTGGCAGAGGTGTTCAACGTCGACGTGTGCGGCCAGGTGCTCGACACCCCCGTGCGCGTGCAGCGCATCGACGCTGGCATTACGGCCACGGTGCATCTGCATGCGGGCAATGTGCTGGTCGTGCGCGAGCCGCTGGAAGGCGAGCCGGAGCGCGCGTGATGAGCATCAGCCGCGAGCCGCTGGTCGAAGTCGTGCGCGCCTGGGACGGCATGCCCGGCGCCAGTGTGCGCCGTGGCTGTGTCGTGATTACGTGGGAGTTCGCCGACACCGTGGTGCTGTCTGCCGCGACAGGAGAACTCACTCGCGCAGACCTGCGCGCCCTGGGCGAGGATCTGCTCGCTGCTGGCGTCAAGACCATCCGCGCCTGGCGCGAGAATGGCCGCCGCCTGCCCGGTGGCCACCTGGTGCATGTTGGTGAGCACCACTCGCTGTGGGAGATGGATCTGCCCAGCGTGCTCGCGCGGTCGCATGCAAAGAGGGCGCCGCAATGAGCAGCGCCGCATGCCCCAAGTGCTGGTGGAAAAGCAAAACCCTGTGGGTGAATGCGATCGCCGCGGGGCTGGTCGCACTTGAAGCAGTCACCGGAAAGCTGCAGCCCATGCTGCCGGTGAACCTTTACACGGCGATGGCCGTCGGCCTGCCAGTGCTCAACGCAATGCTGCGCATCGTGACAAATCAGGGGCTGAAGCCATGACGCCCATCACTCAGATCGTCACCGCCTTCGTGCCGCGCTGGATCCTATGGGCCCTAGTGTTTGCCGCGGGTGCCGCGTCGGGCGCACAGCTTGTCGCATGGTCGAAGAACGCCGAGCTGGCGACACTGCGCGAGACGCATGCAAAGGCCGCAGAGAAGGCCGAGCAGGCCGCGCGCACGGCACTGCAGGACGCGCAGGACCGTGGCGACGAGATCACCCACCAGCTGCACAGCGCAAACCGCGCTGCAATGCTCGTACAGGAGAAGCTCGATGAAAAAATTCGCCAGGCCACGACTGGCCGCCGCTGTCTCGATGGGGCTGCTTTGCGCCTGCTCGACAGTGCCCCCGGCATCGCCCGTGCTGGTGTGCCCGAGGCCGCCCGCGAGCCTGCTGCAGCGCATGCCGCCAGTGCTGCAGCCGATCCCGCGCTCGATGGGATTGAAGATGCCAGCGCAGCTGCAGCCGACACTGACGTGGCCCTCTGGGCCAGAGCCGCCGCTGGGCAGTACGCCGAATGCGTCCGACGCTTCGATGCGCTGATCGATTGGCACGACCCGACCATCAAAAGACCGTGACGCATATGGACCCGAAAGAACTGCAGACCTGGCTGAGCATCATCAACACCGTCGTCATCTGGGCGGTGGCCATTTACACGTGGCAGGCCAACCGCAACCGCGTAACCAACGAGCGCATCAGCAGCCTGCAGGGCTCGCTCAATGCGCGCATCGAATCCATCGGAACCGACATGGACCGCCGTCTCGACACGCATGCCGACCGACTCTCTCGGGTCGAGAAAGACCTCGAGCATGCCCCGACGCATGAAGACCTCAAGCGCCTGCACGCCCGGATCGACGACCTTGCCGGCGGCATTCGCGGGCTCGAGGGCGAGTTCAAGGGGGCCAACCACACGCTGCAACTGATCCACGGCTACTTGCTCCAGGGGAAACAATGAACCAGTTCGCCGACCTACTGATTGCCGACCGCCGGCTCGTCATCCTGCGCCTGCTCGAGCAGGCCCCGGACTATCGCGGCAACGCCTACCTGCTGCAGTCCGCCCTCGAGGGCTTCGGCCACGCCGTAGGCATGGACCGCCTTGTCACCGACCTGCACTGGCTGATGGAACAGGGCCTGGTGCAGTTCGAGACCGTGGGCAGCGTGGGCATTGCCACGCTCACCCAGCGCGGCGCAGATGTGGCCAATGGCCGCAGCGTGGTGCCCGGCGTAAAGCGCCCGGCACCGGGGGGCTGAGTCGTGGCCCGCAAGAGCAGCATCCAGCAGCTCGACCCGCGCCTGCGCAGTGCCGTGGATGAGCTGATCCGCGAGGGCCGCTACACGCTCGACGATATCGTGGCCCACCTCGCCAAGCTCAA
Organism: Parazoarcus communis; assembly: GCF_003111665.1. Taxonomy (NCBI): domain Bacteria; kingdom Pseudomonadati; phylum Pseudomonadota; class Betaproteobacteria; order Rhodocyclales; family Zoogloeaceae; genus Parazoarcus; species Parazoarcus communis. The sequence goes on along the minus strand of NZ_CP022188.1, from coordinate 870,754 downwards.
CGGCGGCGAGGCCCCGGTCAGCCGTTCGGCCCTGGGGCGCTACGCCCAGCGCGCCGAAGAGCAGATGCGCCGCTACAAGGAAGCGCAGGAAGTCGCCAAGGTCTGGGTGAACAAGTTCGAGAACGAACCCGACGGCGACGTGGCACGCCTGCTGCCCGAGATGCTGCGTTCCGTGGCCTTCCAGACCTTGGGCAGCATCGGCGACCGTGAAGAAGGCGCCGACTCGCAAGAGGTGATGTTCCTGGCGAAGGCGATGAAGGACTTGGCCAGCGCCGACGTGCTCACCACCCAGCGCATTCTGAAGATCCGCGAAGAGACCGCGAAGAAGGCCGCAGTGGAGGCGGTGAAGACCGCCAAGGCTCAGGGGCTGAGCGACGACGCCGCCGAGCTGATCCGGCAGAAGATTCTGGGGGTGGTATGAGCACAGACGAATTCCTCGCGGGACTCAACATGGAGCAGCTGCAGTATTGCCACCAGCGCTGCGCTGAACTCATGAACGCGAAGCGTCAAGAGACGATGGTTCCGGTTTGGCGGGTGGGGACCATCGATGTGAATCTGCGCTGGTTCCAGAGTGATGAATATCCGGCGGCGGCCGATTACATGCATGCGGAGGCCATGAAGCTCGCCGCGGCCCCCTCCCGTTACCGCCGCAGTATGGAGATTGGCCTTTACGCCGACCGTCTGCGGCAATCCGAGTTCGACGAGATGTTCAAGGGCGGTGTGGTGCGAGGGGGAGTGTGATGCGCGACGAGTCCGCATTTATCCGGCCGCTGCTGCGGGTGCTGGTGTCATGAGCAATATCTTCGCGGTAATGACGGGGTTCTTCCTTGTAGTGGCAGCGATCATCGTTGCGCCACACCTATCGTGGCCAGATGCGCAAGAGTTCGCGCTGTTCTGCGTCGGTGTCGGCGCTGTCTGTGCCTATCTCGCCTTGGTTGTCGAGCGGTGAAGCGCAGCCGCCTGGAGACGATGCTGAAATGGTCCCGCAAACAGATGCATCAGCGCAGCAAGAAACCACGCAAGGGTACTGGTGCGTGGTGTGTGGACGCTGGCTCGCGGCCGACGACTTTGGCGTCATCGTCCACGACCCTGTCGAGCACCATGAATCCATGCGATTCGACGACGAGGATCGGCCGCAATGAATGACCAGGTGCCGGCCCAGAGTACCGTTGCTCTCGCTGTCGGCCATACGCTGGAACCCCGCGAGGCCCGCACCCCCATGGCGCTGCTGCCGTACCAGCAGCGCTGGTGCGCGGACAAGACGCAGGTCAAGGTGATGGAGAAGTCGCGCCGGATCGGTCTGAGCTGGGGCGAGGCGGCAGACACTGCGCTGCTCGCCGCCTCCACCAGCGGCATGGATGCCTGGTACATCGGCTACACGAAGGACATGGCCGAGGAGTTCATCCGCGACTGTGCGGACTGGGCGCGTATGTACGGGCTGGCCGCAGGCGAGATCGAAGAGGGAGAAGAGGTGTTCATTGATGGCGACGAGCGCCAGAGCATCCTGACCTTCACAATCCGCTTCGCCTCGGGCTGGCGCGTCACGGCGCTATCGAGCAGCCCGCGCAACCTGCGCGGTAAGCAGGGCCGGGTGATCATCGACGAGGCCGCGTTCCACACCGCGCTGGGCGAGCTGCTCAAGGCCGCCATGGCGCTGCTGATCTGGGGTGGTGAGGTGCATGTGATCAGCACCCACGACGGCGCCGAGAACCCGTTCAACGAACTGTGCCAGGACATCCGCGCAGGCAAGGTGCCGTATGCCCTGCACCGGGTGACGTTCGACGATGCCGTCACCGATGGCCTGTACGAACGCGTGTGTTTGCGCACCGGCAAAGAGCCTACCGAGGAAGGCAAGGCCAAGTGGGTGGCAGACATCCGCGCCCAGTACCGCGACAACGCGGGCGAGGAGCTGGACTGCATCCCCAAAAACTCGGGCGGCGCCTGGCTGAACCGTGCGCTGATCGAAGCCAGGATGTACGACGCCCCCGTGCTGCGCTGGAAGCCGCCTGCCGACAACTTCGTGCTGTGGTCCGACGAGCAGCGCACGGCCGAGATGCGCGACTGGCTCGAAGCCAATGTGCTCCCGCTGCTGCTGGCGCTCGATCCGGATCTGACCAGCGGCTTCGGCGAAGACTTCGGCCGTACCGGTGACCTGACTTCAATCGCCCCGTTCCAGATCGAGCGCAACATGACGCGGAAATTCCCCTTCCTGCTCGAGCTGGCCAACTGCCCGTTCGACCAGCAGCGCGAGGCACTGTTCTACATCGGCGATCGTCTGCCGCGAATGCGCTCGGGCAAGCTCGACGCGCGCGGCAACGGCCAATACCTGGCAGAGAAAGCACAGCAGCGCTGGGGCGCGTCGCGCATTGAATGCGTGATGCTCAGCCAGACCTGGTATCGCGATAACACCGCACCGCTCAAGGCCGCGTTTGAGGACGGCACCATCCTGCTGCCGCGCTCGGCCGACGTGCTCGACGACCTGCGCGCATTCCAGGTGGTGAAGGGTATCCCCCTGATACCGGACGTGCGCAGCAAGGGCAGCGACGGCCAGCAGCGCCACGGCGATGCCGGCGTGGCCATCCTGCTGGCGTGGGCAGCGAGCTGCGCCGAGGCAGAGCCGGCCGAGGGCGAGACAGTGGAAGCCGAGCCGGATCTGTACCGCAGCAGCCGACCGGGCGGGTGGCGAGGCAATGGCGGGCGTGGCGGGTTTCTTGGACACCATTGATAGACGAGCAGAGGATCACAAAATGAAATGGGAACCGATATCCACCGCGCCGCGTGACGGCACACTCATCCTCGCGGCTGAGAGCTACTACCGGGACGAGCGCGAGGAGTTCAGCGTGTCAGGGCACCCCCGCGTTTCTGATCCGAGTCAATTCACGGACTGCCCCCAGCGCGGACCACGCCCCGCAATCGCGGTGGTGTGGCTACCACATCGAGAGTGTCCAGGTTGGTACAACGCCGGGTCGTGGCAGCGCATGGTCACGTTCGATCCGGATGTATGGACCCACATTGATGTGCCTGGGCGCGTTCCCGGCTGGCCCGGCTGAACGTCAGAACACGGCAAGCCAATTTAAGCCCCTACAGCCTCCAAAACCGCCCCGGCGTGTCCGAACGGTGCCGGAATCGGCTGCAGGCCCCTTATCACCTCTGTAACACGCGTTACAACACTGCGCGGGAGCGATAGCAGCATGTCCATTCTCAACAAACTCACCTTCGGGCTGCTCGGCAGCGAATCAGAGGATGACCTGGTGCGCATGGTCGAGGCCACTGGCGCGACGATTGACCCGGATGACGAGGACGGCTGGCGCCGGCTCAGTGGCGACAGCTCGCGCGACTTGTCGCCGCTGTCGCAGGAGCGCATGCGCGAGACGGCGCTCTACCTGTGGGACGCCAACCTGCTGGCCAACCGCATCATCGAGCTGCCGCTGGCCTACATGCTCGGCGAGGGCGTGGAGCTGCGCGCGGGTGAGGACTACCAGGACACGATCACCCGCTTCTGGAACGACCCGATCAATCAGATGGACGTGAAGCTGACGAAGAAGGTGCGCGAGCTGGCGATCTTCGGCGAGCAGGTGTGGCCCACGTTCGTGAATGAGGTGGATGGCCACGTGCGCCTGGGCTATCTCGACCCCGCGCTGATCCGCACGGTTGTGGTCGACCCGGACAACCCCGAGCAGCCGATCGGGATCGTGACCGTGAAAGACCGAAAGGGGCGCGCGCTGCGTTACCGCGTGATCGTGAATGGACCCGAGAGCGTGTTCACCGAGCGCACCCAGGCGATCCGCCAGACCTTTACCGACGGCGACGCGTTCTACTTTTGCGTGAATGACCTCTCGGTGAGCCGGCGCGGCCGCAGCGACCTGCGCGCCCCGGCTGATTGGGTGGATGCCTACGACCAGTTTCTGTTCGGCGAGATCGAGCGCTACAACTTTTTGCGCGCGTTTGTTTGGGACGTAACGCTCAACGGCGCCACGCCAGAGGAAGTCAAGGCCAAGGCGCGCACCATCAAAGCCCCGGCGCCGGGTGCGGTGCGGGTGCATAACGAGGGCGAGACGTGGCGGGCCGAGAGCCCAGACATCAAGGCGGGCGACACCAGCGAGGGCGCGCGCCTGTTCCGTAACCACGTGCTCGGTGGTTCGACCATCCCGGAGCATTGGTTCGGCGGCGGTGCCGACGTCAACCGCGCGACCGGCGAGAGCATGGGCGAGCCCACGTTCAAGACCTTCAGCATGCGCCAGCGCTTTCTGAAATACATGCTGGAGTGCGTGGGCCGGTATGTGATCCGCCAGCGCATCATTGCCGAATCCAGCGAGCCGGACTGGGATGACGAGCGTCTGCAGGTGGAGGCGATCTTCCCCGAGATGACCGCCAGCGACACCACAAAGTACGCCAGCGCGCTGCAGCAGGTGGTGATTGCCTGCGCTGCTGCGCTCGGCGAGGGCTTGATTACCCGCGAGACGGCCGTGGCAATGATCGCATCTGTTGCCGGCAGGCTGGGCGTCGAGATCGACCCCGCTGCGGAGCTCAAGGCCGCGCGGAAAGAGGCTGACGATAGCGCCGGCAATGACTTGTTCCCGCCGCCAGACCCGGATCGTGTCGCCGATCCTGCAGATGATCCCGCTGCGGACGGTAACGCCGACGGCGCTGCCGAGCCTGTCCCGGCGTTGGCGCAATGATCCCGGATCTGATCCCCTGCCCGTTCTGTGGCGGGCAAGCAGCAATCAACAACCTCGACTGGCTGTTCGGCCGTCGCCGCGTGGTGTGCGCCTGCACCGAGTGCCGCGCCCAGGGGCAGGACATCGAGTACCGACCAGGGCAGGACGATGGCGCGAAGGCCGAGGCCGAGTACGCTGCCGCCTGTGCCTGGAACACCCGCGCCCCGGTGGCCGCATGACGCCGACCGAAGCCATCCTCGCCGCGCTCAAGGGCCGCACCCGGCTGATCAACGGCACCACGGACGAGCTGAAGGCGCTGCTCGCCGAGGCCAACAAGCAGGTGATGGCGATCCTCGCCAGCGCCCCGAGCGACTACCAGCAGTGGCTGCTGCCGCAACTGCGCGCCGAGATCGGGCGCGTGATGGAGGCGCTCGGTACCGAAGCCGCCGCCGTGGTCGATGGCGGACAGGTGGCAGCATGGCGCGGGGGCTCGGCAATGGTTGATAGCTCGCTCGCGGCCAGCGGCATCAGCGCTGCGCTGCCGCAGCTGGACGTGGTGCAGCTGGGCGCCATGCGGTCCTTCCTCACCGAGAAGATCAGCGGCATCAGCACCGAGGCGGCCAACCGCATCAACACGCAGCTGGGGCTCGTTACCATGGGCGCACAAACGCCGTTCGACGCCATCAAGGCCGTGACCACCACGCTGAACGAGGCCACCTACAAGCGCGCCACCACCATTGTGCACACCGAGCTGAACCGGGCCTTCTCCACCGCAAACCAGCTGCGCATGGAGCAAAGCGCAGAGGCCGTCCCCGGGCTGAAGAAACGCTGGGTACAATCTGGAAAGCGGGAGCCGCGGCCCGAGCATGTTGCAATACATGGGCAGGAGCAGCCGGTCGATAAGCCCTTCCTGCTCGAGGGCGGTGCCGTCAAGCTCATGTACCCCGGCGACCCGACCGGCCCGGCACGCCACACGATCAACTGCGGCTGTGTGTCGGTGCCAGTGGTGCCCAAGGACAACCCTTACGGTCTCAAGCGCACCACCAAAGACCCCGCAGACGCCGAAAAGGCGCGCGCCCGCGCGGCCCTCAAAGCCGCGCAGTCAAAGGGCTGAAAAGCCAAAAACCCTTTAGTCCGGCTCGCCTCGCGCGAGCGCCCATCATCGCCCCGTCAATCCAAACAACCGACGGATACGGAGCGAACAATGGACGAGAAAACCCCGCAGCACCGCATGGACCTGCCCGCTGAACAGGCGGCCAAGCTGGTGAACCGCGTCGATATCGAGCGCGGCAAGGACGGCACCCCCACGGGCGAAGAGTTTGCCGTTGAGGTGATGCCCGCCGAGGTGCTGTCGAACACGGTGCGCGGCGATGTGATCACCGTCATCACCACCGACGGCCAGAAGCTCGTTGGCAAGGCACCGAAAGGCAAGCCTGCCAAGGCCCAGGGCGGCGAGTGATGAAGATCCCCGCGCAAGGCATTGTCGGCGCGCGGCTCATAGAAGCCGCTGCCACCGAGGTGCGGGCGGTGCGCGACCTGGTGGTGATGGCCCTGCGCACCAAGGGGGTCGATACCTATGCCGAGGCCCTGTACCCCGACCGCATCGTGGTTGCCAAGGATGGCCGTCTCGTGGCCTACCCCTACACCATCGGCGACGACAACGCGGTGACCCTCGGCGAGCCGCGTGAGGTTGTCATGCAACACGTCGACGCCGTGACACGCATGGTTGAGGCCGCCCGCAATGGCGACACCGTGTTCATCGAAGCCGTTGGCGGCGACCCCGCCGGCGGCGTGTGGGTGATCCGCGTGATCCGTGCCGGTGAATCCGGCAACCGCAACTATTACCCGGACCAGGTACTGCGCGATGCAGTGCGCCTGGTTGAGGGCGCACGGGTGTTCGAGAAATCGGACACCGAGCACGTGGCCGCAGCCGACAGCAAGACCGGGGTCGCGCCGGGCAAGTCGTTCCGCAACCTCGTCGGCGCGCTGCGCAACGCCCGATTCGTCGAGGGCGCCACGCCCGACAGCGGCGAGATCCACGCCGACCTGCACCTGATCCAGCCAGACGGCGACGTCGCGGTGCGTGTGCGCGAAGCCCATGCCCGCGGCCTCTCCGACCTGTTTGGCTTCTCCATCGACGCGGACGCCAAGGCCAAGATCGTCAGCCGTGGCGGGCGCAAGGTGCGCCAGGCAACAGCAATCACCAAGGTCCATTCCGTGGATCTGATCGTAGAACCCGGTGCGGGCGGTGCCCTGCTGCGCATCGTCGAAGCACAAACCCAAGACCCGCTCCAGGAGGATGCAGACATGGCACTTCGCCAACGCATGATCGAGGCCATCCAGGCCAAGAACCCGCAGTTCGACGGCGCAAGCGCGACCGACGAACAGATCGAAACCGCTTTCCGCGAGGCTGTTGCCGTCGCGCCCCAGGCCCCGGCTGCAGACGCTGCAACCGTGACCGCCGTGCGCATGATCGAGTGCCGCCTGATCGCACGCGAAGCCATCGCCAGCGCCAAGCTGCCGCAGCCCGCCAAGGACAAGCTGCTGTCCCGCTTTACCGAGGCGCAAACGCCTTTCACCGCAGCGGACGTGACCAAGGCAGTCGATGACGAGCGGGCCTACCTGGCGCGCTTCACGGAGAGCGGCAAGCCCGTGATCCACTTCGACGAAACCGTGCAGGTGGAAGACCGCAGCACGAAGATCGGCGAGATGCTCGACGGCTTCTTCACCGGCGGCAAGAACGGCATCCACAGCTTCAAGGAGTGCTACATCGAGATCACGGGCGATCGCCGCGTGACCGGTGACATGCGCGACTGCGATGTCAGCCGCCTGCGCGAGTCCATCGGCGACCGCTTTGTGGAATCGCTCACCTCGGCCGGCTGGGCCAACGTGCTCGGCGACTCGATGACGCGCCGCATGCTTGCCGAGTACGACTCGATGACCGACCTGCAAGCGTGGCGCCGCATCGCCAATGCCGTGCCTGTGAATGACTTCCGCACGCAAGAGCGCACCCGCATCGGCGGATACGGCAACCTGCCGGGCGTCAGCCAGGGCGCCGGCTACGCAGCCCTCACGAGCCCGGGCGACGAGAAAGCCAGCTATGCGGTCACCAAGCGCGGCGGCACCGAAGACGTGACGCTCGAGATGATCCGCAACGACGATGTTGGCGCCATCCGCCGCATCCCGACTGAGCTGGCGCTCGCAGCGGCCAACACCCTGTATGAGTTCGTCTTCGACTTCATCCGCACCAACCCGACGATCTACGACACCGTGGCGCTGTTCCACGCCAGCCACGGCAACCTCGGCACCACCGCGCTGGATGCGACCAGCTTTGCCGCCGCCCGCCTGGCCATGATCAACCAGGTCCGCGCCGGATCGGGAAAGAAGCTCAACCTCGGCCCCGCGTCGGTACTGGTGCCGTTCGACCTGCAGGAAGCGGCGTTCAACCTGTTCGTGCGCAACCAGAACAACGACAAGACCTTCGTGCAGACCATCAACCCCGAAGTGATCGCGGTGCCGTACTGGACCGATGCCAACGACTGGGCTGTTGTTGCCGACCCGCGCCGTATCCCGACCATCGAGATCGGCTTCCTGGACGGCCGCGAAGAGCCCGAGCTGTTCGTGCAGGACACCCCGAACGTGGGCAGCTTGTTCAGCAACGACAAGATCACCTACAAGATCCGCCACATCTACAGCGGCGCGGTGATGGACTACCGCGGCCTGCGCAAGCACGTTGTGGCGTAACCGGACACTCCCCCGGCGAGAGGGATGATCCTGCAGGCCGGCGCCGCTTGGGCGGTCGGTGGCTGGCCTGCAGGGGACTTCTGATGACAAATCCGCCCATCGAATAACTGCCACTGGAGCAAGACATGGCACAGAAAGCCTACCGCACACTGACCGCCACCCTGGACACCGTGATTCAGGCGTCAAACCCGGGCTACGGTGCCAGCGTGCTGCGCGTCGATCTCGAAAACAAAGGGGCCTCTGCCGTGAGCAGCTGGAAGGTGCTCGGGCGTGCGACGCCGGATGCGCCGATGCGCGACATCACGCCATCGAGCATCACGGCCGCCGATGGCTATCTTGTCGTGAGCCCATCCCCGCGCGCCGCAGCGAACCTGGCAGCCGCCGGCAATACGCAGCTCGCGCTCAATATCACGCTGTGGGACCGCATCGAGATCCAGTTTGCAGGTGTCGGGGCTGAGATCGCTGCGAGCTGGGAGTTGATGCAATGACCGTCCGCCGAACTGCCGCCGAGCGTGCCACCGCTGCTGTCGGCACCGTGATTAACGGCACGCCGCTGTATGTAAAAACTAACGAACTCACCGGGGTGAGTGTATCTGCTGGTGCTACACCGATTGGCCTGCCGGGGAGTCCTGTAAAAACACTGCGACGGATAAATATCCCGTGTGGCGAATTCGCAACGCACACGGTCGCGCAGGCGGCGCATCGTACATACCGCGCAGCGACGGCTTTCAAGAGCCGCCCGCGGCGCGTTCGGCTGTGGTTCGCAAATGCTGACTCAGCGACGGCTGCAATTACATCTTGCGCAATATCTCCGTCGACAAACGGCGCGCTCACAGCAAACTTGTGGTCGTCGTCATCATCGTCATGGATCAGCGGCGGCGCAGTATCTATTCCGGCGCGCATCGCGGTAGGTCGTCCGTCAATGGCCGCGTCTGCTTGGATGCAGATTGATGCAGTGGAGTCTGTGACAGCGCCAGGTACGTGGCCGGTGCTTGCCGAAGCGTGGGTCGATACGACCAGCGGGCCGGCGAATGTCACTATCGGTTTTTATGACATGGGGTGGGCTGAGTCTGACCCGCTTGACGGGGGCACGTACTACGCACACCGCTGGCAGGATGGCGATAAATTTACGGTGCCGTCCTCGTTTTCTGATACCACCATCCGGGGTGCTGGCGCGATTATTGGGATGGAGGCTGAGTGCGACGAAGGATCGACGGTCGTGCTCGTTAATGGCGACTCGATTCGCGCTGGAGCCGGCACTACACGCGCCGGAGAGACTGATGCAATGATTGCTGTTCGGAACATGAACCTCGCGGGATACAGCGTCAGCTACATTGCACTAGGATGGGGCGGTCTAAACACGTCGACGTACTCCGCTCGGCTGATCGAGAACGTCGCAACGCTCAAGCCTGATGTCGTTGTATACACAGTCGGATCTCCGAACGACGGCACGCCGGCTGCAACCGTGCTGCGCATTGAGCGATTCAACATGCACGCTGCGATTAGCGCGTCTCGTGCTGCTGGCGCAGCAGTAATCCTGTCCGCACAGGCTCCGAATACGTCATATTCGTGGAATGCTAGCGCAGACGACCTGCGGAAAGCGCTTAATGCTGGCGCGGCTGCAATGGCGTCCCCATCTGCGCTGCGCTGGTATGCGCATGCTGTTGCCGGCCTTGGTGACGGGGCTACACCGGAGCGATACGCGCCTACTTACACGACTGACAACAATCACCCGAATCAGGCCGGCTACGAGTATGCCTCGATCAATATGCAAACGGTGCTGACCGGCGTTATCAAATCAATCGGCCATGCGGTTTAACCCCCTGTTGCACGGGGATCATGTTCTGGCCCGGCAGGCTCCAGGATAACGCGGCACCTATCAGGCGACGAAATGGACGAGCCCTACGGCCCCGATCATCCGGCATATCTGGCAGAGCGAGCGCTTCGGATCGATCCATTTTTCGACCAGCCTGTGCGCTGGATCAACCCACCACCGACGGAGGCAGCGATGTACGGTGTGCGCGATACAGTTGAGTACCAGAGGCTCACAGAGCAGGTGGGCACGCTCGAGGCGAAGCTTGCCCGCCTGCAGCGCGTCGAAGCGGCGGCGGCCAGGCTGGTGAAGGCCATCGAATCCGGCAAGTGGAAGTCCGCGCAAAAGCGCCTCGAGTCAGCGCTCGAAGCAGCTCACCGGTAAGCCTGAACGCCCGACCCCGAAAACGCAAAAACCCTTTGAAGTAGCGCACTCGCGCGCGCGCGGCACCATGTCGGCTAACCCGATGGAGCCGCCGCCGTGCTTGCTGATTTTCTCGAAATCGTTGATGACCTGGTGCGCGATGCCGCGCAGTGGGTAACCCCCGCCCAGCGCGATCGCGCGGTTGGCTTGGCGCTCGCCCGCTACAGCAAAGACCGACCGCGCGAGCTGGTGGAAGACGTGGTGGTGGCAGACGGTGTGCAGATCCCGCTGCCCACTGCATGGGCACAGGGCGCAAGCGATTTGCGCACTGTCGAATGCCCGGTAGTGACGCCGCCGGTGCCGCTGGATTCCGCCTGCTGGTACATCTACCGCACGCCGCTGGGCGAGCAGATCGGGCTGGTCAGTGCGGTCACGCCGGGCACGACCGCGCGCGTTGCGTACTCAGGCCTGCATCTGCTCACCGACACCGACGACACGATCCCCGCAGACCACCTCGAGGCGGTTGCGTGCTACGCCGCAAGCCTGCTGGCCGAGCAAGTGGCCACGGTGCATGCGAATTCGTCGGACTCCACCATCTCAGCAGACAGCGTCGACCGCAGCCACCCGGCCCGGGAATGGGCCGCACGCGCCAAGAGCTACCGCAACCGCTACTTCACTACGCTGGGGATCGAGATCAACGCCCAGGGCGTGGAGCAGCCGCGCATGGAGGCCGCGGGCGTGGTGGTGGATATGGAGCTGCCGAGCACCACCGGCCGCGGCCGTCTGTACCGGAGGGGCTGAGCGTGCAGACCATTGGCCCGGACATGACCGATGTTGCAAAGCTGGCGCTTGCAATTCGCCAAGCGCCCGAGATTGTGGCCGACGAGCTGCGCCGCTTTGTGACCACGGCAACGCTGCACTTGCAGGCCGAGGTGCAGGACCGCACACCAACAACGCACGGCACGCTGCGCACCAGCATCATCGGCAACGTGCGACCGATTGACGGCATCGGGTTCGAGGGCGTGGTGGGCACATCGCTCTCATACGCCGTGCCGGTTGAGCTGGGCACCAAGCCCCACATGCCGCCGATTGAGCCGCTGGCACAGTGGGCCCGGCAGAAGCTGGGCGCCACCGGCAAAGAGGCCTACCGCGCGGCATGGGGCATTGCCCGCAAGATCGCCCGTGTGGGCATCACCGGGCACTTCATGTTCGCGAATGCCTGGGACGCCAACCAGGCACAGATCACGGCCGGTTTCAGCGAGTGCGTGAGCCGCATTGAGCGCCGCATTGCAGGAGGTGCAGCCTGATGGCCGAGACCACCGAGACCACGCGCGCGGCCATTGTTGGCCTGCTGAATGCAGTGCCGGGCATCGGCGTGGTGCATGCGTATGAACGCTATGCCGCCAAGCACCCGGAGCTGCGCGCCCTCTATGTGGTGCAGACCGGTGCAGGAACCGAGCAGCTGCGCGGCTGGTATGTGCGCCGGCTTTCGTTTCGCGTGGAGCGCGACGGTATGGACGGCCGCCGGGTATTCACCACGTGGCTGATTCGCGGGGTGATGGCGCTGCAGGATTCAACGCAATCCGAGCTGGAGTTCGATGCCCTGGTGGATTCGATCCGCCGGGCATTTGAGGATGACGCCACGCTGGGCGGCGCAGTCACGAGCACGCTGACGCCCGACGGCGAGATTGGCGCGCAGCTGACCGGCGCTGGCCCTGTGATGTTTGCCGGTGTCCTGTGCCACGCCGCAGACCTGACCCTGACCACCGAGACCTGGGAGGAATCATGACCCGCAAAACCACCGCAGCCGCTGAAAGCGCGCTGCCTGCCGAGTTGGAGCTGGCGACACGCGTGCGCCACCGCGGCAAAACGTATCCCGCTGGCGAGGTGATCCACCCCGCCGACCTTGGCATGGATGCCGAAACCGTCCGCTGGCTGATCGCCACGGGCACTGTTGTTGATCCCGATGGAGAAGAGAAATGAACGGTGAAGTCCTCAAGTATTTTTCACTGCAGGGCGAGTTCAGCTTGCATGAAATCGTCAGTGGCCTGCCCGGCCCCGGCCGGATGATCGGCGAGTGTTCGGCCGCAGAGTTCAGCGCAACCCCGACTGTTGAGAAGTTCAAGGAAAACACGTCCGGTGCGCGCGGTATCGACCTGGTGATCGACCAGGGCACCGAGGGCGCCTTGAGCCTGACACTGCACAAGGTCAACACGGCGCAGCTGGAGCTGCTGCTGGGCGGCCAGACGCACCTGCAGGATACAGCCGCAGTCGCGGACGAGCTTCTGGTAACGACTCCGGAGGTCGGTCAGCGGCTGCTGCTCGGTGCGTTCGACGTGGCATCGGCGGTGATCAAGGACAGCACGCCCAGCACGCCGAAGACGCTCACCGTGGACGTCAACTACACGATCGATCCGAAGACCGGCACGATCGACATCATCGACCTGAGCACCGGCGGGCCGTTCGTCGGGCCGCTGACCAAGAGCTTTACGCCGGGCACCGATATCACTTACGTGAAGATGCTCACCGATACGCAGCGCGAATGGTGGGGCCGCTTCAATGGCATCAACACGCTCGGCACGAAGCCGCGGATGGTGTACGAGTGGTATCGCCTGCAGACCTCCCCGGCATCCATGCAGCTGATCAACGAGTCGCGCGGCGAAGTGGTGCTGTCTGCAACGGTGCTGAGCGACACCAGCAAGGCGGTGGATGATGAGTTCGGCCTGTTCGGCCGCGCCGTGATCCTGGACTGAGATGCAGATCGCAGCGCATGAAGTGGTGCCGTTCGAGAAGGGCGACACCACCCGCTATGTCGAGATCCACGAGCTGACACTGGCGCAGCTGCGCCAGTGGCTCGTGCACGCCGCCGAGAACCCCACCACCGACTGGATGTCGGCCGCGCTGCTCGAGCAGGGCAGCGTGGCTGACCTGGCCCACTTCACAGACCTGAACCCGGATGGGGCCGAGGCCTACACACCGAGCGAGCTGGCGCACCTGTGGGACCGTGTGAAAGCGATCAACGCGCATTTTTTCGCCATGCTCGGGCGCCTCGAGGCGGGGCGCAATCAGCCGAGCAGCAACTCGAAAGCCTCGAAAACAGCGTCGCTCATCTGATCTGCAGCGGCCATGCCACCGCATGGCACTACCCCTGGCGCACCTACCTGGCCGCCGTGCATGCCCTGAAAAAGAAGTGACCCGCTCATGACCGACCGCAAGATTGCCCTGAAGATCACCACCGAAACGCCCAAGGCCGAGCTTGTCGGCCAGCTGGCGTCCGAGCTGGATCGGCTGGCGAACGAAGGCGGCAAGGCCGGTCCGCAGTTCAAGAAGTTGGCGGCAGAGATCCGCGCAATGGAGGCGCCGGCAGCTAAGGCCGACGGGACGTTTGCCAAGCTGCGCGGCTCGATGTCGGGCCTCGGTGGGGCCGTGTCGTCGCTGGGCGCAGGGCTGGGCAAGCTGGCCGGGTTCCTCGGGATCGGCGGTGTAGGCATCGCGGGCGGTCTGGTGGCCGTGGCCACATCGGCGGCAACCGCAGCGGACGAGATGGGCAAGTTGAGCCAGCGCACCGGTATCAGCACCGAATCGCTGTCGCGCCTGGCGTATGCGGCGAGCCTGTCCGACGCGACCAATGCCGACCTTGAGATGGGGTTCAAGGGGCTGTCCGAGCGCATGCAGGACGCTGCGGAGGGCGGCAAGGACAGCAGCGCGATGTTCAAGGCGCTGGGGATCTCGATCAAGAACGCGGACGGTAGCCTGCGCGGTGTCGATGAAGTGTTCTACGACATCGCGGAGCGGTTCAAGTCCATGCCCGACGGTGCCGAGAAAACCGCGCTGGCGGTGGATCTGTTCTCGCGCTCCGGGCTGGCGCTGATCCCGACGCTCAACAACGGGCGCGAGGGGCTGAAGCAGTTGGCGGACGAGTCGGACCGCTTCGGCAAGACCATCTCCGCCGAGGCCGCAGCCAAGGCTGCGCAGTTTAACGACGACCTGGTGCGGCTGCAGACGGCAATGCGCGGTGTATCGCAAGAGATCGGCATGGCAGCGGTGCCGGCGCTTGATCTTCTGGCGCAAGCCTTTTTGGAGTCGTACAAAGAGCAGGGCAAGCTGGTCGACGGTGGCGGGCTTGAAACGTGGGCCACCCGGGGTGCGCGTGCTGTTGCGTTCATGGTCGATATTCTCGACGGTGTTGCGCGGGTAGTAGAAGTGATCGGCGTGAAGATCGGGGGCTACTCTGCTGCTGCAGTCGAGGCCGCGAAACTAAACTTTAAGGAAGCGAAGGCGATATATGACGCGGTTGCAGAGGATACCGCCGCTATCCTGATGCGCCCTCAGTTCTCAGCCCGAATCGATCGCCAGCTCGACGCAGCCCCAGAGCGCGAGCGCCAGGCGGCAGCGGCACGGGAAGAAAGTGAAGCCAAGCAGCAGGTCGATCGCCTGAAGGCGCTGGAGGCGAATTTGGCTTCAGAGCGTGTTCGCCTGGCAAAGCTGGCCGCGGGTGAGATCGTCGAGACGAACAAGACCATCGAGCAGGCGGACAGCGAGCGCACCAAGGCGCAGATCAAGAACGCCGAGACATTGCGCGACGCGCTGCTGAAAGCATGGGAGGCTGCGCGGCAAGGTGCTCAGAAAGCCGGAGATGACGCCGCGGCACTGTTGCAGAAGGCTGCAGATGCCCAGAGCAGCCGCAGCAAGCAGGCGCAAGACCGTCGCGACAAGAGCCTGACCCCGGATGAGGCGGAGGCGAAAAACACCAGCCGTGCTACCGAACTGACAGACGCCGCTTCCACCCAGGCCACGTTCGCTCAGAACGCAGCAATCGACGGCCGGGCGAAAGAGGCGCAGGCATACGCACAGAAGGCGCTGGACCTGTCGAAGGAGGCTGCTGAGTACGCCGGAAAGGTGCAGGACGATGGCACCGCCGCGCGCATGCTCGAGCAGATCGGCGCGACGGAAAAGGCCGCGATCGAGGCACAGGCCAAGATCAAGCAGCAGGAGCAGGCTGAGTTCGAACAGACCGCTGACGCCCAGCTGGCGAAGATCCGCGAGATCGAGGCCGAGCTGCAGAAGATCAAGCAAGTGAAGATCGACGCGGACACCGCCGAGGCACAGGCCACGATCACTGCGCTGCAGGCCCAGATAAACGAGATCAAGGACAAGACGGTGACGGTGACCGTCGTGCAGAAAGGGACGGTGCCGGATGGCGCTACGGTGACAACGGCGGACATCCCCGCCCGCGCCTACGGCGGCCCGCTTCCCGGCATCGCAAAGGGCATCCGCAGCGACAACCAGTTGTACATGGGCACGCCTGGGGAGTGGGTGGTGGATATCCCCACAGTGCAGCACTACGGGGCGGACTTCATGCGCGACCTGCTGCAGCGCCGTGTGCCGCGGTATGCGTATGGGGGCGAGATTGGCGGCGCCTCGTCCGCGCTGGCCGGGGTTTCGATGCCAGCTGTTGCTGCTTCCCTAGCAGCATCTCAGCGGCCGTTAGTGGGCTCGACACTGGTGATACCTGGTGTGGGGAAGTATCCAATCCAGACGAGCCAGGAAGTGCATGACGATCTGCAACAGCAGCTGCAGCTGGCTGCGCTGCAGGTGGGGAGGCGTTGATGTCACGCAAACAACCGGATCTGACGATCAACGGCCTTGTGCTGCCAGCGCATGCGGTTGGAAAGATCGTGCAGGAGTACTCGCCCATCGGCGGGTTTTCGACAATGCGCTTGGGGGCCGGCACGGCAATTCGTCAGGCCCGCTGGCGCAAGCTGGCAACCACGCTGAGTGCGTCGGGGCTGATCCCGCCCGGTACCGCCGCGATCAACTGGGATCTGCCGGTCGTACTCGGGTGCGTGGAGCCGCGATCAATTCAATCCGTGAGCCCAGTCATCACATTGCCTGCGGCGCGCCGATCCGACGCGGCCCCGTATGCACTGGCGGTCGTCGACGATGGCCGCAAGCTGCGCGCGACGCCCGTGTCTGTAGCGGGTGACGTGGCGACGCTGGACGTGATTGCGGGCGCATCGGCGTATCTCGTCTACTACTACCCACTGCTGACGGTGCTGAGTGATGGGCCGACCGAGCGATTCGATGCGCAGGAGTGCATCTCGGGGTGGGATTTGCAAGCTGAGGAGGTGTGATGATCTACAGAGATATGGTCGAGGAAACCGCGACCTACGCATCAGAGGTATTTACGCTCACGGGGGCGCTGAGTGGTCGCAACGCGTTCGGGTACGACGTCGGCACCGGGTCGGAGGTCTACTATCGAGCAGTAAATGCCGACGGTACGCAATTCGAGGTCGGAATCGCGTCCTACGACGGCAGCTCGCTGACGCGGCTCTTTGCGCTCACCCGCAGTTCTGGGTTTTCGGGTGAGTTCTCCGGTACGGTGGCCATTGCACTTGTGATTCCAGGTAGTGCGATGCCGGTGATCAACCGGCAGGCGCAGTCGCAGGCCAGCGGCGTGAATTCGATCGCGTGCCTGGGTGGAGATGTGCAGGGCGAGAACGCAGTGGCGATCGGCATGCAGGCGCTGACGCAGCACGAGGGCGGAGTCGCAGTCGGAGTGCGATCGGAGACATTCTCGACGTATCAAGAGGCGTTCGGCTGGTCTTTTCGATGGTCCGGGCAGAACGAAACCAGCGGGCTCGAGACCTTGCCCCTCGAGGGCGCGCGCGGATGGGGTGACCCGCTGCAGATCCCTGCCTACAGCACGATCGTCGTGCGCGCCCTGGTTGTAGGGAGCCGCGACAGCGACGCCGCGGCATACGCGGCTGAGATCACGGCATGCGTGCGGCGCGTGGCATCCGGCAATGCCGAGATCGTCGGAACGCCGACAGTGACAGAGGTCGGCAAAACGTCTGGCGTCACTGTCAGCGCCACAATCACGGCAGCGGCGCCGGACAAGGTGCAAGTCGCCTGCACGGGCGTGGCCGGACAGGATTGGCGGTGGTCCGGCGTGATGATCGGCGCGATCAGGATGTAATCGATGACCATCGGCGCATCATCGATCGGTGCAGTAGCAATTGCCGCGGGGCCGTCTGGAAGCGCAGCACTGCCGAATGTCGCAACGCTGTCGTGGCCGGTAACGGTGACCGCTGCCGTGGAGCGGCGAGTAACGCTCGCATGGCCCGTGCGCGTGGCTACGCCGGCGGTATCGACGCTGCAATGGCCGGTGCGTGTGGTAGATGGCGCTGTTTTGGGCGGATTGAATGGCGCGGCATCGTGGGCCGCGGCGCCCTCTGGCGAGTGGGAGCATGTGGTGCATCTCGATGGGGTTGATGTGTCTGCCCGCATCGAGGGCGAGATCACTGTCCGCAGGCTCCGGAATGCCGCTGCTGTCGCAACGTTCACACTGCTTCCGGCAT
This sequence comes from Parazoarcus communis, assembly GCF_003111665.1. Taxonomy (NCBI): domain Bacteria; kingdom Pseudomonadati; phylum Pseudomonadota; class Betaproteobacteria; order Rhodocyclales; family Zoogloeaceae; genus Parazoarcus; species Parazoarcus communis. The sequence goes on along the minus strand of NZ_CP022188.1, from coordinate 852,815 downwards.
CAACCATGCAGCCACTTGACCTGATCGGCCGCCCGGTCGTGATCGCCTTCTCGCAAGTGGGCGGGGTGAATATGCAGCGCATGTTTACCGGCGTGGTTGAGACGCCTTCTGTTGATTTGCTGACAGGGAAAATCACTTGCACGTGTCACGACCAGGCGCAGGAGATCTGGGCAAACACGTCGCGCGATGCGATCGCTGGGATGGTTGGCGGGCGCTTCCACGTCGCAGTCTCCGGAGAACCGGAGGACAACTTCGCGTACTTGGGTGAGCGCATCAAGTCGGTGCCCGCATCGTGGGCACTCGACGTGTGGCAGCAACCGCGCATCCTTCCGTGGCGTGACACGTCTCGCATGGTGACTGTACGGACGGCGGATGTTGATGGCGGATCGGTGTCCGTGTCGCTGCCGAGTCGATCATCGCTGCGCACGCGTGTGGATGTGCGCATGCAGTACCGATTCACGCGCCTGCGCTGGCGCGGCGTCGAGGCATATTACGCGCAGGACATGTGGCTGTATCGCCCGCGCAAGACGGCCACGCTGAACTATCCGGGCGTAAGCTGGTTGAAGATCTCGATGGTCGAGGGCGCGCTGTCGTCCCCCGCTGGATGGGCGCTCGAGGGGTCGCTTCAGATTGAGCATCCGGTCGCACGTAGTTATCTGATTGGCCCCACGGTGACAGATGGTTTCTACACGATCGATGGTCAGGATGCGGCGGAGTTTGTCCTGTCTGTCCGTGGTCGCTACTCGACGCAGTGGCAGCAGACAATCACAGAGGACTGGTCGCTGTCGGTCGTGTGGGGCGGTCTTGAGTCGCAACTCGGGACGGCGGTAGCGGAGGAGATTGGAGCCACGCTCGAAGCGACGTTCGACCAGCCAAACTGGGGATCAGACCCTAGCGTGGAGCCGGCGATTCCGGGCGCATCCGGCGTGGGCGATGCAACACTGGACTGGAAGCCTGCGGGATACGACGACGCGGCGCGCGACCAGGTATTGCTCACCCTGCTCGATAGGGCGTGGGTGTCGCTCTATTCAGCGTCTAGATCAGGCTCGGTGACGTTCACGATCCCGTGTCGGCCTGATATCTGGCTCGACACGCGTGTGACGGTCGAGCACTACACGCTGCGGGCATCTGGCGATGTCGACGAGATTATTCACACCCTCAACGTGGCCACAGGCCGCGCGGCGTCTGAGCTGACGCTGGCTGTCGGGTTGCCGGGCAACGCAAGCGCGGCGCAGCCATCGTGGGCACTGCCTTTTGCCCCCGTCGATAACTACACCCCGCCGCTGAGCGCATTTTCTTTCGAGATCGGCACGTTTATCGGAAATCGGTTCGGTGCGCCTCCGTTTGACGACGCAACAATGATCGGCTTCTGCACAAACTACGAGGGCGGCGCCGATCCTGCATACAACTACTATCCCGACAAGTTCGAAGTACTTTCGCCGGCGCTCGCGGCTGAAGATCGTGACCCCCGCACGCTTGAGGCGAGCAAGTCGTTCGCCGTGGATGTGCCGACTGACATACTGGAGATGCTCTGATGGCTGGAAACTGGGCGTTTTATTCTGATGATGGCCTGACGGCGCTGGCTGCAGGCGGGGCCGCAGTGGCTACCGATGGCGCGAGCGCAGACCGGTTTGTGGTGTTCGGCTCGCCTGACATTGGCACGACGCTGCAGGCCGCGTCCGATCCCGGCGTGGATGCGATCGAGGTCAGCGTGGTGGATGCTGCTGGAGGCGGTATTGCTGCCACTGCCATCAAGCTGGCGCTTTCCTATAGCGGGCTCGACTCTGCGGTGGCCGGTGCGCCGCTCGTGATTGGAACCACTCTGTCGGGCGGCGCTGCAAACAGCGTGCGGGTCTATGTCCGAACGCTGCGCGGTTCGCTGGCTGAGGGGCTGTATTCCGATCTCAGTCTCACGACCAACGCGTATATCGAGGCCTGATATGTCGTCGAGAACATTCAAGGAAGCGCTCGACAAGCTCAAGGATGAGCAGAAAGGCTGGAAGGCATTTGACCCCGCCCCGGCCCAGGGTGGCCGCCCAGGCCAGCGTTCTACCGGCCGCCCGTCGTCAGCCGCGACGGCCGGCGCAACGCTGGTGTTCGAGGAGTCCGACTACACGCTGCGGCAGTATTGGACAGAGCGTCCCGTGGCTGTGTCGTCTGACGGGCTGCTGGTCGTCTATGCGGGGCCGATCAAGTCCGTCGATCTTGTCGGCGGGACTCCTGCAACTTTTGATGATCCAGTCTGATGGATAAAGGCGGCATCCTCCCGCAGCACCCGCTGGCAAAGCTTGGCGTGTTCGGGTCGCCCTACCATGGCCTTGTCACCGGTGGCTCGCTCACGCTCCCGACCGGGGCCGCTATTACGTACCCGCAGCCGTTCGGCGCGTGGCCGGATCTCGCCGGGGCGACGCACATGGTGCGTCACCCCTCCGCGCCAACGCTGTCGAGCACGCCGCTGCAGGACGCCATCTACGCATCGCATGGCCACCAGTGGCGCGACGTCGCGATGCTGTCAGGAAGTCGCATGCAGCTCTACGGCGTGCCGCTGGATGGCTGGATCTATATTGATAGCGCGGGCGACCGGTGGCTGGTTAAAACCGGCTCGCTGACCACCGCATACCAGACGTGGGCATCCGGTCTGCTGTTCTCTGTGACGCTGGAGCGGTTCGGGGATTTCGGCCGACCCGCAGAGATCTACACGTATTCGGTATCTCTGTCTGACGTCGGCCAGGCGACGCCAGATGCGACGTTCGGCGGTGTCAGTCAGACTCAGGGCTGGGTGTCGCTGTGGGCAGTGCAGCCACAGGGCCAGGCTGCGGCATTCATGCTGCACCCGACCCCGCGCACAGCGATGGCCCCCGGATCGCCAGTGATCGATAACCATGTTCACTACGCGCTGGGCTGGCTTGAACTGTCGATAACCGGCCTCGGTGGTGCTGCGTCCGTGTCGCTGTCGGTGCTGCGCACCCGGGCTCAGACGATCATCGCGACCGGCGATGCATGGGATACCGACGGGCTGACGGATGGGCTCCAGTATGGCGTCGTCGAGGTGTATTGGAACGGCGGCACGTCGAGCATGGCATACATCGAAAACCCGGGTGATCCGTATCCGCCTCCGGGGGTGACCGAGCCGTATTACGGGTTCTCGGTTCATCCCCGCACCCACAATCGCAGCGCGTCGGGATCGAGGTCGAGCATCGTCTCGATCATGGCAAAGCCTGGTGGCGGCTGGTCTGAGTGCAAGCTGTCTATGGAGCGCTCGCGGTGGCTGGAGATGACCGCGCCCGTGCTGCTTTCGTCGTTCCCGACTGTGGCCGAGCGCTCGCGGTCGGCGACTGCGTCGGTGTCGGCGTCTCTGACTGTTGATGGTGTAGAGGTCTGGTCGGAGTCTGGCAGTGCGTCGATGTCTGCGACCGAGCAGTGGGGGCTTTCTCCTGCGTTCAATACGGTCACAGCATCGTGGTCAGGTAGCTTTGGCGGGGTGTCTTTCTCCGGGTCTGAGACGATAGACCCTGTTCCCCCGTCAATGCTGAGGGATGACTCGGCCCGGCTTGATGCCTTCCCCCAGCCCGCCGCAGGTGACTGGTTTGCCGGGTTTCCATTTGGATCAGCGCGGGTGCTGTATCAGGACGGCGCTGTGGATTACGCGCGCGAGATCAACATGATTCGATACAGCGCCCAGGTGCTTGGACTGGCTCTTCTGACGCATACCGGAGACGGTCTCGGGACGACAACGTATCGTGCGCCGGTAACGCCGGACGGATCGAGTGGCACGCCTCAGACGAGGTCGTGGGGGGCGACAAGCCGGCGGCTCTACGGCTCGTGGTGCCCGCACACAGGAGCGGTGTCATGGCTGCAAGAACAGCCCGTCTGCTGGGTCTGAACTGCTGATACTGTTTTACGCGTAGCAATTCGTTTGCAGTGTGCACAACCTGCCTTTCGCGTAATTATTCAGCCAAACCTGCACCAGTTTTCGCGGCGCGCTTCATGTGAATGCAGATTTCTGCCAACTGCAACAATTCAGTACATTGCGCAAACAGTTGCGCAAACATGCCCTGCGACACTAAGACCTGACAAAAGACCAAGGCGCCAACAGTGCGCCACATCCGGGCAAGCGGAAACGCTGCGAATTCCGGGTGCGGAGACAGGCAGGATCAACCGAAGGAGGATGGGCATGTCCGATACTCACGGGCAGACGGGGCTCGACACGTTTCCACGGCTGCTGATGCAGCACGCAAAGCTCAGGCCGAACCGGCCGGCGATGCGGGAAAAGGCGTATGGCATCTGGCAAACCTACACCTGGGCGCAAGTGGCAGAGAGTGTCAGGGCGATTGCCTGCGGTCTCGCCGAGCTCGGTTTCAAGCGTGGCGACCGTCTTGCCATCATCGGCGACAACCGTCCGCGTCTGTACTGGTCGGTCGCAGCCTGCCAGTGCCTCGGCGGTATTCCCGTGATGCTTTACCAGGATGCGGTGGCACAGGAAATGGCCTACGTGCTCCAGGATGCCGAGATCCGCTTCGCGGTGGTCGAGGATCAGGAGCAGGTCGACAAAATGCTCGAGATCCAGCCCGAGGTGCCGCTGCTCGAGCGCGTGATCTACGACGATGCGCGCGGCATGCGTCACTACACCCAGACCCTGCTGATGGGGCTGGACGAGTTGCAGGAGATGGGTCGCATCCACGACCGCAACCAGAGCGACTTCCTCGATGGCGAAGTGGCCAAGGGGGCGTCGGACGACATCTCCATCATGCTCTACACCTCCGGGACCACCGGCAAGCCCAAGGGCGTGTGTCAGACCCACGGCGCCTTCATTGCTGCCGCCCGTGGCGGTGTGCAGTTCGACAAGCTGACCGATCAGGAAGACATCCTGTCCTACCTGCCGATGGCGTGGGTGGGTGATCACCTGTTCTCGTTTGCCCAGGCCATGCTGGCCGGTTTCACCATCAACTGCCCGGAATCGGGCGAAACGGTGATGACCGACTTGCGCGAGATCGGGCCCACTTACTACTTTGCCCCGCCGCGCGTGTTCGAGAACCTGCTCACCCAGGTCATGATCCGGATGGAGGATGCGGGCGCTTTCAAGCGCAAGATCTTCCATCACTTCATGGAAGTCTCCCGCCGCTGCGGTGCGGACATCCTCGACGGCAAGCAGGTCTCCGCGGGCGACCGCTTCCAGTACTGGCTCGGCAATCTGATGGTGTACGGTCCGTTGAAGAACGTGCTCGGCTTCAGCCGCATCCGCGTGGCCTACACCGCAGGTGCAGCCATCGGCCCCGACCTTTTCCGCTTCTATCGTTCGATCGGTGTGAACCTGAAGCAGCTCTACGGCCAGACCGAAACCTGCGCCTATGTCTGTCTGCAGCCCGACGGCGAGATCAAGCTCGACTCCGTCGGCAAGCCGGCACCCTTCGTCGAGGTGAAGCTCGCCGACAACGGCGAGATTCTGGTCAAGGGGCCGATGCTGCTCAAGACCTATTACAAGCGCCCTGATGCCACGGCCGAGTCGATCAATGCCGATGGCTACTTCATGACCGGCGATGCAGGTTTCTTCGATGAAGACGGCCATCTGAAGATCATCGATCGCGCCAAGGACGTGGGCAAGCTCAACGACGGTTCGATGTTTGCCCCGAACTACGTCGAGAACAAGCTCAAGTTCTTCCAGCACATCAAGGAAGCCGTCACCTTCGGCAACGGTCGCGATTTCGTCACCGCCTTCATCAACATCGACCTCGAAGCCGTCGGCAACTGGGCCGAAAGAAAAGGCATGGGCTATTCCGGCTACACCGATCTGGCCTCTCAGGACGCGGTGTACGAGCTGATCAGGGAGGGCATTGAGGCAGTGAATGCCGACCTCGCGGCCGATCCCAAGATGAGCGGCTCGCAGATCAAGCGTTTCCTCATTCTGCACAAGGAGCTCGATGCCGACGACGGCGAGCTGACGCGTACGCGCAAGGTACGCCGCAACTTCGTGGCGGAGCGCTATCAGGTGCTGGTCGATGGCCTCTATGCCGGCAAGAAGTCGCAGTACATCGAGACCCAGGTGAAGTACGAAGACGGTCGCACCGGCAAGGTCAGTGCCGACCTGCGCATCGAGGAGGTGAAAACCTTCACGCCGCAGGCCGCGAAGCAGGCCGCTTGAGGAGACAGGGATGATGATGAATGACATGGCGCAGGACGCTACGACTGGGGACGGTCGCCGGATCGGAGAAGTGATTCTCGATCTGCAGCACATCTCGCTGAGCTTCGGCGGGGTGAACGCGCTGACCGATATCAGTTTCGATGTGAGAGAGCACGAGATCCGCTCGATCATCGGCCCCAACGGGGCAGGCAAGAGCTCGATGCTGAACGTGATGAATGGCGTCTACCATCCGCAGAAGGGCAACATCCTCTTCCGTGGTGAGCCACGGCAGAAGATGGATCCGCACACCGCTGCGGCGCAGGGCATTGCCCGCACCTTCCAGAACATCGCGCTGTTCAAGGGCATGAGTGTGCTCGACAACATCATGACCGGGCGCAATCTGAAGATGAAGTGCAACCTGCTCGAGCATGCGCTGTTCTGGGGTCGGGCCCAGCGTGAGGAGATCGAGCACCGCAGGAAGGTCGAGGAAGTCATCGACTTCCTCGAAATCCAGAGCATCCGCAAAACGCCGGTTGGGCGCCTCCCCTATGGCCTGCAGAAGCGGGTCGAGCTGGGCCGCGCACTGGCAGCCGAGCCCACGCTGCTGTTGCTCGATGAGCCGATGGCCGGCATGAACGTCGAGGAAAAGCAGGACATGTGCCGCTTCATTCTCGACGTCAATGATCAGTTCGGCACCACCATTGTGCTGATCGAGCACGACATGGGCGTGGTGATGGACATCTCCGACCGCGTCGTGGTGCTCGATTACGGCAAGAAGATTGGCGATGGCCCTCCGGACGAAGTCAAGAACAACGCGGATGTGATCGCGGCCTACCTCGGCACCTCGCACTGAGCCCGCCAGAACAAGAAGGACAAGGAGACAACAATGGGTTTCTTTTTCGAAGTGCTGATCGGCGGACTGCTCTCGGGGGTGCTCTACGCCCTCGTTGCCCTCGGCTTCGTGCTGATCTACAAGGCCTCGGGCGTGTTCAACTTTGCCCAGGGGGCGATGGTGTTCTTTGCCGCGCTTACCTTTGTCGGCTTTCAGGAGTTGCTGCCCGGCTGGACCGGACTGGAAGAGGGCAGCGCGGTGGTGTTCTGGCTCGCCTTCATCCTTGCGCTGGCCTCGATGATCCTGCTCGGCATCCTGACCGAAAAAGTGGTGCTGCGGCCGCTGGTAAACCAGCCACACATCACCCTGTTCATGGCCACCATCGGCCTCACCTTTCTCGTCGAGGGCATCGCCCAGGCGATCTGGGGAGCCAACGTACGTGCCCTGGACCTCGGCATCACCGACGAGCCGATTGAATGGATTCTCGACAGCGCGGACATGATCGTGTCCAAGTTCGACGTCTTCGCGGCAGCTCTGGCGGGCATCCTGGTGGCGGCACTGGCACTGTTCTTCCAATACACCAAGGTCGGACGCGCCCTGCGTGCCGTGGCCGATGATCACCAGGCCGCCTTGTCGATCGGTATTCCGCTGCAGCACATCTGGGCAATCGTCTGGGGTGTGGCGGGCTTTGTTGCCCTGGTCGCAGGCCTGATCTGGGGCGCTCGCAGCGGGGTTCAGTTTGCACTCACCTTCACCGCGCTCAAGGCCTTGCCGGTGCTGATCCTCGGCGGTTTCACGTCGGTGCCGGGGGCGATCGTCGGCGGTCTGATCATCGGCGCGTCGGAGAAGCTGGCCGAAGTCTATATCGGCCCCTTCGTAGGCGGCGGTATCGAGGGCTGGTTCCCTTACATGCTTGCGCTGTTCTTCCTGCTGGTGCGGCCGGAAGGTCTGTTCGGCGAGAAGCACATCGACAGGGTCTGACCGCGAAAGCCTGCCGGCGCCCGCAAGCGCCCAGGCAGGCTGTCATAACGACAAGGTTTTCGGAGACAACACATGCTTTATCGTGAAGCCGGCCAATTCAAGGCCAGTTACAAGGAGGATCAGCAGATCCTGCCGATCCGCCAGGACAGGGTCGGCATGATGGTGATCCTCGCCATCTTCTTCCTTGCAGTGCCGATGTTTGCCAATGAGTACTGGTTGCAGGCAATCCTGATTCCGGTGCTGATCTTCTCGCTCGCCGCGATCGGTCTCAACATCCTCACCGGCTATGCAGGACAGCTGTCGCTGGGCTCTGCCGCGTTCATGGCGGTTGGTGCGTTCGGTGCCTACAACTTCATGCTGCGCATCGATGGCATGCCCTTCATCGTGGCGCTGATCCTTGGCGGTCTGTGTGCGGCACTGGTCGGTGTCGCGTTTGGCCTGCCCAGTCTGCGCATCAAGGGCTTCTATCTGGCGGTGGCGACGCTTGCGGCTCAGTTCTTCATTGTCTGGGCGCTGGTGAAGTTCTCGTGGTTCTCCAACTACTCGTCCTCGGGCGTCATCTCCGCACAGGAAGTGAATATCCTCGGCGTCGCCTTCAATACACCGATCCTGAAGTATCTGCTGACGCTTGCCATCGTCGTCGTGCTGGCGCTGCTGGCCAAGAATCTGGTGAGGTCTGCGACAGGTCGGCGCTGGATGGCGGTGCGCGACATGGACGTGGCAGCCGAGGTGATCGGCATCCGCCCGATGCGCGCCAAGCTCAGTGCCTTTGCGGTGTCGTCGTTCTACTGCGGTGTGGCCGGCGCACTCTACGCCTACACTTATCTGGGGACGGTGGAGCCTGAAGGTTTTAACCTCGACCTGTCGTTCAAGATCCTGTTCATGATCATCATCGGTGGCGTGGGCTCGATTCTGGGTTCCTTCCTGGGCGCCGCATTCATCGTGCTGCTGCCGATCTTCCTCAACGTTTTCATGCACTCGGTTTTTGCGGGAAGCCTGCCGGCCGGCCTCGGCTCGAACCTCGAGCTGATCGTTTTCGGCGGACTGATCATCTTCTTCCTGATCGTCGAGCCGCACGGCCTGGCGCGTTTGTGGACCCTGGCCAAGGACAAGTTGCGCCTGTGGCCATTCCCGCACTGAGCATTTTCGAGCATCAGGCCGACGCTGCCGCGTCGGTCGGTTTCAAGGCAGTACCAAGCAGCACCACACACATAAGAGAGGAGACACTCATGAAACTGAAGCAATCCGCACTCATCGGCGCCGCCATCGCAGGTCTGCTCGTGAGCGGCTATGCCGCCGCGCAGGAACAGTTCATCGGTCTGCCGAGCTATCGCGTCGGCCCCTATGGTTCGAACGGCGCCTCGCTGTATGGCGGCTGGATCGATTACATGGCCATGGTCAACGCCCGTGACGGCGGCGTAAACGGCGTCAAGCTGACCTGGGAAGAATGCGAGACCGAATACAACAACGCCCGTGGCGTCGAGTGCTACGAGCGCCTGAAGAACAAGGGGCCGACCGGTAACTCGGTGTTCCAGCCGCTGTCGACCGGTATCACCTACTCGGTGCTGGAGAAGGTCGAGCAGGACAAGATTCCGATGGTCACCATCGGCTACGGCCGTACCGACGCTGCTGACGGCAGCGTGTTCCCGTGGGTCTTCCCGATGGTTACGACCTACTGGTCGCAGGCTTCGGCCATCGTGAACTACATCGGTACCAAGGCCGGTGGCATGGACAAGCTCAAGGGCAAGAAGATTGGTCTGCTGTATCACGACTCGGCCTATGGCAAAGAATCGCACGCCATCATGGACAAGCTCGCCGAGAAGCATGGCTTCGAAGTGCAGAAGGTTGCCGTTGCCCACCCGGGTAACGAGCAGCAGGCCCAGTGGCTGCAGATCCGCCAGCAGAAACCCGACTACGTGATCCTGTGGGGCTGGGGCGTGATGAACGCGACCGCACTGCGCACTGCAGCCAAGACCGGCTATTCGCGTGACAAGGTCATCGGCGTGTGGTGGGCGGGTTCCGAAGAGGACGCGATCCCGGCGGGCGATGCAGCCAAGGGCTTCGTGGCTGCCGGCTTCAACGTGGCAGGTGCCAACTATCCGGTGATCAAGGACATCCAGACCAACGTCTACGCCAAGAACGCCGGCAACATGGAAGACAAGGAGCGCGTTGGCAGTGTGCTCTACAACCGTGGTGTGGTGCACGGCATCATCACCGTCGAAGCCATCCGCACGGCGCAGGAAAAATTCGGCAAGGGCAAGCCGATGACCGGCGAGCAGATGCGCTGGGGCTTCGAGCACCTCAACCTCGACACCAAGCGCCTCGCCGCACTGGGTGCCGCCGGCTTCATGCCTGACCTCAAGATCAGCTGCAAGGATCATGAAGGCGCAGGCAAGGTCAAGTTCCAGCAGTGGGACGGCGCCAAGTGGAACGTCGTGACCGACTGGATCGAAGCTGACAAGCCTCTGGTGCGCGGCATGATCGAAGAGTCGGCTGCGGCCTACGCCAAGGAAAAGGGCATCACCCCGCGCGACTGCTCCAAGGAGATGTAAGTCGCACAAGCATCCAGGCCGCATGGCGGCCTGGAACGCAGACGAAGCCGCCCGGCAGCAGCCTGGCGGTTGCAGGCTCCCCGCGCAAGCGGGGGTCTGCAGGGCGTTTGTACGGTTCGTACGAGCATCCTGCAGACCCTCTGCCGGCAAGACCGGGGAGGTGGGACGGAGACACAAGGCAAAAACCATGACTAATGCAGCCACCGCAAACGCCGCCAGCGCGGCGCCCTACCTCAGCATCAACAACGTCGAGGTGATCTACGATCACGTCATTCTCGTGCTCAAGGGCGTGTCCCTGCAGGTCGAGAAGGGCAGCATCGTGGCCCTGCTCGGAGCCAACGGCGCGGGCAAGTCGACCACGCTGAAGTCCATCTCGAACCTGCTCGGTGCAGAGCGCGGCGATGTCACCAAGGGCAGCATCGAGTTCAAGGGCCAGCGTGTCGACCAGATGACACCGAACGATCTGGTCAAGCGTGGCGTGATTCAGGTGATGGAGGGCCGTCACTGTTTCGGCCACCTGACCATCGAGGAGAACCTGCTGACCGGTGCCTACACCCGCAGCATTTCGCGTGCAGAGCTCAAGGACAGCCTGGAGAAGGTCTATCACTACTTCCCGCGGCTCAAGACCCGACGCTCGTCGCAGGCCGGTTACACCTCGGGCGGCGAACAGCAGATGTGTGCAATCGGTCGTGCTCTGATGGCCAAGCCCGAAATGATTCTGCTCGATGAGCCGTCAATGGGCCTGGCACCGCAGATCGTCGAAGAGATCTTCGAGATCGTGAAGGACCTCAACAGCAAGGAGCAGGTCAGCTTCCTGCTCGCCGAGCAGAACACCATGGTCGCGCTGCGTTATGCCGACTTCGGCTACATCATGGAGAACGGCCGCATCGTGATGGAAGGCGCTGCCAGCGAGCTCGCCACCAACGAGGACGTGAAGGAGTTCTATCTTGGCCTCGCGGGCGAGGGACGCAAGAGCTTCCGTGACGTCAAACACTATCGTCGTCGCAAGCGCTGGCTCAGCTGAGCGCTGCCAAACCGACCCCATGCCTTCGCCCGCTTGCGGCCGCGCCTTGTCAGGCCGCCGGGCTCACTCATATTCAGGATCCACGCATGAGCCATTACGATGACAGAGAGATTCGCGATCCAGCAGAGCGCGAGCGCGACCTGTTCGCGCGGCTGCCTGCGCAGATCGCTCACGCACAGTCCAGCGCTCCGGCGTTCGCGGCGAGCCTGAAGGGGATCGATCCCGCAACGGTGACGAGTCGCGAGGCGCTCGCCCGGCTGCCGGTGATCCGCAAGTCCGAACTGCTCGAGCAGCAGAAGCGCGCCAGGCCCTTCGGCGGTTTTTCCGCGGTGCGCTGGGGCGCGGCCTGCAAGCGCGTGTTTTCGTCTCCCGGGCCGCTGTACGAACCGGAGGGCGCACGCCCCGACTATTACCGGCTGGCACGCGCACTGTATGCGGCAGGCTTTCGCGAAGGCGACCTGGTGCACAATACTTTCGCCTATCACTTCACCCCGGCGGGATCGATGATGGAGACGGCGGCCCATGCGCTTGGCTGCACCGTGTTTCCTGCTGGCGTCGGACAGACGGAACTGCAGCTTGCTGCAATGGCGGACCTGCAGCCCAATGCCTACGTCGGGACACCGTCTTTCCTGCGCATCCTGCTCGACAAGGCTGATGAGATCGGGGTGAAGCCCACGTTCACCAAGGCCTTCGTCTCGGGTGAAGCCTTTCCGCCCAGCATCCGCGACGCCTTTGCCGCGCGCGGCGTTCGCGCCAGCCAGGCCTATGCTACCGCCGACATCGGGCTGATTGCATACGAGACGCCGGGTGGCGAGGGCATGGTGGTCGGTGAGGACATCGTGCTCGAAATCGTTCGCCCCGGCACCGGCGACCCGGTGCCAGACGGCGAAGTCGGCGAGGTGGTGGTGACGACCTTCAATCCGGACTATCCGTTGATCCGTTTCGGCACTGGCGATCTGTCGGCAATCATGCCTGGCACGTCCACTTGCGGCCGCACCAATGTTCGCATCAAGGGCTGGATGGGGCGGGCGGACCAGACCACCAAGGTCAAGGGCATGTTCGTGCACCCGGGGCAGATTGCTGATGTTGTCCGGCGCCATCCCGAGATCGGTCGTGGACGCCTGGTGGTCGACAATCCGGAGCTCAACGACCGCATGACGCTGCACTGTGAGAGCACGGTTGGCGGTGATACGCTTGCGGCGAATATTGCTGCGAGTATTCGCGAACTGACCAAGCTGCGCGGTGAGGTGAGCTTTTGTGCGCCCGGCAGTCTGGCCAACGATGGCAAGCTCATCGACGATATTCGCAAGTACGACTAGTACTGCACCCGGTGTTGTGTGTGGGCAGCTTCGGCCCGGCGATGCCGGGCCGATTTTTTTGACGCCCGGGCTCTTGCCCTGGCCCTTCCCGTTTACGCTTTAGCCGAGATCCGCCATGCAAACTCAACCTCTGTCCGGCCTGCGCATCCTCGACCTCACCCGGCTTCTGCCCGGCCCGCTGGCAACCCAGCATCTGGCGGATTACGGTGCCGAGGTCATCAAGATCGAGGATACCGGTGCGGGCGATTACGCCCGCACGATGGGTGCAATGGCCGGCGACAGCAGCTATTTCTATCAGGTGGTCAATCGCAACAAGCAGAGCTTGCGCCTCGATCTCAAACAGGAGGCCGGCCGGGCCGTGTTCCTGCGCCTGGTGGAGACGGCCGATGCCGTGGTCGAGGGCTTTCGGCCCGGGGTCATGGACAAGCTTGGACTCGGCTACGCACAACTGGCAGAGATCAATCCGCGTCTGGTGTTCTGCAGCATCACGGGTTACGGGCAGACCGGGCCCTATGCGCTCCGGGCGGGCCACGATATCAACTATATCGGCTACGCCGGCGTGCTCGACCAGATTGGCGTGGCCGGGGGCGCACCGGCGATCTCCAATCTGCAGATCGGCGATCTGCTGGGGGGAACGATGGCGGCCGTGGTCGGCATGCTGGTTGCGCTGCTGGACGCGCGCAGCAGCGGGCGTGGCCGTCACGTCGATGTGGCAATGACCGATGCCGCGCTCGCGCACGCAATCTTTCCGCTGGTCGAGGTCTTGGCGCAGGGTGCCGTGCGTCCGCGCGGAGAGGATCTGCTAACGGGCGGTGTGCCGTGTTATGGCGTGTATGAAACCGCAGATGGTCGCCACATGGCGGTCGGTGCGCTGGAGGAAAAGTTCTGGTACTTGCTGTGCGACACCCTGGGAAGGCCCGATCTCAAGCCCGCGCATCTCGATACCGGTGCGGCCGGCGCTGCTGCACGCGACGAACTGTCGGTGATTTTTCGCGGTCGCAGCCAGCACGACTGGAGCACTCTGTTCGACCAGATCGATTGCTGCGTGACCCCGGTGCTGCGCCTTGAGGAGAGCCTGTCGAACCCGCAGGTACAGGCACGCGGCATGGTTGTGGAGGTTGGCGGTGTGCGCCAGTTCGGCCCGCCGGTGAAACTGTCCGGCCATGTGCCGCCCGCACCGTCACCCGCGCCGGGCGCAGGCGCGGATACCGACGCGTTGCTGTCGGGTCTGGGTTTGGATAGCGAAGAAATCCGGCGCCTGCGAGACGCAGGCGTGATTTGAAGCTGCTGGCAGAAGCTGGACGCAGCTTACTTTTCAGCCGCCTTGCGCCGCGTACGAGGCTTGCTTTCTGCCGGCTTGTCGTCCGTCTCGGTGCTTTCCGGCGCGGCCTGGGTCATCATGCTCCACGGCCACATCGCGGCGGCAGAGGCAAAGGGGTTGTTCTCGCCGCTGGATGCCGGGTCAGTGCTTTCGCGCGCCTGCTGGCTCATGGCCTTCACTGCAGCGATGGTTGCGCGCTGCATGTCCAGCCCCTGGATCGAGATCTGCAGCATGTTCAGGTTCATCTTCAGCCAGCCCTCGACCGCCCGCATGTCGGCGATGCGCTTGTCGAGTTCGTCAACGTCCAGCGTCGGCGTCACCATTCCGGGCAGGTTGAAACCCATGTTGCTCCACATGCCACGCACGAATTCGAGCGGGTCTTGTGCTGCCTGATCGTTTGACATTTCTTGTTCTCCCGGTTGAGCCGTTATTCCATGGTAACCGATGCGTATGCGTGAGCGCATGGCGCACAGCAGCATTGGTATTAACGCAGCTTAGTTGTTGCCGATGAGCCGGTGAATGAGTGCGCGCAGGCGGGCCGGTCGCACGGGCTTGTGCAGCAGGGGGATGCCCGCCTGCTGGGCGAGACGCAGGGTTTCGGCGCCGGTGTCTCCGCTGATGAGGATGGCGGGCAGTCCCGGCCCGAGTTTGCTGCGTGCGGCATGGATGACGTCGATGCCGTGGTGCTCGCCGTGCAGGCGGAAGTCGCTGACCATCAGATCGAGTGGGGAGGTGCTGAGCGTCATCATCTTGAGCAGGACTTCCGGTGATTCGGCGGACATCATCCTGCATCCCCAGGAACGCAGCAGGCTTTCCATGCCGGCGCGTGCGAGGGGGTCGTCGTCCACGAGTGCGACGTGAAGCCCCTTCAGATCCCCCGGCGTGCGGGCCTGAGCGGACAGTTCAAGTTCGTGCTCCGGGGCTGCGGACTGCATCTCGATCGCAAACACCGATCCGATGCCAGGGGTCGAGCGCAGTGAGAGGTCGTGACCCAGCAGTGCCGCGAGCCGGCGCACGATCGCAAGGCCAAGTCCGAGTCCCTTGACCCGGGCACGCTCCGCATTGTCGAGCTGGATGAACTCCTGAAAAATGGCGTCATGCGATTCCGCAGGGATGCCCACGCCGCTGTCGCGTACCTCGATGCGTACCTTGTCACCGCGCTTGCGGCAGGCGATCAGAATGCTGCCGCTGGCCGTATAGCGGATGGCATTGCTCACGAGGTTGGTGATGATGCGCTCGAACAGCACCGGGTCGGTGTACGTCCAGCAGCTTGTCGGGCGCGCCTTCAGGCGCAGTTCGCGCTCTTCGGCCGCCGGCCGTTGCTCGGCGGCAATGCGTTCGAGAACGGGCTGAAGCGCAAACGGCCGCGGATTGGGATGGAGCACGCCGGCGTCGAGCTTGGAGATGTCGAGCAGACTGTCGAGCAGGTTGTCCATGGCCTCTGCGGAAGCGGCAATGCGCTGCACGAGACGCCGGCTCTCGGGCGCATGTGTGTGCTGCGCAAGCTCCGACACGAACAGGCCCAGTGCGTGCATCGGCTGACGCAGGTCGTGACTGGCCGCAGCCAGAAAGCGTGACTTGGCCAGATTGGCGCGTTCTGCTTCTTCCTTGCGTGCGCGCATCTCGGATGTGGCCTCTTCGACCTTGCGCACCAGCTCGTCGTGCGCGCCGGCCAGGCGCGCCGCCATTTCATTGACGCCTTCGGCCAGCGTGGCGAGGCTGCCGCCGCCGAGGACGGGAACGCGCTCCTGGAGTTGGCCCTGCCCGATGCGGGTGACGGTTTCAGCCACCTCGCGGATGGGCACGCTGACGCCCCGGCTGAGTCGTGTCGCCAGCAGGATGCTCCCGATCATCACCAGCAGCACCGAGCCTGCGCTGGTCCAGAGCAGATCGTCGCGCTGACGCTGCAGCCGGCGCAGCGAGATTTCCACCACTACGCTGCCCAGCGGCTCTTCGCCCAACTGAGCGGCTACGCCAGGGGTGATGGCCGCAAATCCGTCGTCGAGCTCAAGGCGGCTGGGACGAATGGGCTCGATCAGACGCAAGGTCGGCCCCTTGACCAGACGCAGGGGACCGCTCGCCGGGCTCGACGGCAAGGGTGGAAGCTGGCCGTCGAGCATGCCGCTGCGGGCGAGAATCTCGCCGACGTTATTGACGATGCTGATGCCAGCGATGTCGTCTTCGGACAGCACGGCACTGGTAATCTGCTGCAGCGCGTCGCGGTTGCCCGAGAAAACCGCGTACTCGCTTGCCGCAGCCAGCTGACGGGCGACGGCCCGGCCACGTGCGCTCAGGGCTTCGTCGAGGTCGGCCAGACGCGAGCGCGTGGAATACACGGTCAGAACCACCGCCAGTACGAGTACCGGCAGCACGGCTGCCAGCATCACCCGTGCACGGATGCCCCAGCGCTTGTTCATCGGCCTCCTGCCTCCTGCCGGGCCAGGGCGGCGGTCAGCGCCTGGGCACTGTCGAGCGAGATGCCGAGGGAGCGGGCGACGTTGGTGTTAACCGCGACCTCGAACGCTTGCGGCACTTGCGTCGGGGGAAGGGACTGGCCGTCCAGCAGGCGCAGGATCATGTCGGCCGTCTGCTGTCCGATCTGGGCTGGTGTCGAATACAGGCCAAGCAATGCGCCGGCTCGCACGTAGGCGGCGGAAAAACCAAGCACGGGAGAACGATGGCGGTAGGCGGTCAGGAGCACGTTCTGCACGGTATAGCCGTTGAAAATGCGTGAATCGGGGGTGACGATCAGGACTGCCGGCTCTCGCAGCACCCGCTGCAGCGCGGGAAAAAGCTCACGCTCGGAACTGACGGTAGCCTCTCTAACCTCAAACTGCGCGGCTTTTGCCGCAGTCGTCAATTGTCGTTGCGTCGGTCCTGTCTGGGGTCCGGCAAGCAGCGCGACACGCCGCCAGTCGGGAAGGGCCAATTCTAGCAGTGCCACCTGGCGCGTTGCGGGCTGATCCAGCAGGATCGCCGATGGACGTCCCGCGCCGTAGTGGTGCGCGGGCAGGCTTTGCCATGCACTTTCGGACAACAGGCTGTGAATGACCGGCTTGGAAAGCTGGCAGTCGGCCACGACGTGTGCCGCATGCGAGCCGAGGCTGACGATGACGCTGGCCTCAGCAAGGCGTGCCTTGGCGGTCGCCGAAATATCGATCTCGTTGACCTGCAGACCGGGCAGCGGGGTCTGCAAGGTGTCCCTGATCGCTGCAAGGGTCTCGCGATGCGCGTCATCGGCCGTGCGCATGACGACAGCAATCTCACCTCCCGCGCGCACATGTCCGCCGCCCAGCATCAGCGCGGCGGCAAGCAGCCAGAGCAGTACGCCGGGAGGTCGCATCGGAAATCAGAACTCCACGCGCAGGCTTGCGTGCGAGACGGGCCCCGATTTCTGGTCGGGCAGATAGTCTGCGTCGTGAGGTCCGGCATCCGAGACAGTGACCGCAAGCTCGTTTCGCGTCGGACCAAGCTGGAAGCGGTAGGCGAGCCGGATGTCCGTCCGGTAATGGGCGGGCAGCTGATCCGACGCGCTACGGTACCAGGACATGCTCCCGGTTCGGTGGTGATTTGCGCTCAGCGTCCATCGCGGGCTTGGGCTCCAGGCCGCCAGCACCGACCAGCTGGCACGCGGGGCCGAGCGGACATACCGGTCGTTCGCGCTGTCGATATCGATCCGGCTGTAGTTCACGCCAAGCCAGGTTCTTGCGGATGGGCGCCAGAGCACTGCCAGTTCCGCCCCGCGCACGGTAGCGCGCCCCAGGTTCTTTGCCTGGCCAGCCTCGAGTGAGGAGCTGAGCGGGCTGTCGGTACTCTCGAACTCGATCAGGCCATCCGTCCTTTCTTCGAAGAGCCGGAGGTCGATGCTTGTCCTGATTGCGCTGAACTCTCCAAGGTAGCCCAGTTCGCGAAAGCGCATGCGTTCCGCCTCGACATCCGGTGCAGGCTGAAAGGTGTGACGCAGCAAGGTGTTCGTCACCGCTTCGCTGAAGCGCATGTCGGCATAGCGCTCGAACGGTACCGGGTTACGGTAGGCCTTGCCTGCGGCAACGCGCAAGGTCTGACCGCTACCGAGATGGTAGTTGAGGCCAATGCGTGGTGATATCTGGGAATCATCCGTGCCGCTGCGCTCCGCCATTGCACCGATATTCGCAAGAAGGTCCGGGGTGATGCGCCATTCGAGGTTTCCAAAAAGTCGGGTCGAGCGGTACGACAGTGCATCGTTGCGGGCGAAGATGCCGGGGCTCAGAACCCTGTCTTCACGGTAACCCATGCCCCACAGGCCGCGTATGCCGTGCGTCAGGCTTACAGTGTGCTCGAGTTCTATGTCATCTCGCATGATATCGTTGTCATAGATGATATCAACATGCGCAAGTGGCGGGAATAGCCCCAGCAGCGGCACGTCTGCCGCTGTCAGCGTGTAGGCGTCGCGCGTCGATTCCTCCTGGTGCGAGTACGTGATGCTCAGCTCATCCCCGCCATCCTGTTGCCAGTTCCAGCGAATCTGGCCGAAGCTGACCTCACTTCGCTGGGTTCGAACCGGATCGGTCGTGGCGGGTTCGCTGTAGCCGATCTGCTCACGCAGCCTGATCGTTCCCGCCTGCAACTCGAGGCGCTGATTCAGTGCCAGTTGCAGCTCTGTGCGTAATTCAGCTTTCTGCCGCCGGTGGCTGTCGGCGAGTCCGGGCCGGCCCCTGTCCTGTTCCTGTCCGGCGTTCAGGCGCATTGCGAGCACATCCGTCGCATAGCCGAGACTGACGTTCCGGTCCTGTATCCCGTTTTCGCCCTGATCGATGCGCAGGCGCATGCGTGGAGTTTCCGCTGCCGTGCGCGTGATGATGTTGACTGTGCCCATGAAAGCCTGGCTTCCATAGGCCACGGTGTTGGTGCCACGGAAGACCTCGATGCGGTCGATGTCGTCGATATCGACAGACAGTTTCTGCCACTCGATGCCGCTGGTGACATAGGGGGCATAGGCCGAGCGGCCGTCGACCCGGACCAGCATCCGGCGCGGCGCGTTGTCGGCGAGACCATGATAGGTTGTGACTGCCTGGTGGCCATTGATGGCGCCGACCTGGAAGCCCGGGACGAGGCGCAGCAGTTCCGGGATGGAGCGTGCGCCGGAGGCCCGGATCATGTCGCGATCGATGACCGTTACCGCGCCCGGTGCGTCCCGCGTAGGCTGTGACAGGCGGGAGGCGGACAGGACAATCGGAAGTTCGCCGAGGAAGTTCGATTCGGAGATCTCGCCTTCAGCCGCATGAGCAGGCATTATTCGCAAGACCAGCGAGAGCGCCAGCACCGCTTTCGGAACGTTTCGCACTTTCATGGCCCGGATTTTATGACTAACGTCATGGTGCGCAGAGTACCCGGAGGTGATTCTTGCCGGTTTTCTGCTGTAGTGGTGGAGGAAAAACCAATGACAGTGCTGCTGTGATATGCTCCGCGCATCTTCCGCCTCGATGAAAGTGATTTATGGAGCCCTTTGTGATCAAGATACTCATCGTTGAGGATCACGCGCTTGTGCGTGAGGCCGTAGCGCAGACGCTGTCGCGTCTTCAGGAGGGTGTCGAATGCGTTGAGGCCAAGGGTGCGGACGATGCGCTGGCGAAGCTGGAAGCTTCGTCCGACTGGGATCTGGCGGTCATCGACCTGATGCTGCCGGACATGAACGGCTTTTCCCTGCTGGCAGTTCTCGCAAAGCGCTTCCCCGACGTGCCGGCCATTGTGGTTTCGGCGATGGATGACGAAGCCTCGGTCAGGCGTGCCATCAAGGGCGGCGCTTCCGGCTTCGTGTCCAAGTCCAGTTCCGGCGAAGAGATGCTGCAGGCGGTCAGGGTGGTGCTCGCCGGTGGCGTGCACACGCCGGATACCACCGATCGCGCCCCCGGACGCCGTTCAGGTGCGCCAGTCAGCGAGCGTTTCGGGCTGACCGCCGCGCAGACCCGCGTGCTCGAACTGCTTGCCCAGGGCAAGACCAATCGCGAAATCGCCGATCTCCTCGGGCTTTCGGAGGGCACCGTCAAGGTGCACATGTCGGCGATTTTTCGTGCGTTGGGCGTCTCCAACCGTGCTCAGGCGCTGGTCGTCATCTCGCGCCACGGCACCCGTCTCTGAGTCTGTCCGTTCGGTTGTGACGCAAGTGCGATATCGCCGCCCGTCGTACCGCTGTCCGGGTCCGGGTGCGCTGCGCAGCGGCCTTCAGCAGGCCACGCGCGAATTCAGTGCTTCAGTGCGGGCGACGTGATGTCACATTGAGCCGCATCGGCATCTCGGCGGGGGGCAGCCGGTCCGCCGTCCCGGTTTCACCCCGCATTTCGCAGGCGTTGCCGACGTCGATCTCAAGGACTTCAAGCACCTGACGTGCAACCGCGCGACAGGCGTTGGCCAGCGGCGTCGGAAGCTGGTCGGGTACCTGCTTCTGCAGCAGCAGCTTTGAAGCCGACAGCGCGCCCACCGGATTCAGGATGCGGTGCCGATACGTATTCATCAGGTGCGCCACGTTGCGGTCCGCGGCGTCGCGCTGCCAGGCGTTGCTTGGCCATTGTGAGGGCACTGCGTAGGCGCGGGGAAACATCTCCAGGTCGCGGATCACGGTACGGATGTCCTCGTGTGATTCGCGAAAGGGCAGCAGCACGATGTCGGAAAGCGCATAGAGTTTGCGGTCCATCTCGGTGCGGTTGCCGCCGCCGTCGATGATGCCGATCCAGTCGTCGAGCATGCGCAGTTTGTCGACCACTTTGGTCAGTGCGTCGCGGGTGCGGGCGTCGGCCGTGATATAGCGCCTCCCTTCGGGGGAGAGCGGTTCGCGGGATGTGTCGGTCAGCACGCAGGCGGAGCGATGTCCCAGCAGTCCGAGTCCCTGACACAGCATGTGCGAGAGAGTCGTCTTGCCGGTGCCGCCCTTGTTGCCGATCACGCAGATGATCTCAGCCATGAATCCATTCCTCAGCTCAAGGCAAGGGGTTGCCGTACGCTTGCATTATTTCGTGTTTGCAAGCAAAGGCAGGCGTGAAAAAGCGGCGTTTCGTCAGGCTAATTCCGCGCTTTCGCGGGTTGGATGCGATAGACGAGCAGTCGCGTTTTGCGGCGATCGTCTACTTCGACGACGCGCTCGGGGTCATGGCCCGGAATTGCGAAGCTGTTGCTGACCAGCATGCTGCCCGCAGGCATTTCCCGGTTTGCCTTCTGCCACACCGCGGACATCGGCACCGGGGAAAGGAAAGCATACACCACGTCCTGTCCCTGCCACGAGCGCGCAAAGAAGTCGCCGCGGCGCCATTCGAGGTTGGCAAGGCCCCGGCCCAGCACCCAGCCCAGGGCCCAGGGTGCCGGAGCGCTCTCGATTCCGGTGAAATGACTGTCAGGGCGCAGTCGCGCGAGCACTCGCAGCAGCGATCCGGTGCCGCTGCCAATGTCCAGTACCTGCAGCGGCCGGTCCGTGGGAAGCAGTTCAGCGAACGCGGTCGCAGTCTTTCTGTTGCTCAGGTAAAGCGGCACCTGGGTGCGGAAGCTGCTCCAGTAGATCAGCGCCAGCAAGGTGAATGCGGCCAGGTACCAGGCAGGTGCGAGGTCGATGCGCAGCGCGATGACGGCCAGCGGAGTGAACACGAGATGGATGGGCAGCCACCAGCGCGCGCTGCGAAGCAGCACGGCGCTCAGCGTGGCGCCAAGTGCCTGCGCGATGAGCAGTGGCCACAGGCCCGGTGGCAGGATGCCTGCGCGACCCAGCAGATAGGCGATCAACCAGCCCGCGATCTGGGCGACAAGGGCTTTGAGGGCAGGAGGCATTGGGCGCTGCGCGATGAAGGGTGGCTGGCATCATAGCGAAGAGGGCGGGGATGCGCGAAGTCCGGCCCTGCCGGTGTTCGGCGCGCCGCACCTGCCGGAGTGGCGTGTCCATCTGGACGAACCCCTCCGGCACAGCTTGCGCTCAGGCTACGCGGGCGTCCCCGGTCGTGCTGCGCCAGCGTGCGAGCAACTGCTCGCGCTTCAGTGCCGCAGCTTCCATGTTGCGCATCTTGACGTGGCCATAGCCGCGAATGCCCTGCGGCAAGGCGGCGATCTCCTGCGCCAGCGCAAGCCGGCTGTAGCTCAGGGTGTCGAGCAGTTCTCCGATGTCCTGCTCGTACTGGGTGATGAGCGCGCGCTCGGCGCGACGTTCGGCTGTGTGGCCGAACACGTCCCAGCGCGTGCCGCGTAGCCCCTTGAGCTTTGTCAGCATGCTGAACACGCGCATCATGCCCGCGCCGAAAGCCTTCTTCGGGATGCGTCCGGTGAGCGGGTCGAGGCGGGACACGAGCGGCGGGGCGAGGTGGAAGCGGACCTCGAAATCACCTTCGAAGCTGGCGTTGACCTTGTCCCAGAACGCCGGCTCGGTGAACAGGCGGGCGACCTCGTATTCGTCCTTGTAGGCCAGCAGCTTGAAGTAATTGTGGGCGACGGTTTCGGCCAGGCGGGTGCTGCCACGGCCTGCGCGGCGCTCCTCGGTTTCGCGCACGCGCTCGACCAGCAGGCGATAGCGCGCCGCATAGGCTGCGTCCTGATAGGCCGTCAGGAACTCGGTCCGGCGTTCGATCAGCGCATCCAGACCGGGCGGACGGATCGGGATCGCGGGCTCGGGGTGGGCAAAACGCTTGACTGCGGCAAGGTCGTGGGCAGCGCGGCGGCCCCACAGGAAGGCCTTGCGGTTCATGTCGAGCGCCACGCCGTTGAGTTCGATCGCGCTCATCAGGGCAGCATGCGATACCGGGACCATGCCTTTCTGCCAGGCAAAGCCGAGCAGGAAGAGGTTGGTGGCGATGGCGTCGCCCATCAGGGCGGTGGCCAAGCCTTGTGCGTCAAGGAAATCCACGTTTTCGTCGCCGACGGCTTCGCGTATCGCCGCCTGCATTTTCTCGAGCGGGAACTGCCAGTCCGGGTTGTGGGTGAAATCCGAGGTCGGGGTCTCGGAAACGTTGACCACCGCACGGGTGCGCTGGCCCGACATCTTTGCCAGTGCCTCGACGCTGGCGCTGACCACCATGTCACCGCCAATCACTGCGCTGGCCTCACCCGCTGCAATCCGCACCGCATGCAGGTCGTCGGGATGATCAGCAAGGCGGATGTGGCTGAAGACAGAGCCGCCCTTCTGCGCAAGACCGGTCATGTCGAGCACGGTCACACCCTTGCCGTCGAGGTGGGCGGCCATGCCGATCAGGGCGCCGATGGTGACCACGCCTGTGCCGCCCACGCCGGTCACCATGATGCCGAAGGGGCGGGCCGTGTCCTGCAGAACCGGCTCAGGCAGGGTGGCGAAGTGCGATTCATCGGCCTGCAGGGCGCTGCCCTTGCGCACCTTGCCGCCTTCGATGGTGATGAAGCTCGGACAGAAGCCGTTGAGACAGGAGTAGTCCTTGTTGCACGAGGACTGGTCGATTGCGCGCTTGCGCCCGAACTCGGTCTCGACCGGGACAATGGACATGCAGTTCGATTGCTCGCCGCAGTCGCCACAGCCCTCGCACACGGCATCGTTGATGAACACCCGGCGCGCGGGGTCGGGAAAGGTGCCGCGCTTTCTGCGCCGGCGTTTCTCGGCGGCACAGGTCTGGTCGTAGATCAGGGCCGTAACGCCGCCCGATGCGCGCAGCTCGCGCTGAATGGCGTCGAGTTCGTCACGGTGGCGGATGGGTACATGCGGAATGTCGGACGGGCCGTATGCGCGTGCTGTGCCGTCGGTGACGACAACGATGTTGTGCACGCCTTCGGCCTGCAGCTGGTCGACGATTTTCGGCACCGACAGTTCGCCGTCGTGCGGCTGGCCGCCGGTCATGGCCACCGCGTCGTTGTAAAGAATCTTGTAGGTGATGTTCACCTTGGCGGCGACCGCCTGGCGAATGGCGAGCAGGCCGGAGTGAAAATAGGTGCCGTCGCCGAGGTTGGCAAAGATGTGCTTCTCGCTGGTGAAGGGCGCCTGGCCCACCCAGGGCACGCCCTCGCCGCCCATCTGGGTAAAGGTGCCGGTGCGGCGCTCGGGCATCCAGGTCACCATGTAGTGGCAGCCGATGCCGGCCAGCGCGCGGCTGCCCTCGGGGACGTGGGTCGAGGTGTTGTGCGGACAGCCGGAGCAGAAGGTCGGCACGCGGTCTATCGAGAACAGCCGCTCGGACAGGGATTTCTCCTTCGCCTGGAGAAAGGCGAGCCGGGCCTGAATCCGGTCCGAGGTGAAGAAGCGTTCGATGCGCCCGGCAATGACGCGCGCGATCATCGCCGGTGTCAGCTCGCCGGCAGCCGGCAGCAGCCAGTCGCCGTGGTCGACCGTGCCGTCGCTGCGGCCGATATGCGCCCATTCGCCTTTCTCGTCGAACTTGCCGATCACGCGCGGGCGCACGTCTTCGCGCCAGTTGTAGAGCTCTTCCTTGAGCTGGTACTCGAGCAGCTGGCGCTTCTCCTCGATCACCAGGATCTCTTCCAGTCCGGCCGCGAACAGACGCACGCCGTCCGCTTCGAGGGGCCACACCATGCCGACTTTGTACAGACGGATGCCGATTTCGGCCGCCAGTGCTTCGTCGATGCCGAGGTCGTCGAAGGCCTGGCGCACGTCGAGATAGCTCTTGCCGCTGGTGATGATGCCAAGCCGTGCGTCGGGGGCGTCGATGATGACCCGGTTCAGCCGGTTGGCTCTGGCGTAGGCCAGTGCGGCGTAGAGCTTCTGATTGAGCAGGCGTTTTTCCTGCACCAGCGGCGGATCGGGCCAGCGGATGTTGAGGCCGTCGGCCGGAATGGCGAAGTCTTCCGGGATCACCACCTGCACCCGGTCTGGATCAACGTCGACCGAGGCCGAGGTTTCAACGGTGTCGGCCAGGGCCTTGAACGCCACCCAGCAACCCGAGTAGCGCGACATGGCATAGCCGTGCACGCCGAAGTCGATGTATTCCTGCACGCCGGCCGGCGCGAGCACCGGCATCATCATCGACTTGAAGAAGTGGTCGGTCTGATGCGGCAGCGTGGAGGATTTGGCTGCATGGTCGTCGCCGGCAATGGCCAGCACGCCACCATGCTTCGACGAGCCTGCTGCATTGCCATGGCGGAACACGTCGCCGCTGCGATCCACGCCCGGGCCCTTGCCGTACCACATGGCGAATACGCCTTCGTACTGCGCCTGCGGCGACAGGTTGACCTGCTGCGAGCCCCACACTGCGGTGGCCGCCAGATCTTCGTTGATGCCGGGCTGGAACACGATGTCGTGGCTGGCGAGGTGCTTTTTTGCTTTCCACAGGGTCTGGTCGAGTCCGCCCAGGGGCGATCCACGGTAGCCGGACACGAAGCCGGCGGTGTTCAGCCCGGCGGCGCGGTCGCGTTCCTTCTGGATCATCAGCAGGCGCACCAGCGCCTGGTAGCCGGTCAGGTACACGCGACCGGAAACGAGGGTGTATTTGTCTTCCAGGCTGGGTTTGTGCGTGCTGCCCAGCGGATCTGATTCGGCCATGAGAGGACTCCTGCCAAAAATCGTATTTCTGGAGTGCTGCACGTCGCTGCGCCCGCCCGCCTTGTGAGCGGACGACGCGGCAATGCTTCAGGTTAGTCGCGCGCAAGGCACGGCTCAATCCTTGGATACCCTAACCGAAGCAAAGGTTGCGGATGCGGCAAGGCCGCACCCGCGGGCAGTATTCAGGCAGGCGGGAGGATCTTGCCCGGGTTGAGCAGGTTGTCGGGGTCGAGCGCCTGCTTGACCAGGCGCATGGCGTCGATGGCGGCGCTGCCGTGCTCTTCGAGCAGAAAGGCCTGCTTGCCGATGCCGATGCCGTGCTCGCCGGTGCAGGTGCCACCGAGCGCGAGCGCGCGCTGCACGATCTTGTTGTTGAGCGCCTCTGCACGCGCGATCTCGACCTCGTCAGTCGGATCGACAAGGATGATGGTGTGGAAATTGCCGTCGCCGACGTGACCGACGATGGGGGCGATGAAGCCCGAGGCTTCGATGTCGTCGCGGGTGCCGGCGATGCATTCGGCCAGCTTCGAGATCGGGACGCACACGTCGGTGGTCACGCCGCGACTGCCGGGGCGCAGGTTGAGGCTGGCGAAATACACGTCGTGGCGGGCGGCCCACAGGCGGGTGCGGTCTTCCGGACGGCTGGCCCAGTCGAAGGCTAGGCCGCCGTTGTCATTGGCGATTTCCTGCACCGTCTGTGCCTGCTCCTCCACGCTTGCCGGTGAGCCGTGGAATTCGAAGAACAGCATCGGCGATTCGTGCAGCGTGGTCTTGCTATAGCGGTTGATCGCCTGCACGGTGAGGGCATCCACCAGCTCGATACGCGCCACCGGCACCCCGAGCTGAATGGTCTGGATCACGGTATTGACCGCGCTGACAATGTCGGGGAAGGCGCAGGTGGCGGCGGAAACGGCTTCCGGCAGCGGATGCAGGCGTACGGTGAGTTCGGTGGTGATTGCCAGCGTGCCCTCGGAGCCAACCAGCAGATGGGTGAGGTCGTAGCCGGCGGACGACTTGCGTGCGCGGCTGCCGGTGCGGATCACGCGACCGTCGGCCATGACCGCGGTCATGCCGAGCACGTTTTCGCGCATGGTGCCGTAGCGCACGGCATTGGTGCCCGAGGCGCGGGTGGCGGCCATGCCGCCGATGCTGGCGTCGGCGCCCGGATCGATGGGGAAGAACAGGCCCGTGCCGTGAAGCTCGGCATTGAGCTGCTTGCGGGTGACGCCGGGCTGGACGACGACGTCCATGTCGTCGGTGTTGATGGCGAGGACCCGGTTCATTTCCGAGAAGTCGATGCAGATGCCGCCGTGGATGGCGAGGATATGCCCTTCGAGCGAACTGCCGACGCCAAAGGGAATGATCGGCACCGCATGTTCGCGGCAGGCCTCGACGATGGCGACGACGTCTTCGGTGCTGTGCGCGAACACCACTGCGTCGGGCAGGGCGTCGGGGAAATGCGATTCGTCGTGGCCGTGATGGGCGCGCACGCCTTCGGAGGTGCTGAAGCGGGTGCCGAAGCGCTCGGTCAGGGTGTCGATGAAGGCTTGCGGAAGCGGCTTGCGAAAGGTGTGGGGCACGTTCATGTTCGTCTCGCTGACAGTCAGCCCCTGATTATCGGCTTTTGTGCGCCTCAATCAAATCCTCACGGCTGAGCTGAAGCTGCCGAATGTGGCTTTGCGTGCTGTGCTGTGACCGAATCGGTGCTTAAATAATGGCCCCATTCAGGCGACTCTGATGATGAACTCCCAAAGTGCAAGCGTACCGGCTGCTGGCCCGAGTGACACTGGCGACCGCCGGATACCGGTGACCGTGCTCACCGGCTTTCTCGGTGCAGGCAAGACCACCTTGCTCAACCACCTGCTGCGCCAGCCCGAGATGGACGGTGCCGCGGTGCTGATCAACGAGTTTGGCGAGATCGGCGTCGATCATCATCTGGTGGAGAAGGTCGACGAGTCCATCGTTCTGCTCGACTCGGGCTGCATCTGCTGCAGCGTGCAGGGCGATCTGGTGAAGGCGCTCAAGGGCATCTTCATGCGTGCCCTGCGCAAGGAGATCCCGCCGGTGCGGCGGGTGCTGATAGAGACCACCGGCCTGGCCGATCCGGTGCCGGTTGTGCACACCCTCATGGAAGAGCCCTTCATCGCCGAGCGTTACCGCTGTGACGGGGTGATCACCGCGGTCGACGTCACGCACGCGCTGGCGCAGCTGGGCGCGCACCGCGAGGCCGTGCGTCAGGTGGCGATGGCAGACCGTCTGCTGCTGACCAAGACGGATCTGGCAGACGAGGCTGTGCGTGCAGAGGTGGCGGCCCGATTGTCGGTGCTCAACCCGGGTGCGCAGCAGGTTTCCGTGTCGGGCGGGGTTGTCGCGCCCGATGTGGTCTTCGGCTGTGGTCTGTATGACGCCAGTGGCAAGGCGCCGGATGTCGCCGCATGGCTGGGCGAAGAGCGGGTGCAGCGCCAGCGCGCCCTTGCGCCCGCTGCTTCGGGGCCCGCTGCATGGCGCAAACCGGGACGCGTGGCCACGGCGCCTGCGGTACCGCGCCACGATGCCGGCGTAAGCAGTTTCGTGCTGTGCTTTGCCGAGCCGCTCAACTGGTTCAGCTTTTCCGATGCGCTCGGTTTGCTGCTGCAGGTGTATGGCGAGCGCATTCTGCGTATCAAGGGCATGCTCAACGTCGTCGGCGATCCGCAACCCCGCATCCTGCAGTGCGTGCAACATTCGGTGTATCCGCCCACCAGCCTGGCGGCCTGGCCGGATACGCCGCCCTGCAGCGACCGCAAGAGCCGGCTGGTGTTCATCGTCCGCGACCTTGGGCGGGACGACGTGGCCGACATGCTGTTCAGCATCGGCGGCATTGCCGCCGAGCCGGAGCCTGGCACTGCGGCTTGAGTCGCCGGCGAGCGCCCGGCAGCGTTGGCGAAGGCCTCTGCGCAGCGCTTTCGCGGCCTTCCGGCGCTGACGCTGTAAGCAAACGGGGCTTTGTGCCGACCAAAGGGCTCGAAGAACCGCCCGCGAACGCTGCGCCGCTGCAGCGCATTCCGGGCACCTGGAGGACGTTCCCGATGTACGCGTGTCTGATGCCGCAATCCCGCTTTCGTGCCCTGCTGCTTGTGCTCGGCCTTGGTCTCGCTGCCGGCGCGTCGGGGGCAGAGCTTCGTCCGCCGCAGCAGGTTTCGCCTTTTTCGGGCGCAACGCCGGCCGCGCAGGTGCCCGCGCCTTGGCTGCGTCAGTCCCTGCCTGGTGTGGAACGCCAGAACACCTTCGAGCTCGTGGCCGATGCCGGACGCACCGTGCTCGAGGTGCGCTCGGATGCCGCCGCATCCACGCTGACGCATGCGCTGGCGATCGATCCCGCGCAGTCGCCGCGGCTGCAGTGGCGCTGGAAGGTGTCGCGGGCGCTCACCGGGTCTGATTTCTCACGCAAATCGGGTGATGACTATGCTGCGCGCGTCTATGTGCTGTTCGACTACCCGGTGGAGAAGCTGTCGCTGGGCGACCGCGTCAAGATGTCGCTCGGGCGCACCCTGTATGGCGCCGAGCTGCCGACGGCTGCAATCGCCTATGTCTGGGGTACAGCCCAGAAACCCGGTGAAACAGGTCCGAACCCCTACACCGACCGGGTACAGATGATCGTGGTCGACAGCGGTGGCGGACAGGCCGGGAAGTGGCGCGAGGTTGAGCGCGATCTGGCCGCCGACTTCCGAGCGGTCTTCGGGGACGAGGCGCCGCGCGTTGTCGGTATCGCCGTCAGCGCGGATACCGACAACACCGGCGAGGCGGTGGTGACGCGCTTCGGGGATCTTCGCTTTCTGCCGCGCTGAGCGGGCGCAGGCACGCGGTTCAACGTGGGACAATGTGCCTGGCAGGACGCTCGGCGACTGCCGGACATCTCAGCGCGATCAATGACGAGATCGCCCCCACATGCAAACGCGAATGGAGCACCGATGCCAACACAGTCCGACCTTCCGCCCGACTGGCCTACTGTTCCCGCCTGTTATGGCTGGTTGTCACTCGATCGTCGTGGGGTGTGGCGACTGCGCGGCGAACCAGTCGTCCATCCAGGGCTGAGCGGCTTCATCAGTGCCAACTACGAAGCGGACGAACACGGCAACTGGCTGGTCAACAACGGTCCGCAGAAAGTCTATGTCGCACTCGATTACACGCCCTGGGTCATGCGGCTGGATGCGGATGGCACGCTGTGCACACATACCGGCCGCCTTGCCGGAGAGATCGGGGCGGTCCATCTCGACGATGAAGGTAATGTCCTGCTTGCAACTGCGGTCGGTCTTGGCTTGCTTGATGACCGCGACCTTTCCGCCTTTCTCGCGGATTGTCGTCTGGCTGACGGCAGTGAGGCAGATGATGAAGCCTTGCTGGGCGTGATGGCCGGAAAGGGGGGGGTATTCTGGCGTGGCATGCCGCTTGCCCGTGTTGCAGGCAATGAACTCGCTGCGCGATATCACTTCAACCCCACGCCGGTGCAGTGATGGCCGCAGGAGCCGGGCTTCCCCGTAACGATGGTGAGCGTCCTGACTGAAACGGCCTTATTTGGCAGGCGAGGAGGGTGAGATCAGGAGACGTTATTGGTGGATAAACACATTCATCTCAATGCTTGTTGCAGTGCAGCATAATTTTGGCTATTCTGCAGCTGTCTCCTCCACTCTCCTCCAAGATGTGGATTTCAGCCCGGGCCCGAAAGCGCCCGGGCTTTTTCTTTTTACGGGACGCCTTTTCCGTTTTCGCTGTCGTCAGCGGTCGGATCCTCCGCATCCTCGATGCCCCAGTCTCCGTACTCGAACCAGTCGTCACCGAGCATTTCGGACGGGTGAAGCGTTCTCCCTGCGCCGTTTCCACAGCGCAGCTCATTTGCAGCGCAATACTTGTCGCAGCCCCAGCAGATGCGCTCGGGGTGCTTCGGATGCAATGGGAATCGCTTGGCCATCTCGTGTCCAGCATGTAGGGCTGTCGGGTGACTCATGTTAATCGGCGCCAGAGAAACTGCCTTGATACCCGACAAGATGTCACCGATGGTGAGCCGGCGTGTGTGTGCCGCGTTTGCGGGCGACCCCGCAGCTTCAGTCGAAGCGCAATGCCAGAATCGAGCTTCCATAAATATCGCTTGACATGCCATCAGTGAAACGTATGATTAAAACAACTGTTTTAATCGGATGTTTCAAGTGACTACAGCAGACAGCCGTTCGCCCGCTCCGGAAACCCGCGACCGCATTCTTGATGCGGCGGAGGCCCTGTTTGTCGAGCATGGCCTCGAAGCGACATCGATGCGCATGATCACCAGCCAGGCGGGGGCCAACCTTGCTGCGGTCAATTATCACTTCGGTACCAAGGATGCGCTGATCCAGGAGGTGTTCCGTCGGCGCCTCACGGAGCTCAATCGCCAGCGCCTTGCTGCACTCGACCGAGTCGAGGCGGCTGCACAGGGGGCGCAGCCCAAGCCGAGTCAGATCGTCGAGGCTTTCTTCGGCACCTCGCTCGAGCTTGCAGCCGATACCGTGCATGGCGGGAACACCTTCATGCGCCTGCTCGGGCGGACCTATGCCGAGCCGAATGCATTTGTGCGCCAGTTTCTTGCCGAGGAATACGCCGAAGTGCTCGAGCGCTTCCTCGGTGCGCTGTACCGCTCGTTGCCTGGCGTGCCACGGGAGGAAATCCTGTGGCGCTTCCATTTCATGATGGGGGCGATGTCGTATGCGATTGCCGGCACCGATGCGCTGCAGCTTTTTGCGGGCACCTTTGACGATGCCGATCCGCAGCGGCTGATGCCGCGGCTGATGTCTTTCCTGCTGGGTGGCCTGCGTGCGCCGCTGGCGGAGTTTGCGCAGCCCGATGAACGACCCGGCCCGGACGTTGCCTGACGAATGACTGAACCCCAAGGCGAAACGCAGCAGCAAGACTGCTATCGCCGGTGAAAGGAGACCTTGATGATCTGGCTGATTCTGTTTTCCCTCCCTCCCTTGGCTGGTGCGCTCGCCTACGGGCGAGCGCCACTTTTTGCCTGGCTGGGGGTTGGTCTGGCGTGGATCGCGGGCTTTGCCGCGGTGGCGGGCTGGTCGTTCTGGACGGCCCTGATCGTGATGCTGGCATTCGCGGCAGTCATGGGGGTCTTCCTCAGTCGCGCGTTGCGGCGCGACTTCGTGACGGCGCCGATCTTCAAGGCCTTCCGTCGCGCGCTGCCGTCGATGTCACAGACCGAGCGCGATGCGCTCGAAGCCGGCACGGTATGGTGGGAGGGCGATCTGTTCGCCGGCGACCCGGACTGGAAGAAGCTTGCAGCCTATCCGTGGCCCAGGCTCAGCGACGAGGAGCAGGCCTTCCTCGACAATGAAACCGAGGAACTGTGCCGGCTGATCAAGGACTGGGATGTGACGCAGCAGCAGGACATGTCCGCTGAGGCCTGGGCGTACATCCGGTCCGCGGGCTTCCTCGGCATGATCATTCCGAAGGAATTCGGCGGCAAGGGCTTCTCCGCCTTTGCGCACTCTCAGGTGGTCACCAAACTGTCGACACGCTCGTCGACGCCGGCGGTGACTGTGATGGTGCCCAACTCGCTCGGCCCCGCCGAACTGCTGCTGCACTACGGCACGGAAGAACAGAAGGCCCATTATCTGCCGCGTCTGGCGCAGGGCAAGGAGATCCCGGCGTTTGCACTGACCAGTCCGTGGGCGGGGTCGGACGCTGCGTCCATCCCCGATGCCGGCGTGGTGTGCAAGGGAATGTGGGAAGGCGAGGAAGTGCTCGGCATGCGGGTGTCCTTCGACAAGCGCTACATCACGCTGGCGCCGGTGTGCACCGTGTTCGGCCTGGCCTTCCGCCTGTACGACCCCGAGCATCTGCTGGGCGAGGACGCCGATCTCGGCATCACCTGCGCGCTGGTGCCGCATGATCATCCAGGAGTGGATATCGGCCGCCGTCACTTCCCGCTCAACGCGGTGTGGATGAACGGGCCGATTCGCGGCAAGGATGTGTTCATGCCGCTGGAATTCATCATCGGCGGTCCGGCGATGGCGGGGCAGGGCTGGCGCATGCTGATGGAGTGCCTGGCCGCCGGCCGCAGTATCTCGCTGCCGGGCTCCAACACCGGGATGCAGAAGCTCACCGCGCGTGCCGTCGGCGCCTATGCCCGGGTGCGCTATCAGTTCAAGACCGCGATCGGCCGCTTCGAGGGGGTGGAGGAAGCGCTTACCCGGATTGGTGCCAACACCTATCTGAGCGACGCGACCCGCATCATGACTGCAGGGGCGATCGATCTCGGCGAGAAGCCCTCGGTGGTGTCGGCCATCGTCAAGTATCACGTGACCGAGCGTGCACGGCAGACGGTCAATGACGGCATGGATGTGATCGGTGGCAAGGGCATCTGTCTCGGGCCGCAGAACTTCCTCGGGCGCGCCTATCAGCAGATTCCGGTCGGCATCACGGTGGAAGGGGCGAACATCCTGACCCGCAGCCTGATCCTGTTCGGCCAGGGCGCGGTGCGCTGCCATCCGCATGTGATGGACGAGATGAAGGCGGCGCAGAAGGGTGATCTCGATGCCTTCGACAAGGCCTTGTGGTCGCACGTTGCCTACACTGTCACCAATGGCGCACGGGCGCTGGTGATGGGGCTCACCGGGTCGCATTTCGTCAGGATCGACGCTGACGTCGCACCCGAGACGCGTCGCTACTATCAGCAGCTCACGCGCTTCTCGGCGGCCTTCGCCTTCATCTCCGATCTGTCCATGGGCACCATGGGCGGCGCGCTCAAGCGCAAGGAAAAACTGTCCGCGCGTCTGGGCGACATCCTGTCGCTGATGTACCTGGCGTCGGCCACGCTCAAGCGCTTCGAGGCCGAAGGCCGGCAGCAGGCCGATGCACCGCTGATGCACTGGGCGATCTGGGACTGCATGTTCCGCGCGCAGAATGCCTTCGAGGGCGTGATTGCGAACTTCCCCAATCGTATCGCTGCGATGCTGCTGCGCAGACTGGTGGTGTTCCCGCTCGGCCGTCCCTACGTGGTGCCGTCCGACCGGCTGGGCCATGAAGTGGCGCAGTCGATGATCGAGCCGTCTGCCACCCGCGACCGCCTGACGGCTGACGTCTATTTGCCGACCGATCTCGAGGATCCGGTGGGCGCGCTTGAAGCCGCTCTGCTGGCGACGGTTCAGGCCGAGCCGGTCGACGCCAAGGTGAAGCAGGCGCTGCGCTCGGGCAGCTTCAAGCCGGGACTGCTGGTGGGTGGCGGCGTGGATGCCTTGTGGCAGCGCGCGCATGAAGCCGGCGTGATCAGTGCGGAGGAATATGCCCTGCTGCAGCGCCGTGGCGAGTTGCGCGACAAGGTGATCCGGGTCGACGACTTCCCCTTTGATTTCGGACTGCGTGCAGCCTTGTGTGACACGCCAGTGCTTAAGGAGGCCGCGTGAGTCGAGAGGTATTCATCATTGATGGGGCGCGCACGCCCTTTCTCAAGTCGCGCAACACGCCGGGGCCGTTCGCCGCGTCCGACCTGGCAACGGCCGCCGGCAGCGCCTTGCTGGCACGTCAGAGCTTTGCACCTGACCAGCTGAACGAGGTCATCCTGGGCTGTGCCAGTCCGGCGCCGGACGAGGTCAACATCGGCCGGGTCGTGGCGTTGCGCATGGGTTGCGGGCTGAAGGTACCGGGATGGACGGTGATGCGCAACTGCGCCAGCGGCATGCAGGCGATCGATTCCGCGATGGTCAATATCCAGGCCGGGCGTTCGCATCTGGTGCTCGCCGGTGGCGTGGATGCGCTGTCGCGTGCGCCGCTGCTGCTGTCGGATGCGATGGTGCGCTGGCTGTCGTCCTGGTATGCGGCAAAGTCGGTCAGCGAGCGCTTTGCGGTCGCACGGAAGTTCCGCCTTGGCAATCTCGCCCCGGTGATCGGCATCATGAAAGGCCTGACCGATCCGGTGGTAGGCCAGCTGATGGGGCAGACTGCCGAGAATCTGGCGTGGAAGTTCGGCATCACGCGTGAAGAGATGGACGCATATGCGGTGGAGAGCCACCAGCGCGTCGCGCTGGCGCAGGATGCCGGCCATTTCGATGCCGAGATCGTGCCGCTGATCGATCGTGACGGCACGGTGTACAAGGCCGATGACGGTCTGCGCCGGGATGCGTCGATGGCCGCGCTGGCAAAGCTCAAGCCGTTCTTCGACAAGCGCTATGGTCAGGTGACTGCCGGCAACAGCTCGCAGATCACCGATGGCGCGGCCTGGCTGGTGCTGGCCTCGGCCGAGGCGGTCGAGCGCTTCGGGCTGCAGCCGATGGGGCGCATCATCGACAGCGAATGGGCCGCGCTGGCCCCTGAGCAGATGGGCCTGGGGCCGGTGCATGCAGCTCAGCCCATCCTGGATCGTCATGGTTTGCGCCCGGCCCATCTCGATGCGTGGGAGCTCAACGAGGCTTTCGCCGCGCAGGTCATTGCCTGTCTGCGTGCGTTCGGCGACGACGCTTATTTCAACGAGCACTTCGGCATAGAGGCAGCGCCGGGCGCGCCCGATCTGGCACGGCTCAACATCGATGGCGGGGCGGTTGCGCAGGGCCATCCGGTGGGGGCGAGTGGCGCGCGCATTGTGCTGCATCTGCTGCAGGTGCTGCGTCGCACCGGGGGGCGCCGCGGCATGGCCAGCATCTGCATCGGTGGCGGACAGGGCGGCGCGATGCTGGTGGAGGCGATGCAATGAACCAGCCCGAAAACAACTGGCAGCACTGGACACTGCGCCGCGAGGCGGACGGCCTTGCCTGGCTCGAGCTCGACAAGGCCGACAGCACGACCAACGCGCTCTCGGCCGCGGTGATGGAAGAGCTTGGCAGCGTGCTGGATGTGCTCGACGCCGAGCCGCCTGCCGCACTGGTGATCGCGTCGGCCAAACCGGCGGGTTTCATCGCCGGCGCCGACATTGAAGAATTCTCGCAACTCGCCTCGGCCGCAGATGCACGCGTACTGGTCGCACGCGGGTGGACCCTGTTCGAGCGCCTCGCGGACGTCGACTACCCGACGCTGGCGTTGATTCGCGGCCACTGTCTGGGTGGCGGGCTTGAGCTTGCACTGGCCTGTCGTTACCGGATCGTGGTCGACGAGCCGGGTACAAAGCTCGCGCTCCCCGAAGTGATGCTCGGCATCGTGCCGGGTTGGGGCGGGATGAAGCGTCTGCCGGACCGTATCGGCCCGGCACTGGCGCTCGATCTGATGCTCACCGGCAAGGCTGTCGATGCGAAGAAGGCGAAGCGTATCGGCCTCGCCGACGACTGCGTACCGCCGCGGGTGATGGAAAACGCAGCGCGCATGCGGGTGCGTTCCGGCAGTGCCAATCCGCCTCTGCCGTGGATGGCGCGCCTGATGAACGGGCCGCTGAGGTCAAAGGTGGCGGATAAGGCGCGCAAGCAGGTGGCGGGTCGCGCGCGTCGCGAACACTATCCCGCGCCCTACGCAATCATCGACATGTGGTCGCGCTTCGAGGGCAATGCGCTGGCGGTGCCGGCAGGCGACCCGGCTTCGCTGGAGACGATTTCCGCCTCGCCGACCACACGTAACCTGCTGCGGGTGTATCACCTGCAGGAGCGCCTCAAGGGCTTTGGCAAGGGTGTCGATTTTGCGCCGCGGCATGTGCATGTGATCGGTGCCGGCGTGATGGGCGGCGACATCGCCGCCGTGTGCGCACAGCGCGGCCTGACGGTGACCCTGCAGGATCAGACCGTTGAGCGCATCGCGCCTGCGATTGCGCGGGCGGCAAAGCTGTTCGAGCGCCGCTTCAAGGGCGACCGCCGCCAGGTGCGCTTTGCGCTCGATCGCATGATCCCCGACCCTCAGGGCCATGGCGCGGTGCGGGCCGATGTCATCATCGAGGCCATCTTCGAGAATCTTGAGGCGAAGCGTGCGCTGTTCTCAGATCTTGAGCGCAAGGCGCGGCCGGATGCGATTCTGGCCAGCAATACCTCCAGTCTGAAGCTGGAAGATATTGCTGGATGCTTGTCCGACCCGAGCCGTCTGGTCGGGATTCACTTCTTCAACCCGGTGGCGATGATGCCGCTGGTCGAGGTGGTGGCGGGAGAGCAATCGGATGCGCTTGCCTTGCAGCGTGCGGCGGCCTTCGTGCGCAGGATCGACAAGCTGCCGCTGCCGGTGAAAAGTGCGCCGGGCTTCCTTGTCAATGCGGTGCTCGGGCCTTACATGCTCGAGGCCTTGCGTTGTGTCGAGGAGGGCATTGCGCCCGAAGCCGTCGATGCCGCGCTGGTCGATTTCGGCATGCCGATGGGGCCGATCGAACTGGTAGATACGGTCGGGCTCGATATCGCGGTGGCGGCAGGCAAGGCGCTGGCCGGCGACGGTGCAGCGCCGCCGCAGAAGCTCCTCGCGCTGGTGTCCGCGGGTAAGCTCGGCAAGAAGACCGGGGAAGGCTATTACCGCTGGAGCGACGGCAAGCCGAAGCGCGGCAAGACCAGTGCTGCGCCAGCAGGTCTCGCCGACCGCATTCTTGAGCCACTGCTTGCTGCCACCCGGCGCTGCGTGAATGAGGGGGTGGTCGAAGATGCAGACCTGGCCGATGCCGGCGTGATCTTCGGTACCGGCTTCGCGCCGTGGAGCGGCGGCCCGATGAATTATCAGCAGACCCCCGGGAATGTCCCGGCTGACGCCAATCCCGCCGTCGGCGGTCGTAATCCCCCAGTTATTCAACAGGACCCGATATGAGTTCCAGCGACATCTATACCGCCTTGCCCGATGGCCGCCAGCCTGCTTTGCGCGTCATGCCCATGCCTGCCGACCTCAACCCCGCCGGTGACGTGTTCGGGGGCTGGATCATGGCCATGGTCGACATTGCTGGTGCCATTCCCGCCCGCCGTCGCGCCAAGTCGCGGGTGGCCACCGTGGCGGTGAACTCCTTCATCTTCAAACAGCCGGTATCAGTGGGCGATCTGGTCAGTTTCTACGCCGAGGTGGTGTCGACGGGGCGGACCTCGGTGACCATTGATGTCGAGGTGTTTGCCGAGCGGGATCCGGAGAATCCGGTGGTCGTGAAGGTGACCGAAGCGCGGCTGACCTATGTCGCACTGGACGACAAGGGCAGGAAGCGGCCGATGCCGGCCGAGTGAGTTTGAAGTGGCCTTCGCGCAGCCGACGCGAGGGTGGAAGTGCAAAGGCATATATAAGTCGTCGTACATGACTGGAGGAGACACTCATGAGAAAAAACAGAATTGCGTTGCTGTTGTCCCTTGGGACGTTTTCGCTGGCATCGGGTGCGGTATCTGCCGCAGGGTTCCAGTTGCTTGAACAGAACGCGAGCGGCCTTGGCAATGCATATGCTGGATCAGCCGCAGTGGCCGAAGATGCAAGTACGATCTACTTCAATCCCGCTGGCATGACGCAGCTGCAGGAGCGGGAGCTCTCAGTCGGTCTGGCGGCAGTCAGACCCAGTTTCAAGTTCAAGGACAAAGGGTCGTCGAGCGGCTTTCTGACCGGTGATACATCCGATGCGGGCGACTGGGCAGCGCTGCCAAACGGCTACCTGTCGTGGGCCCTGAACAAGGATCTGTACGTCGGCGTGGGCATGGGTGCGCCGTTCGGACTGGTGACCGAGTACGACGATGATTGGGTAGGCGCTGCGCACTCGATCAAGTTCGACATCAAGACCTACAACATCAATCCGTCGATTGCGTACCGGGTGAATGACAAGGTCTCCATTGGTGCCGGCGTGAGCTGGCAACGGATGGAGGCCGAGTATCTGCGCGCGGCAGCGGTCGTGTCGCCTGCGCTCACGCAGACCTACGCGACGCTGGATGCGAGCTCCGATGCATGGGGCTGGAACGTCGGTGCGCTGTTCAACGTGTCGGATGCCACGAAAGTCGGGCTTTCCTACCGTTCGTCCATCAAGCACAAGCTCGAAGGGGATCTGAAGGTCAAGGGTCTTGCTGCCGGCGCCAGTGCAGCATTGACAACCGGCAAGGCAGAGGCTGATGTCGAATTGCCGGACACCTTCATCCTGAGCGCGACTCACAAACTGGACAGCCGCTGGGAACTGCTTGGCGACGTCTCCTTCACGGGCTGGAGTTCGATCAAGGAGGTGGACATCGTTCGCACCTCGGGCGCCCTTTCAGGGGCGACCGTGCAAACGCTCGACACCGAGTTCAAGGACACCTGGCGGGTGGCTGTTGGCGCCAACTACCAGATGAACGATGCCTGGAAACTGAAATTCGGTCTTGCCTACGACCAGACGCCGGTGAAGGACAAGGAGCGTCGTCTGGTTTCGCTGCCTGACAACGACCGGACGTGGTTTACCGTCGGTGCTCAGTGGAAGATGTCCAAGGCATCGAGGCTGGACCTTGCTGCTGCGTATCTCTACGTGCCCAAGACCAAGATTGACAACGATCAGGCCGCAGCCGGTCGTGGCCGCGTCACGGGTGAGTACGACTCCAGCGTGTGGATCCTGGGCGCCCAGTACTCGCTGGCGTTCTGAAGCAAGGCAGGCTCTTCGGGCGCGCGGGCGAAGCCTGCGTTTGCCCGGAAGCCGGGTTCAAGTCATGTGTACCGGCTAGCCGGGTGCTGCAAGGAAATCTGGGGAGACACGCGTGAGCAAATTCATCATCCGCAAGGTCGCCGTGCTGGGTGCCGGCGTGATGGGGGCGCAGATTGCGGCCCACTGCGCCAATGCCGATGTGCCGGTGATTCTGTTTGATCTGGCTGCAAAGGAAGGCGATGCCAATGCGGTCATCAACAAGGCGCTGGCAGGCCTGAAGAAGCTCGATCCCGCCCCGCTGGCGGCAAAGGATCGGGCACAGCATATCGAAGCGGCCAACTACGGCAGCGATCTCGCCCGCCTTGGCGAGTGCGATCTGGTGATCGAGGCGATTGCCGAGAAGATGGAGTGGAAGCTCGACCTGTATGCGAAGGTCGCACCGCACCTGAAAGCCGGCGCGGTGTTTGCATCGAACACGTCCGGTCTGCCCATCAACGCGCTGGCCGCGGGCATGCCGGATGCGCAGCGCAGCCGTTTCTGCGGCATCCATTTTTTCAATCCGCCACGGTACATGCCGCTGGTGGAACTGATCGCCACCGCCGATACCGATCCGGCGACGCTGGACAATCTCGAAACGTGGCTGACGTCCCGGCTGGGCAAGAGCATTGTCCGCGCCAGGGACACCCCGAACTTCGTCGCCAACCGGATTGGCGTGTTTTCGATTCTGGCGGTGATGCACCACACGGCCAGGCTTGGTCTGACCTTCGACGAGGTCGATCTGCTCACCGGCCCGCGCATTGGCCGCCCCAAGAGCGCGACCTTCCGTACCGCTGACGTGGTCGGGCTGGATACGCTGGCGCATGTGGTCGGCACCATGCAGGCGACGCTGCCGGACGATCCCTGGCATGTCCACTTCCGGACGCCGGACTGGCTGCAGGCCTTGATTGCCAAGGGTGCGTTGGGGCAGAAGACACGCGCCGGGGTCTACCGCAAGGAAGGGCGGAAGATCATGGTGCTCGATCTGGCCCATCAGGACTATCGCGAGAGCGGGGCGGAGATGTTCCCCGATGTGGACGACATCCTCAGCCTCAGGAATCCGGCCGAGAAGTTTGCCCGTCTGGCCGCACACCCCCACCCGCAGGCGCAGTTCCTGTGGTCGATATTCCGTGATGTGTTTCACTACTGCGCGGCACATCTGGGCGCCATTGCTGACAACGCACACGATGTCGATCTGGCCATGCGCTGGGGTTTCGGCTGGGCCCAGGGGCCATTCGAAACCTGGCAGGCCGCTGGATGGGCCGATATTGCCACGATGGTGAAGGAGGACATCGAGCACGGCCGGGCGATGTCGGACGCGCCCCTGCCTGCGTGGGTGTTCGAGCGCGAGGGTGTGCATGCGGCGGAGGGCTCGTTCAGTGCCGAAGCGTCGGCGCTCAAGCCGCGTTCGACGCTCGGGGTGTACCAGCGTCAGCTCTACCCCGACCGTGTGCTGGGCGAGGCGCCCGACGACAGGGGAGAGACCCTGTGGGAGAACGCGGGCTTGCGGCTGTGGCGGCGTCCGGATCAGGACGGGCGCATCGGCATCGTGTCGCTGACATCGAAGAAGCATGCGATCGGCGACGAGGTGCTGGACGGCATGCTGGAGGCGATCGGCCGTGCGGAGGCCGATCTCGACGGTCTGGTGCTGTGGAACGATGCGCCGTTCGCGGTGGGGGCCAACCTGCAGCAGGTCGGCGAGGCCTGCCGCGCGGGACAGTTCGACATGCTGGAGCAGGTGGTGGCGAAGTTTCAGCGCACTTCGATGGCGATCAAGCACGCTCAGGTGCCGGTCGTGGCTGCGGTGCAGGGCATGGCGCTGGGCGGCGGTTGCGAGTTCGTGATGCATGCTGCCCACCGGGTGCTGGCGCTGGAG
This sequence comes from Parazoarcus communis, assembly GCF_003111665.1. Classification (NCBI taxonomy): domain Bacteria; kingdom Pseudomonadati; phylum Pseudomonadota; class Betaproteobacteria; order Rhodocyclales; family Zoogloeaceae; genus Parazoarcus; species Parazoarcus communis. Next base: position 811,818 of record NZ_CP022188.1, on the reverse strand, counting down.
AGCTATGTCGGCCTGGTCGAGGCGGGCGTGGGGCTGATTCCGGCCGGCGGCGGCAGCAAGGAGTTTGCGCTGCAGGCGCATGTGATGGCGCAGCGGGCGGCGGGCGGCGACGTGTTTTCCTACATCCAGAATGCGTTCCAGACCATTGCCATGGCGACGGTGGCCAAGAGCGGCATCGAGGCGGTGCAGCTGGGCTTCGGTCGCGCAGCTGACGACATCGTGTTCAACGCCCACGAACTGCTTTACGTGGCGATCCGGCGTGCGCGGGCGATGGCAGAGGCGGGCTGGCGGTCGTCCTTGCCGGGTTCTGCGGTGAAGGTGGCAGGCCGCAACGGTATTGCGACCTGCGAGCTGATGCTGGTGAACATGGCCGAGGGGGGCTTCATCTCGGAGCATGACTACAAGGTGGCGAAGGCGGCTGCGACGGCACTGTGCGGTGGGGAGGTGGATACCAATGCACGGGTGAGCGAGCAGTGGATTCTCGACGTCGAGCGCGCGCAGTTTGTCGAGTTGCTGAAGACCGAGAAAACGCAGAAGCGGATTCAGTACATGCTGGAGACGGGGAAGCCGTTGCGGAATTGAGGTTGTTGGGTTGGATTTCCGGGCGTTGGGGTTCGGGGGCGCTGCGCGGGGCATCGGTCATTTGCTCAAGGGGCTGCGGAACTCGCCCTGCGGGCTCGGACAGTCCTCGCCCCTTGCTCAAATGACCGACACCCCACTGCGGTTGGTTGGGTTCGTGTTTTGAGGGAAAGGCGGGGGGGCATGTACTGAGGCTCAGCGAGGTGGCGCCTCCGGTCGTGCCGAGGCGTGCTTCGGGAGAAGGGCTGTGGCTCTGAGGTTCCCTCCAGCAGCGAGTGTTTTGTGCCTTTGCTTCTACCTGCCTTGAGCAACCGTGATGCGCCGTGTCGGGGGTGAGTGTTTGTGGCGCGGGCGAGGACTGTCCGAGCCCGAAGGGCGAGTTCCGCAGCCTGCAGAACAAATACTCACCCTCGGCGCGGAGAACCGGCACAACTCTCCACGACAACCTGAAATGTGTAGAAAAGACGCTGACAAGCAGATCTTCTGGAGACAGAGCATATGAACAAACAGATTCAGGATGCCTACATCGTCGCCGCCGTGCGTACCCCTGTGGCGCGACGCAACGGTGCTTTCCGTCATGTCCGCCCGGACGACATGCTGGCCAAGGTGCTGCGCGAGGTCGTCGCCAAGGTGCCTGGGCTGGACCCGGCCGAGATCGGCGACGTGATCACCGGCTGTGCCATGCCGGAAGCCGAGCAGGGCATGAACGTGTCGCGTATCGGACTGCTGCTCGCAGGGCTTCCGGACACGGTGCCGGGCATCACCATTAACCGCTTCTGCGCTTCAGGCCTGCAGGCGGTGGCCGATGCCGCCAACCGCATCCGCCTTGGCGAAGCCGATGTGATGATCGCCGCCGGCACCGAGAGCATGAGCGCGATGCCGCAGATCATGGGCAACAAGGTCAGTCTCAACCCGGAAATCTTCAGCAAGGCCGAGAATATCGGCATCGCCTACGGCATGGGGCTGACCGCGGAGAAAGTGGCCGAGCAGTGGAAGGTCAGCCGCGAGGATCAGGACGCCTTTGCGGTTGAGTCGCACCGTCGTGCCTGCGCTGCGATCGCGGCCGGGCACTTTGCTGCCGAGATCGCCCCCTATGCGGTGCAGTCCTACCTGCCCGGCGAAGGGGGCAGCGTGCGCATCGCCGAGCGGGTGCTCGAGAACGACGAAGGGCCGCGAGCCGATGCCGCGATGGAGCGCCTTGCCAAACTGAGGCCGGTGTTTGCCGCGCGCGGTTCCGTGACCGCGGGCAACAGTTCGCAGATGTCGGACGGGGCTGGCGCGGTCCTGCTGATGAGCGAAGCGGCACTGAAACGCTTCAACGCGACCCCGATTGCACGGTTTCGCAGCTACGCGGTGGCCGGGGTGCCGCCGCAGGTGATGGGTATCGGCCCGGTCGAGGCCATCCCGCGTGCGCTGAAAATGGCCGGCGTGACACAGGACAGCGTGGGCTGGATCGAGCTCAACGAAGCCTTTGCCGCTCAGGCCCTGGCGGTGACGCGTCAGCTCGGGCTCGATCCGGAAAAGGTCAATCCGCTTGGCGGCGCGATTGCGCTTGGCCACCCGCTCGGCGCGACCGGCGCCATCCGCACCGCGACCCTGATGGCGGCGATGCAGCGCGACCCGGCATTGCACCTCGGCATGATCAGCATGTGTATCGGAACCGGCATGGGGGCGGCGGGCGTATTCGAACGAATGTAGCCGTCAGGGCGCGCATCGCATCCGATGCGGCAAACCCTTGATGGATCGGGCAGTTCCGGCCTCGGACTGCCCGATTCGCATTTCAACGAAAGCTTATATTGAAGAAATGTGTCTTATATCGGATCATCCTAAGTGATTGGCGGGTAACAATCTCTTATAATTCGGGGGTTTGTTTACGCGGGGTCATTGCCCGTGAGCCGGAAAACCCGGCTCTACGGCGTGCAGGACTCCACCATTCTCATGAGTGATTGGGCGATAGACGCATGATACAAATCAAACGCGGACTTGACCTTCCCGTCACCGGCGCGCCCGCGCAGCGCATCGAAGCCGGACGGCCGGTGCGCAGTGTGGCCGTCATCGGCTTCGACTATCACGGCATGAAGCCGACGATGGCGGTGCAGGTGGGCGACCGGGTGAAACTGGGACAGGTGCTGTTCTCCGACAAGAAGACGGAAGGCGTGCATTTCACCGCGCCCGCCGCAGGCGTGGTCAGCGCCATCCATCGCGGCGAGCAGCGTGTGCTTCAATCGGTCGTCATCGACGTCGAAGGTGATGAGGCCGTCGACTTCGCACGCTACAGCGACGCCGAGATCGACGCACTTGCACCTGAAGCTGTGCGCGAGAACCTGCAGCAATCCGGGCTGTGGACTGCGCTGCGCACCCGGCCGCTGAGCAAGGTGCCTGCGGTCGATGCCACGCCGAGCTCGATTTTCGTCACCGCGATCGACACGCATCCGCTGGCTGCCGACCCGGCCGTAGTCATTGGCGAGTATGCCGAAGACTTCAGCCGCGGGCTCAAGGTGCTCGGCCGACTGGCGCGGGTTTTCCTGTGCCATGCCGAAAATGCGAAGCTGCCCGGTGCCGGCTTGAACAACGTGACCGCAGAGTCATTCTCCGGTCCGCATCCGGCGGGTCTGCCCGGTACGCACATCCACTTCCTCGACCCGGTCGATGCGAACAAGTCAGTGTGGTACCTGAACTACCAGGACGTGATCGCGATGGGCAAGTTTTTTGCCACCGGCCGTCTGTGGGAAGAGCGCGTCGTGGCGCTGGCCGGTCCGGTCGTCGATAAGCCGCGCCTGGTTCGTACCCGTTTGGGCGCCAACCTCGACGAGCTGACCGCTGGTGAAATGGCCGTCGGGCGCAATCGCGTGATTTCAGGCTCGGTGTTCGGCGGGCGCACGGCGCGTGGCGCCTGTGCCTACCTCGGTCGCTATCACCTGCAGGTGTCCTGTCTCAAGGAAGGGACCGAGCGCGAGTTCATGCATTACCTGCGTGCCGGCACCAACAAGCATTCTGTGCTCAACATCTTCGCCTCGAAACTGTTCGGGGGGCGCAAGCTCGACTTCACCACCACTACCAATGGCAGCCCGCGTGCCATGGTGCCGGTCGGGAACTACGAAGAAGTGATGCCGCTCGACATTCTGCCGACGCAGCTGCTGCGTTACCTGATCGTCGGTGACACCGACATGGCGCAGAAGCTCGGCGCGCTCGAGCTCGACGAGGAAGACCTCGCGCTGTGTACCTACGTGTGTGCCGGCAAGTACGAGTACGGCCCAATCCTGCGGGATAATCTGACACGCATCGAAAAGGAAGGCTGAACATGGGTCTGCGTTCATATCTCGACAGTATCGAGCACCACTTCGAAAAGGGTGGCAAGCACGAGAAGTGGTATGCCCTTTACGAGGCGGTCGATACCGCACTCTATCGCCCTTCCAGCGTCACCCGCACCACCGCTCACGTGCGCGACGGTCTTGACCTCAAGCGCATGATGATCACGGTGTGGATGTGCACCTTTCCGGCGCTGTTTTTCGGCATGTGGAATATCGGCTTCCAGGCCAATACCATCTACGCCGCCAACCCTGACCTGCTCGCAGCTCAGGACGGCTGGCGGATGGCGCTGATCGCCGTTTTTGCCAGTTTTGACCCGGGCAGCGTATGGGACAACATGGTGCATGGCGCAGCGTACTTCCTGCCCATCTACCTGGTGACCTTCGTTGTCGGCGGTTTCTGGGAAGTGCTGTTTGCTTCGATCCGCCGCCATGAGGTGAACGAAGGCTTCTTCGTCACCTCGGTGCTGTTCGCCCTGATTTGCCCGCCGACCGTGCCGCTGTGGCAGGTTGCGCTCGGCATCAGCTTCGGCGTCGTGATCGGCAAGGAAGTGTTCGGCGGTACGGGCAAGAACTTCCTCAACCCCGCGCTGACCGGCCGTGCCTTCCTGTACTTTGCCTACCCGGCACAGCTGTCCGGCGATGCGGTATGGACGGCCGTCGATGGCTACACCGGCGCGACCCCGCTGTCGCTCGGCGCTGCAGGCGGGCTGGACCAGATCGTGGCCGGCGGCATTACCTGGATGGACGCCTTCCTCGGGCTGATCCATGGTTCGGTAGGCGAAACCAGCACCCTGGCGATCCTCATTGGCGGCGCGGTGCTGCTGATCATGAAGATTGCGTCGTGGCGCATCGTTGCCGGCGTGATGATCGGCATGATCGGCATGAGCCTGCTGTTCAACGGCATCGGCTCCGCAAGCAACCCGATGTTCGGATTGCCGTGGTACTGGCATCTGGTGGTTGGTGGCTTCGCTTTCGGCATGATCTTCATGGCGACCGACCCGGTGTCGGCGTCGATGACCAACACCGGGAAGTGGATTTTCGGTGCCTTCATCGGAATCATGACCGTGCTCATCCGGGTGGTGAACCCGGCCTTCCCCGAGGGCATCATGCTGGCGATTCTGTTCGCCAACCTGTGTGCCCCGCTGATCGACCACTTCGTGGTCTCGGCCAATATCAAGCGGAGGTTGGCGCGCAATGTCCAGTAAGAAAGAATCGACAAGCCGCACGCTGTTCGTGGCGCTGGCGGTCAGTCTGGTGAGCTCGGTGTTCGTCGCCGGCGCGGCGGTATCGCTCAAGCCGGTGCAGATAGAGAACCGTCAGCTCGACAAGCAGCGCAGCATTCTGGCAATTGCCGGGCTGGGCGATGCGGACCTGTCCGGGCGCGAAGTCAAGGAGCTGTTCTCCAGTCGCATCAGCTCGAAGCTGGTGGATCTGGAAACCGGTGAGTATTCCACCGAGTTCAATCCGGACAACTTCGACCCGCTGAAGGCTGCGCGCGACCCGAAACTCTCGGATGCGCTGCCCGGTGAAGATGACCTTGCCCTGATCAAGCGCCGCGAGCGTTACACCACGGTGTACATGGTGGAGCAGGACGGCAAGCTCGAGTCCCTGATTCTGCCGGTGCGCGGCTATGGCCTGTGGTCAACGCTGCACGGCTTCATGGCTGTGAAGGCTGATCTCAATACCGTGGTCGGGTTCGGCTTCTATCAGCATGCCGAGACACCGGGCCTGGGTGGCGAGGTCGACAATCCCAAGTGGAAGGCGCTGTGGCCGGGCAAGACCCTGTTCGACGACGCCGGCAAGCCGGTGATCGAGATCGTCAAGGGTGGTGTGGATCCGGCCAGTCCGGCCGCCGGTCATCAGGTTGACGCGCTGGCAGGGGCGACCCTCACCAGCAAGGGCGTCGACCGTCTTCTCCAGTTCTGGCTCGGCGAACAGGGCTTCGGTCCCTATCTCGCCAAACTGCGTTCCCAGGGGGTCTGATCATGTCGCAACCCACGATAAAAGAAGTCCTGCTCAACCCGATCTTTCATAACAACCCGATCGGGCTGCAGATCCTTGGCATCTGTTCGGCACTTGCCGTCACCTCCAACCTCAAGACTGCGGTGGTGATGTCGATTGCACTGACGCTGGTGACCGCGTTCTCGAGCATGTTCATCTCGATGATCCGCGCGCAGATCCCGGGCTCGATCCGCATGATCGTGCAGATGGTGATCATCGCCTCGCTGGTGATCGTAGTCGACCAGATCCTGCGCGCCTATGCCTTCACGCTCGCCAAGCAGTTGTCGGTGTTCGTCGGTCTGATCATCACGAACTGCATCGTGATGGGCCGGGCTGAAGCCTTTGCCATGCAGAACCCGCCGCTGCTGTCGTTCATGGACGGTATCGGTAACGGTCTCGGCTACAGCGCAATGCTGCTGACGCTGGGCGTGATCCGCGAACTGTTCGGTGCCGGCAAACTGTTCGGTTTTGAGATCCTGAGCCTCGCCAAGGATGGTGGATGGTATGTGCCCAACGGCATGCTGCTGCTGCCGCCTTCGGCGTTCTTCCTGATCGGCCTGATCATCTGGGGTCTGCGTACCTGGAAGACGGAGCAGGTCGAGGAGGCGTCGTTCAAGATGGCGCCCCAGGTGATCAACAAGGAGGCGTACTGATATGGAACATTACATCAGCCTCTTCGTGCGCGCGGTGTTCATCGAGAACATGGCGCTGTCCTTCTTCCTCGGCATGTGTACCTTCATCGCCATCTCGAAGAAGGTCGAAACTGCCATCGGTCTTGGTATCGCCGTGGTCGTGGTGCAGACCATCACCGTACCGGCCAACAACCTGATCTACACCTGGCTGCTGCGTGACGGTGCCTTGGCGTGGGCGGGCATGCCGGATGTCGATCTGTCCTTCCTCGGCCTGTTGTCGTATATCGGGGTGATCGCAGCCATCGTGCAGATCCTCGAGATGCTGCTCGACAAGTATGTTCCCAGTCTCTACAACGCGCTCGGTGTGTTCCTGCCGCTGATTACGGTGAACTGCGCGATCATGGGCGGCACCCTGTTCATGGTCGAGCGCGACTACAACTTCGGCGAAAGCGTCGTCTATGGTGTTGGCTCCGGGTTCTCCTGGGCGCTGGCCATCGCACTGCTTGCCGGCATTCGCGAGAAGCTGAAGTACAGCGATGTGCCTGAAGGCCTGCAGGGCCTGGGCATCACCTTCATCACCATCGGGCTGATGTCGCTGGGCTTCATGTCGTTCTCCGGCGTACAGCTGTAAGGGCGGGGGAGGACATATGAACAGTCAGGAAATCTTCATCGCCATCGGCATGTTTACGGCCATCGTGCTTGCACTGGTCATGATCATCCTCATGGCGCGTGCGCGTCTCGTGTCGAGCGGCGACGTCACCATCAACATCAACAACGAACGTACCATCACCGTGCCGGCTGGCGGCAAGCTGCTGCAGACACTCGCCGCAAACGACATCTTCCTGTCGTCGGCCTGCGGTGGCGGTGGCACCTGTGCGCAGTGCAAGTGCGTGGTCGAGTCGGGCGGTGGTGAAATGCTGCCCACCGAAGAGTCGCACTTCAACAAGCGTCAGGCCAAGGAAGGCTGGCGCCTGTCGTGCCAGACCCCGGTCAAGCAGGACATGAAGGTCGAGGTGCCCGAGGAAGTGTTCGGGGTGAAGAAGTGGGAATGCACGGTGGAGTCCAACCCCAACGTTGCCACCTTCATCAAGGAGCTCACCCTGCGCCTGCCCGAAGGCGAGAACGTCGAGTTCCGTGCCGGCGGTTATGTGCAGCTCGAGTGCCCGCCCCACGTGGTGAAGTACGCCGACTTTGACATCCAGCCCGAGTACCGCGGTGACTGGGACAAGTTCAACATGTGGCGCTTCGTGTCCAAGGTCGACGAGACCGTGATCCGTGCCTACTCGATGGCGAACTACCCGGAAGAGAAGGGCGTGGTGAAGTTCAACATCCGTGTTGCGTCGCCTCCGCCGGGGCGTGACGATATTCCGGCCGGCAAGATGTCGTCCTGGGTGTTCAATCTCAAGCCGGGTGACAAGGTCACCGTGTACGGCCCGTTTGGCGAATTCTTTGCCCGTGAAACCGACAACGAGATGGTCTTCGTGGGTGGTGGCGCAGGTATGGCGCCGATGCGTTCGCACATCTTCGATCAGCTCAAGCGGCTGTCGAGCACGCGCAAGATCAGCTTCTGGTACGGCGCGCGTTCGATGCGTGAGGCGTTCTACGTCGAGGAATTCGACAAGCTCGCGGAAGACAACCCCAACTTCAAGTGGCATCTGGCTCTGTCCGACCCGCTGCCTGAAGACAACTGGACGGGTTACACCGGCTTCATTCACAACGTGCTGTACGAGAACTACCTCAAGGACCATCCGGCCCCTGAGGATTGCGAGTTCTACATGTGCGGACCTCCGATGATGAACGCTGCGGTGATCAAGACCCTGCTCGATCTCGGTGTCGAACGCGAAAACATCATGCTCGACGATTTCGGCGGCTGATCGCTTCGCGTATCCGGGCCCGCAGTGGCCCGGTACATCTGCAGCGCCCCTGTTTCCGGCCAAGCCCGGGCACAGGGGCTTTTTTTATTCCGGCATTCCGCGCTAACCTGTCGGTCCCAACATACGGTGCAGAATGGTTGCCCGAAATACAAGAGGAAGACAGCATGGCCGGAACCGTATTGCTCGACGTCGCCGATGGCGTCGCTACCCTGACCCTCAACCGTCCTGCGGCCCTGAATGCGCTGTCGGTGGAAATGATGCAGGATTTAGCCGCCGCGGCGCATGATCTGGCGGGACGCAAGGACTTTGCCGTCGTGGTCATTACCGGGGCAGGAGATCACTTCATGGCCGGCGGCGACCTGAAGGACTTTGCCACCCATCTCAATCTTTCTCCAGAGGCGCGCCAGGCCACTTTCCGGGCCATGATCGAGCAGTACATCAACCCGACGGTAGAGACCCTGCAAGGGCTCGACCAGCCGGTGATAGCCAAGGTGCGTGGTGCCTGCGCCGGCTTTGGCCTCACCCTGATGATGGGGTGCGACCTCGTCGTGAGTGCAGACAGCGCCGTGTTTACCACCGCCTATGCCGCAATCGGCTTGTCCGGTGATGGTGGTGCGTCGTATTTTCTGCCGCGTATCGTCGGTCGGCGCAAGGCGGCCGAACTGCTGTTGCTGGGGGACCGCTTCGATGCAGCCGAGGCGCTGCGGCTCGGCTTGATCACGCGCAGCGTGCCGGCCGACAGTCTCGATGCCGAAACCGGCAAGCTATGCGCGCGCCTCAGGTCCGGCCCGTTGCAGACCTATGGCGAGATCAAGCGCCTGCTGGCGATGTCCCACGACAGCCAGCTCGAATCCCAATTGCATAGTGAGGCGCTGGCGTTCGGTCGTTGCGGCGGGAGCGAGGATTTTGCCGAGGGCGTGACCGCCTTTCTCGAGAAGCGGAAGCCGGTATTCAAGGGCGCGTAAATCTCTCGACGGGGCGAGACGGTTTCAAGCTGTCTCGCCACAGGCGTCCTCCGACGGTATGTTCAGCGTGACAGGCGATAGGCCAGCAGCCCCACCCACTCGTGTACCGCAAACCAGGCGGCGTAAGCCGAGCTGGCACTGGGCAGGTTCGGCAGGACCTCTTCGTCGACAGGGTTTCCAAGCGGGCGTGGCCCCAGCCATGCCGTCGGAGCGATGCTGACCTGCATTCCAGCCGCCTCGAATTCGGCGCGCGCTCGGCGCATGTGTGCGGCGTGTGTGACCAGCAGGATGCGGGTCACGCCCGAAGCCTTGAGCTGCCCGGCCGAGTAACGTGCATTCTGCCGGGTGTCGAGCGAGGAGGGCTCGGTCCACCGGACCCGCACGCCGAAGTCTTCCTCAAGGCTGCCTTTCATCAGAATTGCCTCGGGGATCTCCCCGCTCGGTGCGCCCCCGCTCACCAGAATCGGCAAACCGGTCTGACGTGAAAGTCTGGCGCCGTAGCGCAGGCGTTCAAGCGTGATGCGGTTGACGGTGTCGCCACCGTATTCCGGCGCATTGCTCATGCGCCCACCCCCCAGAATGACGATTGCCTGAGCGTCGGCGGCCGCTGACAGCGACACGGGCTGCCGTGGCTCGAGTGGCTCAAGCAGCAGACCGACTGGCGCCGGCGTGATCAGCAACAGACCGCTGACCAGTCCTGTCCATACCAGCGTTCGTCCGCTACGCGGCCGACGGCGGCCCATCAGCAGGCCGATCAGGATCAGTGCAAAGGGCATCAGTGGCGGCAGAATCAGTACCGAGACCAGCTTCTTGAGCCAGAACAGGGCAATCGCGGTGTCGAAATCCATTCGTGTTTGTCCTCTGGTGTCGTGCCCAGTATTATCAGTGCAATTCCATTCCCGCGGTTTCAAGCTCATGCCCATGCAGTGCCGGCTGGCGGTCTCCGTCCTTCCTGTCTCCGTTCTCGTGCTTCCCTGAGTCGTCATGGGATTTCGCCAACTTGTCTGGGCGTTGATCGCCGCACTGCTGATCTACGGTGCCTGGCAACTGCTGCGCGCCCTGCTCGCCGGACGCGGCCGCGCTGAAGCTGCGTCGCCGCCGGCGGCCGCTGCCTTGAAGGCCGATTCGACCGCTGCGGAAGATGAGGACGACGACGATTCGGATTTCAACTACGCGCCCTTGCCGTCAGACGTCGTGGCGCCAGCTGCGCCGCCGGCCCCCGAGGCGCCTGCCGCAGAGCGGCCCGATACCTTTGCGTTGGAACTCGAGTTGCAGCGCCTGCGGCGCGAAGTGGGCGCCTTGCGCGCGGCGCTTGACGTGCAGCAGGGCGAGATCGGTGCGCTGCACGAAACTGTGCAGCGCCTCCTGGATGCGCCGCCGGCCGTTTCAAACGCCTTCGAAGACAGTGCTGGCCAGAGCGCTTCGCCGGAGTACAGCGAGGCGCTGGTGCTGGCGCGACGGGGCTTGTCGGTTGAGGAGGTGGCTGCGCGCTGCGGCATTACCCGGGCAGAGGCGGAACTGGTCGTGTCGCTGGCTGCGCGTGGCGAGCTTGAGGGCGGCGTATGAGCACAATGACTGCAGATCAGGTCCGCTTGCAGCGTAGCCGTGCGCTGAAGCGGGCCGGGCTGGCGAGCGGGGTTGCTGTGGCGTTGCTGCTTGCCGTGCTGATGTTTGAGGATGGTCGTACGCCTGAGGCGGCCCCGGCCACAATGGCGGTGCAGGCTCCGCTGGCGGCGCAGGCCATACAGCCGGTGCTGCCGGTCGAAACCGCTGCCGTAGTGCCTGAAACCGAATCAGCTGACATCAAGCCAGCGGACGTCAAGGCGGAGAGCGATCCATTGCCGCTGACGCAGGTCGTGACAGCGTCAGCACCGCCGCCTGTCGAGAAGAAGGTATCCGTTCCGCTGGCAAATGGCTATCTGGTGCAGCTGGGCGTGTTCGGCTCCATGGATAATGCTGACGGATTGCGCGCCGATGTGGCGGCAAGGGGGCTGCCGGCGCATGTCGAGGGCCGGGTCGTGGTCGGACCGTTTCCCGACAAGGCGGCTGCGGAAGCGGCGCGCGCGCGGCTGAAACGCGAGGGGTTGGCAACCGGCATCCTGGTGCCGCCGCGCAAGAGCAAGTGAAGCCGGCAACAGCGCTGATTGCGGCTGGCAAATACATCGAAACAAGGGAGGAGAGACACATGAAGATCGAAAGCCCGGTGTTGGGCGTGTTCGAAGTATCCGACGACAAACTGATCGAGTTTCCGCAGGGCTTGCCCGGCTTCGAGGCGTGTCACCGTTTCGTGCTCGTGCATGAGGAGGGGGCCGAGGCAACCGTGTTCATGCTGCAAAGTGCGGACGACCCCGAAGTGGCGTTCTCCCTGACCGGGCCCGAGCAGTTCGGTATCAATTACGAATTCCCCTTGTCGGACGAAGAACTGGCCATCCTTAAGCTCGACCGGCCGGAGGACGCCCTTGTCGCCATCATCGTGCGCAAGGATGGGGACGATCCCGCTACTGCTGGCTTGCGCGCAAACTTCATGGCACCGCTGGTGATCAACGTCGGTGCGCGTCGCGGCATGCAGAAGGTCATCAACAAGCTGGGTTGCGATATTCTGCTGCGCGCACAGGCGTAAGTGTCGAACGGCAGGCAGCGCCCCACACTTTGGGGCGCTGTCGCCTTTCGCTGTCGGGGGTGCGACCCCAGGCACCGGCCGTCGCGTGAGCGCGGGCTTCGCGTGGCGATGTCCTTTGCCCCCAGCGCCCGCGTCGAACCGGGGTTTCACCTGCTCTGCACAGGTTAGAATCCGCCTACACTCATCTTTTCAGGGATTCAGTCATGAGCCGTTCCATCGTCTCCACGCCCAGCGCACCCGCTGCCATCGGTACCTACTCGCAAGCGGTAAAGACCGGCAGCACCGTTTATTGCTCCGGTCAGATCGGGCTGGACCCGACAACGATGCAGATGGTCGAGGGCTTCGAGGCTCAAACCGTTCGTGTGTTCGAAAACCTCAAGGCGGTTGCCGAGGCTGCGGGCGGTTCGCTCGCCGACGCGGTCAAGCTCACGATCTACCTGACAGACCTGTCCAATTTCGCCACCGTGAACGAAGTCATGTCGCGCTACTTTGCCGAGCCCTATCCGGCGCGCGCAGCCGTCGGCGTCAAGGAATTGCCGCGCGGTGCGGTGGTCGAGGCCGACGCCATCCTCGTGCTGGGCTGAGCGACAGCACCGCACGTGGGTTCGCGAGAACCGGGCGGGCGCTCGCCCGCGCAGGGTTGGCCGGGCGTTGGCGGGCAGTTGGCGGGGCGGTTGGCAAAGCTCGATCTCTATCGGCAGGAAGACCTTATCCTGCATCTGCCGCTGCGTTATGAAGACGAGACCCGGCTGACGCCCATCGTCGACGCGCGCCATGGTTTCCCTGCCCAGATCGAGGGCGAGGTTATCTCCTGCGAAGTTACGCTCCGTCCGCGCCGGCAACTGGTTGCCCGCGTGCGCGATGCGTCCGGCACGCTGGTGGCGCGCTGGCTCAATTTCTACCCTTCGCAGCAAAAGCAGCTGTCTGTCGGGCGCAGCGTGCGCCTGTTCGGAGAAGTGCGCGGCGGCTTTTTTGGCGACGAGATGGTGCACCCGCGCCTGCGTCCGGTGGAGCGGGGGGAGTCCTTGCCTGAGGCACTGACGCCGGTCTATCCCACCACGGCCGGCGTCGGGCAGGCGACACTGCGCAAGCTGATCGATCTGGCGCTTCGAACCGTCGCGCTGGACGATCCGATTCCGCCTGCCGTGTGTAACCGCCTCGGTTTGCCGGGCTTTGCAGAGGCAGTGCGTGCCCTGCATCACCCCGCGCCAGACGCCGACCCCGCTGCACTGGAAAACCGCGAGCACCCGGCCTGGCGGCGAATCAAGTTCGAGGAGTTGCTGGTTCAGCAGTTGTCGCTGCGCCGGGCCTATAACGCCCGCCGGGCGCTGGGGGCGGCAAGTCTGCCGCCACGCCGGCAGCTGACGCAGGCCTTGCTCGGGCAGCTTGCATTCAGCCTGACCGGTGCGCAGCAGCGTGCGGTCGCCGAGATCTCCGCCGATCTTGCCGCGGCGCATCCGATGCAGCGGCTGCTGCAGGGCGATGTCGGCAGCGGGAAGACGGTTGTCGCCGCCCTTGCGATGCTGCAAGCGGCCGAGAATGGTTGGCAGGCGGCCCTGATGGCGCCCACCGAGATCCTTGCCGAGCAGCATTTCCGCAAGCTGCACGACTGGCTGGCGCCGTTGGGCATCGAAGTGGCCTGGTTGTCGGGCAGTCGCAAGAAGCGTGAACGCGAGGTGGAGCTTGCGCGTCTGCACAGCGGCGAGTTGCTGCTTGCGGTCGGCACCCATGCGCTGATCGAAGACCCGGTGGCAATGCCTAAACTGGCGCTGGCCGTGGTAGACGAGCAGCACCGCTTTGGTGTGCGCCAGCGTCTGGCGCTGCGTGAAAAGGGGCAGGCCGGGCAGCGTCCGCACATGCTGATGATGTCCGCCACGCCAATCCCGCGCACGCTGGCGATGACCCACTATGCTGATCTCGACGTCTCGGTGCTCGATGAACTGCCGCCGGGACGCACGCCGATTCGTACCCGTCTGGTGTCCGACGGCCGGCGTGACGAAGTGGTGGGCCGTGTCCGCGATGCCTGTCTCGAGGGGCGTCAGGCCTACTGGGTGTGCCCCCTGATCGAGGAGTCCGAGGCGCTGCAGCTGCAGACCGCGGTGGATACCTTCGAGATGCTGTCCGCCGACCTGCCGGAGCTGAAGGTCGGCCTCATTCATGGGCGCCTGAAGGCAGACGAGAAGGCGGCAACAATGGCAGCCTTTGCTGCCGGAGAGCTGCAGGTGCTGGTGGCGACCACGGTGATCGAGGTCGGTGTCGATGTGCCCAATGCCAGCCTGATGGTGATCGAACATGCGGAGCGCTTCGGCCTTGCCCAGTTGCATCAGTTGCGCGGCCGCGTCGGGCGCGGGACGGCGGAGTCGGTGTGCATCCTGATCTACGCCCAGCCGCTGTCTGAAACCGCGCGGGCACGGCTGAAGGTGATTTACGAGCAGACGGACGGTTTCGTGATCGCCAGTGAGGACCTGCACATCCGTGGGCCGGGCGAGTTCGTCGGCGCGCGCCAGAGCGGGGTGCCGCTGTTGCGCTTCGCCAGCCTCGAAGAGGATGACGACCTGATCGAGCCGGCGCGTGCGCTGGCCGAACGCATGCTCGCACGCGAGCCGAAGCTCGCCGAGCGGCTGCTCACGCGCTGGGTGGGCGGACGCGAAGGCCTGCTGCGGGCCTGATCCGGGTAAAATGCGCGCTGCGCGAACCCGCTTTGATCCGATGACCTTAGCCGACCGATTCCCCCATTACCTTCGCCTGATGCGGCTCGACAAGCCCATCGGTACCCTGTTGCTGCTATGGCCCACCCTGTGGGCGCTATGGCTTGCGGCCGACGGCGTTCCGCCGCTGCACATCCTGCTGATCTTCGCGCTTGGCACACTGCTGATGCGCTCGGCCGGTTGCGTGATCAACGATTATGCCGACCGTGATTTCGACGGCCACGTCGAACGTACCCGCCTGCGACCGCTCGCCACCGGTGCGGTCAGCACCCGCGAAGCGCTGCTGCTTGCCGGCGGACTGGCGCTCCTCGCCTTCATGCTGGTCCTGCCCCTGCAGCCACTGGTGATCTGGTTATCCGTCCCGGCACTGTTTCTTGCCGGCAGTTACCCCTATACCAAGCGCTTTCTCGCCATTCCGCAGGCTTATCTCGGGATTGCCTTCGGCTTCGGCATCCCGATGGGGTTCGCTGCGGTGCTTGGCGAAGTGCCGGTGGTGGCCTGGGTGATGCTGCTGGCCAACATTTTCTGGGCCGTGGCCTACGACACCGAATATGCAATGGTCGACCGCCCGGACGACCTCAAGATCGGTATCAAGACGTCCGCCATCACCTTCGGCCGTTTTGACGTCGCTGCGGTGATGCTGTGCTACGCCATCGCCCTGTGTCTGCTGGCCTGGGTGGGCGTGGAGACGGCGCGCGGGTCGGCGTTCTACCTTGGCCTGCTGGCTGCGGCAGGCATTGCGCTCTATCACTTTACCCTCATCCGCCATCGCGAACGCGCCGACTGCTTCAAGGCCTTTCGCCACAACAACTGGCTGGGCGCCGCGATCTTTTGTGGTGTCCTTGTCGACGACCTGCTGCGCCGGCTCTGACCCGGCAGCCCTGACCCGGAATTCACCATGCACTTCATGACCGCCCTCAAGGGCGCCTGGCAGCAGCGCAACAGCCTGCTGTGCGTCGGCCTCGACCCCGATCCTGCCCGTTTTCCCGTGCACCTGCAGGACAGGCCGGATGCGATCTTCGAGTTCTGCAAGCAGATTGTCGATGCGACGGCCGACCTCGCCTGCTGCTTCAAGCCACAGATCGCCTACTTCGCTGCGCGCCGTGCCGAGGATCAGCTCGAAGCGCTGATCGATCACATTCATGAGCGCCATCCGGACACGCCCGTGGTGCTGGATGCCAAGCGCGGCGATATCGGCAGCACCGCCGAACAATATGCGGTCGAAGCCTTCGAGCGTTTCCGTGCCGACGCGATCACGGTCAATCCCTACATGGGGCGTGATTCGGTCGACCCCTATCTGGCCTACCCGGACAAGGGCGTGATCCTGCTGTGCCGTACCTCGAATCCCGGTGGCTCCGACCTGCAGTTTCTCGATGTCGGTGGTGAAAAGCTGTACGAGCGCGTTGCGCGTCTGGTGGCGGAAGACTGGAACGCAAGCGGCAATTGCGGTCTGGTGGTCGGCGCGACCTTCCCGGCCGAGATCGCGCGCGTGCGCGAACTGACGGGCGACATGCCCCTGCTGGTGCCGGGCATCGGTGCCCAGGGCGGCGACATTGCTGCCACCATGCAGGCCGGGCGCACTGCAGATGGTTGCGGACTGATGATCAACTCCTCGCGCGCGATCCTGTATGCGGGCAAGGGCGAGGACTTCGCTGCCGAAGCACGCAGGGTGGCGCTCGAGACACGCGACGCCATCAACGCGCAGCGCTGATACGGGAATGGCATGAAATACCACGACTTGCGCGACTTCATCACCCAGCTCGAGGCGCGCGGAGAGCTCAAGCGCATCAGCGTCCCGGTGGATACCCATCTCGAGATGACCGAGATTGCCGACCGCGTGCTGCGTGCCGGCGGGCCTGCACTGTTGTTCGAAAAGCCGGTGACCCGTGGGGTGCCGCAGGACATGCCGGTGCTTGCCAACCTCTTCGGCACGCCCGAGCGGGTGGCCTATGGCATGGGCGAAGACCTCACGGAGGGCGACTGGCAGGCGCCATTGCGTGAAGTCGGCAAGCTGCTGGCCTTCCTGAAGGAGCCCGAGCCACCAAAAGGCCTGAAGGATGCATGGGAGAAATGGCCTGTGCTCAAGCAGGTCATGAACATGTCGCCGAAAGAGGTGCGCTCTGCGCCCTGCCAGGAAGTGGTGTGGGAGGGCAAGGATGTCGACCTCGGTCGGCTGCCGATCCAGCACTGCTGGCCGGGCGACGCCGCACCGCTGATCACCTGGGGCCTGGTGGTGACGCGCGGTCCGCACAAGAAGCGCCAGAATCTCGGCATCTATCGCCAGCAGGTGCTGGGGCCGAACCGCGTCATCATGCGCTGGCTGGCACATCGTGGCGGAGCACTCGATTTCCGCGAGCACAAACTGGCGCATCCGGGCGAGCCCTTCCCGGTTGCGGTGGTGCTCGGCTGCGACCCGGCCACCATCCTCGGCGCGGTGACGCCGGTGCCAGATGCGATTTCCGAATATCAGTTTGCCGGTCTGTTGCGCGGGTCGAAAACCGAGTTGGTGCGCTGCGTCGGCTCCGACCTGCAGGTGCCGGCCTCGGCCGAGATCGTGCTCGAGGGCGTGATCCACCCGGACGACATGGCGCCGGAGGGGCCGTACGGCGACCACACCGGCTACTACAACGAGGTCTCCGACTTCCCGGTGTTCACTGTCGAACGCATCACCACGCGGCGCAAGCCGATCTATCACTCGACCTACACCGGCAAGCCGCCCGACGAGCCGGCCATGCTCGGGCTTGCGCTGAACGAGGTCTTCGTCCCCCTGCTGCAGAAGCAGTATCCGGAGATCACTGATTTCTACCTGCCGCCCGAGGGCTGTTCCTATCGCCTCGCAGTGGTGTCGATTCGCAAGCAGTATCCGGGGCACGCCAAGCGCGTGATGTTCGGGATCTGGAGCTTTCTGCGCCAGTTCATGTACACCAAGTTCATCATCGTGGTGGACGATGACGTCAATATCCGCGAGTGGAAGGAAGTGATCTGGGCGCTGACCACCCGGATGGATGCCACCCGTGACACCACGCTGGTGGACAACACCCCGATCGACTACCTTGACTTCGCTTCACCGGTCGCCGGGCTGGGCAGCAAGATGGGGCTGGATGCAACGAACAAGTGGGAAGGTGAAACGAATCGCGAATGGGGGCGTCCGATTGTCATGGACGACGCGGTCAAGCAACGCGTCGACGCGATGTGGCCCGAACTTGGCCTGTGATGCCCTGAAAACTGACGCATGACGCAAGGATGACCTGATGGCCCAATCCGATTACACCGCAGCTCCGCTTCAGCCCGGGCAGCCGACTGAAAATCTGGTCACGCTCACGCACCTGATCTACGCCCTGCACGCCTTTGCAGTCTTCACCGGGGTGGTCGGGTCGGCCACGATTCTTGGCAGTTTCATTGCCAGCGTGCCGTCGATCGCGGCCGTGATCATCAACTACGTGAAGCAGGGCGCCGTGCGTGATACCTGGCTCGAGAGTCATTTCCGCTGGCAGATCCGCACCTTCTGGTTCGCCGTGCTGTGGGTGATGGTGGCGGTGGTGATGATCATGACCATCATTGGCCTGCCCTTCGGCCTGCTGGCCCTTGGGGTCACCAGTCTGTGGGTGCTGTACCGCGTGGTGCGGGGCTGGTGGGCGCTTTCACAGCGGGAATCCCTGCCAATGGATTGAAGCCGTTGCGCCGGATTTCGGCGCAACGGTCTGCTCCATCAGTTCAACGACCGCCCGCCCATACCCATTCGAGCAGGGCGTCCTGTGCTGCACGTGTGCTGGCGGCTTCCGCATGATTCACCAGCATCACGACGACATGGCGCCGTCCGTCGTGGTCGAGCACATAGCCCGCGATGGCCCGCACGCCGTTGATGGTGCCGGTCTTGATGTGCGCCTGGCCGCGAGCAGGGCTGCCGACAAGTCGCTTGCGAGCCGTCCCGTCCTCGCCGGCAATCGGCAATGCGGCAATAAACTCGGCCATCCAGGGGCGCTGCCAGGCCGCGATCAGTAACTGACCCAGGCTATCTGCACGAACGCGTTCGATTCGCGACAGGCCGGCACCATTCTCGATCACGAGGCCGGCAGTCTGTACGCCCGCGGCCGCCAGTTGTGCAGTGGCGACCTGAGCGCCCGCTGCAACCATGTCCGCTACCCCGTCTGCGTTGGTGCTGCCCAGGTTGGCGAGGAGCTGGCGGGCGATGACGTTGCTCGACCACTTGTTCATGTCACGCACGATTTCGGCGAGCGCGGGCGAGTCGTCTACAAGCTGCGGACGGGCCTCGCGCGGCGCCGTTCCGCTACGTACCTGCCCCTGCAGCTGCCCGCCCACTTCCTTCCACAGGCCGGCGATCGTTGCGGTGCTGAAGTCCTCGGGCGGGAGGGGGGCGGCGCTCCAGTTGCGTGGCCCGCAGCTGGCTGGAAGGCTGCCGCTCAAGACCAGGCGAGGACCGGGCTCGACACGAGCCTCAAGATCGCGGTACCACACGCCGCAGCTGGCTCCCGAGGTCTGCAGGCGGTTGTCGATGACGACGCCGTTGAGTGGCGGCTCGCTGGCCACCGTGACTGCGTCGTTGGGGCCGTTGCCCGGAAAAAGCGCGAGTTGAAGGGTGTTGAAGTGCAGCAACAGGCCGTAGGGGCCGCTGTTGTACGGGCGAAGCCCGCGCCCGTCGAATGCATCCGGATCGTGCGCTGGGAGCCTGAGCACGGAGCCGTCGAGCACGATGTCGCCGGTGATCGTGTCCACGCCAAGCGCGCGCAGTCGCCTGAGCAGCTTCCACGCCCGTTCGTAGCTCAGCACCGGATCGCCGCCGCCAACGATGTAGAGATCGCCCTGCAGCACGCCGTTGCGCACGGTGCCGGTGCTGGAGATCCGGGTTTGCCAGGTGTGGGAGGGGCCGAAGTACTCCAGACTGGCGAAAGCCGTCACCAGTTTCATCACCGAGGCCGGGTTCATTGGCTGATCGGCATTGATCGCAAGTGCTGGCGTGTCTGAATCCACGGCCTGTACCCAGATGCCGACCGCGTCCGCCGGTACTCTGGCCTGATCGAGCGCCTGCCGGACACTGGACGGGAGCGTCTCTTCACCTGCCGCTCGCGCATCGACGGCGCTCAGCAGGCAGGCAAGAACAAGGCTCAGGATGACAAAAGGGCGTGGTTTCGAAGCGGTGCTTGCTGACATTGGATAGAGGCGTGCTGCGGTGCAGGGTAATTCGGAGTTAGAATGATCGTTCGATTAATTTGCGGCTACAAGACATCATTCTAGTAGCCCGCTTTGGACTGGGTGTGGACCAATGAGCGGATTTGGGCATTTCGCCCGGACAGCACTGGAGCTTGAACGCGAGATATTCAAGCGCGGGTTGTTGATTGGCCTTGACTGGCAGGACCCGGCGACAATGCGCGCGCTGGCGCACGAGGCACTGACGTGCACCACAGACTGCCGTCTGGGTTTGCTGCGCAATCATGATGCGAAAGCGCGGGGCAGGGGGGAGCTGTTTGCGCTCTCGGAAATGATGCTCGACACGATGCGTCAGAGCGCGCAGGTCGGTGTGCACACCCAAGGCGGCCCGGCCTGGAAGGCGTTCGGGCGTGCCTTGTACGAAGAGTCGGCACGCCTGGGAGCCGGCTCTTCGAATTGAGCGTTCGCGTGGCGAACGCTCACCCAGCATGCTTCAGCTCAGGACCTGCTCCAGGGCGAAGAGCGATTCGATCGTTTCGCGCTGGCGCACAAGGTGCAGCTTGTCGCCATCGACGATGACTTCAGCTGCCCTGCCGCGCGTGTTGTAGTTCGAGCTCATGGTCATGCCATAAGCACCAGCTGACAACAGCGCGATCAGGTCACCCTCTTCGATCGCAAGCTCGCGCTGGCGGGCAAGGAAGTCGCCGCTTTCGCAGATCGGGCCGACAACGTCGTAGCTTTGGGCGGGCTGGTCGCGCTCGATCACTGCAACCGTCTCATGATAGGCGTCGTATAGCGCCGGACGCGCGAGGTCGTTCATCGCCGCATCGACGATGGCGAAGTTCTTTTCCTCTCCGGGCTTCAGGTACTCGACCCGGGTGAGCAGCAGTCCTGCGTTACCCACCAGCGAACGGCCCGGTTCGAAGCACAGCTCTTCGGCGCGGCCTTCGAAAACCTTCAGCAGCGGGGCAAGATAGTCTGCGATCGCTGGCGGCGTTTCGTCGTCATAGCGGATGCCGAGGCCGCCGCCAAGATCGATATGATCGAGGCGGATGCCTTCGGCAGCGAGCTGATCGACAAGTCCGAGCACCTTTGCCGCCGCTTCGGCCATCGGAGCCGGGTCAAGCAGTTGCGAGCCGATATGGCAGGCAATGCCGCTGACCTCAAGATTTGGCAGGGAGGCTGCACGACGATAGAGGTCGAGTGCTTCGTCGAAGGCGACGCCAAACTTGTTGCTCTTCAGGCCGGTGGAGATGTAAGGGTGGGTCTTGGGGTCGACGTCCGGATTCACCCGCAGGGCGATCGGAGCGAACTTGCCAAGCTGCGCCGCAACGTCGTTGAGCCGGTCAAGTTCGGTTGCCGACTCGACGTTGAAGCAACGGATGCCGGCTTCGAGTGCCTGGCGCATCTCTGCGCGTGTCTTGCCGACGCCGGAGAACACCACCTTGGCCGGATCGCCACCGGCGGCGATGACGCGGGCAAGCTCTCCACCGGAGACGATGTCGAAACCGGCGCCCAGTGCGGCAAACACCGACAGCACGCCGAGGTTGGAGTTGGCCTTGACTGCGTAGCACACCAGCGCAGGACGTCCCTGCAAGGCATTGCGATAGGCTTCGAAGGCGCTAACCAGTGCAGCGCGTGAATAGACGTAGACCGGCGTGCCGAAGCGCTCGGCGACGGTCGTCAGGGCCACGTCCTCGAGGATCAGCTCGCCTTGCACGCGGCGCAGGGTCGGGATGGGGAAGGTCTTGCTCATCTGCTTGTGGTCGGAATCGAGGCGGGATTGAAATCGGGTTTGCTATTATTGCCAGCCGCCTTTTCGGTGTTGCCGGACTGTTCTGCCTGAGGCTTTTCGGGCAAAAAGAGCGGCCCTTTGATGCCGCAGGCGGACAGGAGCAGTGCGCTGATCAGCGCTACCGCGGGAATCATCGCTCGCATGGCCGTTCTTCGATAAAAAACGGAATGCTAACAGAAGGAGTCGGCATGGAAGAATCCGCATTCAATGCTCTGGCAGAAGCCGAGCTGGCAAAAATCGAGTCTGCACTTGAAGCGTGCGGGGTGGACATGGATATCGAGCTCAAGCCGGGAGGCATTCTTGAGCTGGAGTTCGACAACGGCAGCAAGGTCATCATCAATCGTCACACCGCTGCGCGGGAGATATGGGTGGCCGCGAAATCCGGCGGCTTCCACTTCCGTCCTGAAAACGGAGGCTGGATCGCAGGGCGCGATGGGGCAGAGCTCTATGCGCTGCTCTCCCGCGTTGTCAGCGAACAGTCGGGAGAGCAGGTGGTATTGAGCGCTAGCGCCTGATCAGCGCCGTATCGGCGTCGGCATGCGATCGACGACCGGGGCCGGCGGCTGCATTTGTGGCACCGGCCGGGGGGCGGGCTTGGGCGCCGGCGCCACAGGCGGAATCGCCTCTTCGGGGGCTTCGAGAACCGGGGTGTGGCTCGAGAAGAGTTGCTCCAGCCAGTCGGGTTCGGGCTTCAGCGCCGGGGGCTCGTTCTCGGCATAGTAGAAATCCTCCACGCTGCCGTCGGCCACGGGCGCGCTCAGCAGGCCCTCGGGGCGCGCGAGCGACTTTTCCGGTACGCCCTTGAGTGCTGCACGCATGTAGTTGATCCAGATCGGCAGTGCGGCTGCGCCGCCGGTTTCTCCACGCCCCATGTTCTTTGGCTGTGAGAAACCCATCCAGGAGATGGCTACAAGATCCGGGCTGTAGCCGCAGAACCAGGCGTCGAGGTAGTCGTTGGTCGTACCCGTCTTGCCGGCAATGTCACCACGATTGAGGCTGCGCGCGCGCGCGCCCGTGCCGCGGCGTACAACGTCCTGCAGCATCGAATCCATCAGCCACGCATTGCGCGGGTCAATGACGCGGGGCGCACTCTCGCCGGCCACGGGCGGGTCGATCTTTGCGATCAGCTTGCCATTGCCATCGTGGATCTCCTTCACGATGTAAGGGTCGATTCTGTAACCGCCGTTGGCAAACACGGAGTACGCGGTCGCCATTTCCCACGGGGTTGCCGATCCGGCGCCCAGTGCCATGGTCAGATAGGGCGGATTGCGCGCGGGGTCGAAGCCGAAGCGGCCGATGTAGTCCTGCGCATAGTCCGGGGTGATGTTCTGCAGCAGCCGGATCGAAGCCATGTTCTTTGAACGTGCGAGCGCTTCGCGCAGCGTCATCAGCCCTGCGAACTTGCCGTCATAGTTCTTTGGCTCCCACGCCTGGCTGCCGGTGACGCCGGCAGGGAAGTAGAGCGGCTCGTCCTCGATCAGGGTGCCTGGGGAGTATCCCCGCTCCAGTCCCGCCGAATAGATGAAGGGCTTGAAGCTCGACCCCGGCTGGCGCTGCGCCTGGGTGACGTGGTTGTATTTGTTGCTGTTGAAGTCGAAGCCGCCAACGAGGGCGCGTACTGCCCCGGTATGAGGGTCGACCGAGACCAGTGCAGCCTCGACCTCCGGCAGTTGTGCGATTTCCCAGCCCTGCTTTTCCATGCTGCGGATGCGAATTACCGCGCCGCGACGGACGCGTCGGGTTTGCGGCGATTTTTCACTGAGCATGGGCGCAGCAAAGCGCAGTCCGTCGCCCGTGATGTCGTAGGTTTCGCCGCGGCGGAACACCTTGACGCCCGAAGGCGATGCTTCAAGAACGACCGCGGCAAGGAGGTCGTCGTGATCGCTGGAGTCGGCGAGGATGTCGTCCAGCGCTTCAGCATCTGCGCCCTGTGGAAGCTCAACGAAGCGCTCGGGGCCACGATAGCCGTGGCGCCGGTCGTAATCCATCACCCCCTTGCGCAGCGCAGCGTAAGCCGCTTCCTGGTCATCGCGGGTAATGGTCGTGACGATCTTGATGCCGAGCTGGTAGGCCTCTTCGCCAAACTGTTCGACCGCAATCTGGCGTGCCATCTCAGCAACGTAGTCGCCATGCATCGGGGTGCTGTTGCCGCCGTTGCGCGCCACGCTGCCGGTCTGAGTGCGCAGAGGCTCCTTGAGCGCCTTCTGATAGCTCGCATTGTCGCTGAACCCGGCCTCGACCATCCGGCGCAGCACGTAATGCTGGCGCAGGGTCGCGCGAGAGGGGTTCGCGATCGGATTGTATGCAGACGGGGCTTTGGGAAGGCCGGCCAGCATTGCGGCCTCGGCGAGGCTGATCTCGCTCAGCGGCTTCCCGAAGTACGCACGTGCGGCTGCCGAGAAACCGTAGGCGCGCTGCCCGAGGTAGATCTGGTTGATGTACAGCTCCAGAATCTGGTCCTTGCTCAGATTGCGTTCAATCTTCAGCGCCAGCAGGATCTCGTAGAGCTTGCGGTTGTAGGTTTTTTCGCGCGACAGGAAAAAGTTGCGCGCGACCTGCATCGTGATGGTTGACGCACCTTGGCCGCGTCCGCCTGAGGTAAGGTTTGCCAGCGCCGCACGGGCGATGCCAATCGGGTCGATGCCGGGGTGCTCATAGAAGCGTTCGTCCTCAGCGGCAAGAATTGCGTGCTTTAGAATGGCTGGAACGTCTTCGATCTTCACTACCGAGCGGCGTTCCTCGCCGAATTCGCTGATAAGATGGCCGTCGGCAGTGTAGATGCGGAGCGGGACCCGCGGACGGTAGTCGGTCAGCACTTCCAGTGAAGGCAGGTTGGGCCAGGCCAGGATGGAAATTGCTGCCAGCGTCGCGAGCCCGAGCGTCACCAGGGCCGTGAGTGCGGCGACGGGGTAGAGAACCCAGCGCATTTATTTGTCCGGGAAAGTGGAATAGGCGCGCATTATATAAGGCGAAAACTGCGGACGCCTCCTTGCGAGGCCGTTGATGCAAATTGATGCAAATTGCTTTACACCTCGTGCGCTTGTTGCTAGGATTTGAGAGCCTTATTCAGCATTGGCGCCTAACATAAAGAAATTTAAGGGTTTTCTTTGTGATTGACTTCTCAATATTCGGTTCGAAGGCGCGACAGCTCGCAGGGCTGGATATCTCTTCTTCATCCGTGAAGATGGTGGAGCTCGTCGAGAGTGAGAAAGGCGGCTTTCGCGTTGAACGCTACGCGATCGAGCCCCTGCCGCGCGATGCTGTGGTCGATGGCAATATCGCCAACCTTGATGCCGTTACTGAAGGCGTCAAGCGCCTCGTCCGGCGCTTCGGCCCAGGCGTGAAGAATGTGGCCATGGCCTTGCCTGCTTCGTCCGTCATCACCAAGAAAATCATTCTCCCGGACGGTCTGCGCGAGCAGGAAATGGAGCTCCAGGTCGAGTCCGAGGCTAATCAGTACATTCCGTTCGCCCTCGACGAGGTCAATCTCGACTTCCAGGTCGTCGGTCCCGCCGGCGGTAGCCCCGGCGAAGTCGAGGTGCTGATTGCCGCGTCGCGTAAGGAGAAGGTCGAAGACCGGGTCGCCGTCGCGCAGGCTTGCGGCCTCAAGGCGGTGGTGCTCGACGTCGAGTCACTCGCAGTCGAGTCTTCCTTTGAACTGGTGAGCCGGCAGTTGCCGGGTGGTGGCGCCGGGAAGGTGGTCGCCCTGATCGATATCGGCGCTTCGGCCATGAATGTGGCTGTGCTGCGCGACGGGCATCAGGTTTACGCAAGGGAGCAGGCTTTTGGCGGTAGCCAGCTGACCCAGGACATTGCGCGGCAGTACGGAATGAGCGTGGATGAGGCTGAGGCCGCCAAGCGTTCGGGAAGTCTCCCGGATGACTATGCGCGTGACCTGTTGCGCCCGTTCATGGACAGTCTTGCGCTTGAGGTTTCGCGCGCATTGCAGTTTTTCTTCACTTCGACTCAGTACAACCAGGTCGACCATCTAGTCCTTGCTGGCGGTTGCGCGGTCATGCCGGGTCTTGCCGAAGTCGTGGGCGGCCGGACTCAGGTCGAGACCATTGTGGCCAACCCCTTTGCGGGGATGGCGCTGTCCTCGAAGGTCCGTCCCAAGAATCTGCTGGCTGATGCACCGTCGTTGATGGTCGCGTGTGGGCTGGCTTTGCGGAGATTCGACGCATGATCCGGATCAACCTGCTGCCCCATCGCGAGGAAAAGCGAAAGGAGCGGCGTCAGCAGTTTTATACGCTCTCGGGCGCCATGGTGTTGCTCGGCGCCGCGATTGCCCTGCTGGTGCACACAGTTTACGCCGGCTACATTGAGCGCCAGGAAACCAAGAACGCTTTCATCAAGGCGGAAATCGTGAAGCTCGACGAAGAGATCGTTGAGATTCGGCGCCTTCGCGAGCAGATTGATTCGCTGCTGGCGCGCAAGCAGGTCATTGAAGCGCTGCAGAGCAGTCGGGCCGAAACGGTGCATCTGTTCAACGAGTTGGCGCGGAAGATGCCAAACGGGGTGTATCTCAAATCGGTGAAGCAGTCCGCGCAGCAGGTCACGCTGGTCGGCTATGCACAGTCGAATGCGCGGGTTTCGACCCTGATGCGCAGCCTTGACGAGTCCCCTTTTTTGCAGAATCCCGGGCTGGTTGAAGTCAAGTCTGCCACTGTGAATAATCGCAGGGTCAGCGAGTTCATCCTGAATATTGGTATTGCGCCCCCGTCGGCAGAGAACGCCCAGGGAGGTGCTCAATGACGTCCAAAGATGTGCTTTCCGGACTTCGCGGCATTGATTTTCAGCGCTTGCAGCAGGATTTCCAGAATCTTGATCCGAATGATCCGGGTGTTTGGCCGCTTGCGCCGCGTGTTGCAGTTTTCGTATTCCTGTTCGTTGCGACCATCGCCGCCGCCTGGTGGTTCGACTGGAGCGATCAGGGAATTCTGCTGGAGCAGCGCGAGGTCGAAGAGCAGCAGTTGCGCCAGGACTGGGTTGGCAAGAAGCGGCTCGCGGTCAACCTTGATGAACACAAGCGTCAGCTTGCCGAGATTGACCGGCAGTTCGGCGCGCTGCTCAAGCAACTGCCCAATCGTGCCGAGATGGATTCACTTCTGTCCGACATCAACCAGGCCGGGTTGGGGCGTGGTCTGCTGTTCGAGCTCTTCAAGCCGGGTAGCGACCAGGTGAAGGAGTTTTACGCCGAGATGCCCATTGAAATCAGGGTGACGGGCGGATATCACGATCTCGGCGAGTTTGCGAGCGATGTTGCCCGCATGCCCCGGATCGTCACGCTGAATAACATCTCGCTTGATGCTGCTGCGGAAGGGCGTTTGAAGCTTGACGCCAGGGCCACCACCTATCGTTATCTGGACGAAGAAGAGGTGGCTCAGAAGCGACAGGCAGCCAAGGCTGCGCAGGGGAAGAAATGATGAGGAAATTAGCGCTTCTCATCAGTTGTATTGCACTTGCCGGATGTGCGGACGACCAAGAGGACATTCAGTCGTGGATGGCGGAGCAATCCGCAGGCATGCGCGGGGTGGTCAAGCCGCTGCCTGAAATCAAGGTTTTTTCAGTTGTTGATTACGCAGCCGCTGCGCTCATTGAGCCTTTCAAGGCGTCGCGGATCGAGCCCGAGCGCAAGAACGGCGGTGGTGGGTTGCGCCCGGACCCCGATCGCAGGCGTGAGCCGCTGGAAGCGTATCCGCTGGAAAGTCTGCGCATGGTGGGTGTCCTGACTCAGGACAAGGTTTCGCAGGCCCTGATACAGGCGGATAAATCACTCTATCGCGTCAAGGCGGGTAATTATCTCGGGCAGGATTATGGCGTGATTACTGCGGTGACCGATTCGTCGGTCGAACTGCGTGAGCTGGTTGAGGATGTAAATGGTGACTGGGTTGAGCGCGCCAGTTCGCTGCAGTTGCAGGAGCGGCAGGAGGCCGGAAAATGAAGAATAGAATCGGAACGGTGCTGCTCGCAGCGGTGGCCACAGTGCTGATGCCAATGGGCACTGTGTTTGCGCAGGAATCGGGTGTGGCTCAGGTGGCGTCCAACCGCATCGAAGCGCTTGAGGTTGCTGAGCAAGGGGGGGCAATCTATGTCCGGCTCGCTATGAAGGAGCCGCTTGCTGCGCCTCCGGCAAGTTTCAGTGTCGCGAATCCAGCGCGGATTGCCTTTGATTTTCCGGCAACGGCGAATGCGCTCGGGCGCAATGTGCAGACGATCGAGCGTGGGGATCTTCGCAGCGCGAATATTGTTCAGGCCGGTGAGCGTACCCGTCTGGTGCTCAATCTGGTGAAGATGTCGCCCTACGAGACCCGGGTCGAGGGGCGTAACGTCATCATCGCGCTCACGCCGGTCAATGTTCAGACCACGCAAACTGTCGGAGAGCAGGCATATGCCAATTTCGCGACGGCAAATCCTGCCATCAGTGGTGGAAAGAGCATCCGCGACATCAATTTTCGGCGCGGTAAGGACGGCGAAGGGCGTGTTTTTGTTCAGCTCTCCAGCGCAGAAACCGGTATCGACATCCGGCAGCAGGGTGGCAATCTCGTCGTCGAATTCCTCAAGACCACGCTGCCTGAGCATCTGCGCCGCAAGTCTGATGTGACTGACTTCGCGACGCCGATTACCGGCATGATGGCGCAACAGCAGGGCGACAATGTCCGTCTCGTGGTGACCCCGAATGGACTTTGGGAGCACAACGCGTACCAGAGTGACGACCAGTTCGTGCTTGAGGTGAAACGCGTCATCGAAGATCCGAACAAGCTGGTTCAAGGTACGCGTGGTCAGTATCAGGGCGAGAAGCTGTCGCTCAACTTCCAGAATATCGATGTGCGTTCAGTGCTGCAGGTCATTGCCGACTTCACGAACTTCAACATCATCACCTCTGATTCGGTTCAGGGAAATCTGACCCTGCGGCTGAAGGATGTTCCTTGGGACCAGGCCTTGGATATCATCCTTCAGGCCAAGGGTCTGGACATGCGAAAGAGTGGCAATGTGATCTGGATCGCTCCGGGTGACGAGCTTGCTGCACGCGAAAAGCTCCAGCTCGAAGCCAAGGCGCAGATCAGTGATCTTGAGCCGCTGCAGACGGAAAGTTTTCAGATCAATTACCACAAGGCGAAGGAAATCTTCGACTTCCTGAAGAGCAAGGATCAGACGATGCTCTCCAAGCGCGGTAGCGTCGTCGTGGATGAGCGGAGCAACAAGGTCTTCGTGACTGATATCGGCTCGCGCCTGGCAATGTTGCGCAAGCTGGTGGGAGAAATCGACGTTGCGCCGAAGCAGGTCTTGATTGAGGCGCGGATTGTAGAGGCCTCCAAAACCTTTTCCAGGGATATCGGCGTGCGGCTCGGTCTTGGCAACAACAAGGCGGTGAATCTGGGGGGCGGAGCAAAGCTTGGATTCGGGTCCTCGTCAGTTGGTACGACTTCGAACACCTTCACGCCGGGGCTGGCTCAGAGCGGAACCGGGTACTTGCCTTCAGGCTATGGCTCGGTCAATCTCAGTCTGTTCAACAGTTCGCTCACCCGATTCCTGAATCTCGAATTGCAGGCGCTGGAGTCGGACGGCCGTGGGCGTGTGATCTCCAGTCCGCGAATCCTGACTGCGAACCAGGTAGAGGCGTCAATCGAGCAGGGTACGGAAATTCCCTACCTTGAGGCGAGCAGTTCCGGGTCAACGAGTGTTTCCTTCAAGAAGGCCGTGCTTTCACTCAAGGTCAAGCCGCAGATTACGCCTGACGGGCGTCTGCAACTGGCAATCCAGGTAAATAAGGATCGTCCTGCTTATGAGGATGCGCTTCTCAACGTGCCGCCGATTGAGACCAAGAACATCAAAAGCGAAGTTCTGGTCGAGAATGGCGGAACGGTCGTGATTGGCGGGATCTATCTGGAAGAGGAAACCAAGGGTGTTGATCGCGTCCCATTCCTTGGCGAGCTTCCTGTCGTGGGGGGCTTGTTCAGGAGTACCAGCACGGTTTCAGAGCGGAGTGAGTTGCTGATCTTCGTGACACCACGAATCGTTACAGATTCGCTGACGCTCCGATAAGCCGGTTCGGCTGCTGCTACAATTCGGGGGCGGTGACTCCATGGGGGTCGCCGCCCTTTCGTACATTTGAAGCCGGCGATATTCGTGTGACTTGTCTGATACTGATCGGCATGATGGGTGCCGGAAAAACGACTGTAGGGCGCGAGCTTGCAAAGCGCAGAAGGATGCGCTTTGCCGATTGCGACCATGAGATCGTTGCGCGTACAGGGGTCACCATACCCACCATTTTTGAAATTGAGGGTGAAGACGGCTTTCGTCGGCGCGAAGCGCAGGCGCTTGACGAGCTCACGCTTGAGACGGATCTCGTTCTGGCTACGGGTGGTGGCGTGGTGCTTGACGCCGGAAACCGGGCTTTGCTCACGCAGCGGGGTATCGTGATCTACCTGAACGTCCCACCCCAGATTCTCTGGGAGCGCACGCGCCATGATCGCAACCGGCCGTTGCTGCGGGTTGAGAATCCGCGTCAGCGGATCGAGGAGCTTCACCGCATCCGTGATCCGCTCTATCGTGAAGTTGCAGACCTGGTGGTTGATGGCGGTCGCGGAAACCCCGGCGCCATGGTGCGTCAGATCGAGAAGGCGCTTGCTACTCTGGATAAGACTTCATGCGAACACTGAATGTGGCGCTCGGTGCCCGGGCGTATCCAATTCACATCGGCGGCAGTCTTCTTGATTGTCCCGAATTGATTCTTCCTCACCTCAAGACGCGACGCGTGGTGATCGTCACCAACGACGTGGTTGGGCCGCTTTACCTCGCGCGACTGCAGTCCGGACTCGAAGCGCTGGACGTAGGGGTGAGCGCGGTCGTGCTGCCCGATGGCGAACGTCACAAAGACTGGCAAACCCTCAATCTGATATTCGATGCACTCCTCGGAGACCGCTGTGAGCGCTCTACCACGCTGATTGCGCTTGGCGGGGGCGTCGTGGGCGACATGGGCGGATTTGCAGCTGCCTGCTACCAGCGCGGCATGCCATTCATTCAGGTCCCCACCACCTTGCTTGCTCAGGTGGACTCTTCGGTAGGTGGCAAGACTGCAATCAATCATCCGCTCGGCAAGAACATGATTGGTGCCTTCTATCAGCCACGACTGGTGCTCGCAGATACCTCCGTGCTTAATACACTGCCGCCCCGCGAACTGGCCGCTGGTCTCGCGGAGGTTATCAAGTACGGATTGATTCGCGACCACGAGTTTCTGGAATGGCTTGAAGCCAATCTCGACCGACTGCTTGAGCGCGATCCGGAGGCCCTGGCCTTTGCGATCGAGCGCTCCTGCAGCAACAAGGCCGAGGTGGTCGCGGCAGACGAGACTGAGCAGGGTGAGCGTGCCTTGCTCAACCTGGGCCATACCTTCGGGCATGCGATCGAGGCTGGTCTCGGTTACGGGGTGTGTCTGCATGGCGAGGCCGTGGCGATCGGTACCATGATGGCAGCGGAGCTCTCGCTGCGCCTCGGGTGGCTGAGTGCCGCCGAGCTTACGCGCATCGAAACCTTGTTTTGCCGAGCGGGATTGCCGGTGACCGGGCCGAAGCTTGGCGTGGAGCGCTATCTCGACTTGATGTCGCATGACAAAAAGGTCGAGGCCGGGCGCTTGCGTCTGGTCCTGTTGCGTGGGCTCGGCAAGGCAGTCATGCATGCTGATTCGCCCGCGACCGACCTTGCTGCGGCTATCGAGGCCCGGTGCCCGTGAGTCAGGAAAGCGGGCTGGCGAGCTACGCCGTAACGGTCGGAAACAGCCGCGGACGCCAGCACGATGAGCCGCCACCCAGCGGGCGCTCGGACTTTCAGCGCGACCGCGATCGGGTGATTCACTCCACGGCGTTTCGGCGTCTTGAGTACAAGACACAGGTCTTCGTCAATCACGAGGGCGACCTGTTTCGCACGCGCCTCACCCACAGCATCGAGGTTGCCCAGCTCACGCGCAGCATTTCACGCGCGCTGTGCTTGAACGAGGATCTCGCCGAGGCGATTGCGCTGGCTCACGACCTCGGGCACACGCCTTTCGGTCATGCGGGTCAGGATGCGCTCAATGCCTGCATGAAAGCTTATGGCGGGTTCGAGCACAACTTGCAGTCGTTGCGCACGGTCGACCTGCTCGAAGAGCACTACGCGGCCTTCGACGGGCTCAACCTGATGTACGAAACACGCGAGGGGGTGCTGAAGCACTGCTCGCGTCCGAATGCGGAGCAATTGGGCGAACTTGGAAAGCGCTTTCTTGATGGCACTCAACCCTCTCTCGAAGCGCAGTTGGCAAATCTTGCTGACGAGATTGCCTACAACAACCACGATGTCGATGACGGTTTGCGATCGGGCTTGATTACCATGGAGCAGCTCGATGAAGTGCCGGTGTTTGCGGACCACAGGCGTGCTGTCGAGGCGCGCTGGCCGGGGCTGAACGGACGCAAGCTCATTCATGAAACGATCCGGCGCATGGTGGATAGCATGGCGCTGGACCTGATCGCTCAAACGCGTCGGAACATTGTGGATGCCGGGGTGAGTACGCTTGATGAAGTGAGGCTTGCGCCGCGGCTGGTGTCTTACTCGGCCGAGCAGTGGCCTCGTCTGCAGGCGCTGAAGGTCTTTCTGCGCGAAAATCTGTACTGGCACTATCAGGTGCTGCGCATGACTGACAAGGCGCGTCGCATCATTGGCGATCTGTTTTCGGCGTTCATGGCGGATCCTCGCCTGCTGCCGCCGCAGTATCAAACCAAGGCGCAGACCGACAAGCCGAGGGCGATTGCCGACTATATCGCCGGGATGACAGATCGCTACGCGATGAAAGAGCATCGCCGGCTCTTCGCTGTCGGCGAAATACACTGATTTGTCATAGCTTTACCGCACTGCAAAAAACGCTTGAATCGAGCGTTTTGCGAGGGTATATTCGAGCATCCGTTTGATGTGTTCGTAGTGATTGGCTGTTAGATAGTCGATCGTGCAAGCCGGGGTGCCCGCGCGCCCGGCTTTTTTGTGTCCGCATGGTTTACGTGTGCGGGTTTGAGCAGCGGCGAGAGCCGCCCGAACTTCGTCGGCAATTTCCCGGCGAGCGTGTTGTTTCGAGGACAAACGAGATGGATCTCCCCCAGAAGCAGGGTCTGTACGATCCCGCGAACGAACATGATGCCTGCGGCGTGGGTTTCATTGCCCACATCAAGGGTAAGAAGTCTCACGATATCATTCTGCAGGGCCTTGAGATCCTGAAGAATCTGGATCACAGGGGCGCAGTTGGTGCAGACCCCCTGCAGGGCGATGGTGCCGGCATCCTGATCCAGATTCCCGATCAGCTTTATCGCGAAGACATGGCGGCCAGGGGCGTCACCCTGCCGGCGCCCGGTGAGTACGGCGTTGCCATGGTGTTCATGCCCAAGGAAGCGGCTTCGCGTCTTGCCTGTGAGGAAGAAATCGAGCGCGCCGTGCGCGCCGAAGGTCAGGTTCTGCTGGGCTGGCGTGATGTGCCGACCAACGCCGACATGCCGATGTCGCCGACGGTCAAGGCCAAGGAGCCGGTGATTCGCCAGGTCTTCGTCGGCCGTGGTCCCGACGTCATGGTGACCGAAGCGCTTGAGCGCAAGCTCTACGTGACCCGTCGTCGTGCCGCAAACGCGATCAACGCGCTCAACCTCAAGCACGGTCAGGAGTTCTACATGGTTTCCATGTCGGCCCGCACCGTGAACTACAAGGGCCTGCTGCTCGCGACCCAGGTTGGCGAATACTTCCTCGACCTCGTCGACCCGCGTGCCACCTCGGCGTTGTCGCTGGTGCACCAGCGCTTCTCGACCAACACCTTCCCGAAGTGGAACCTCGCGCACCCGTTCCGCTACATCGCGCACAACGGCGAAATCAACACCGTTCGCGGCAACTACAACTGGATGCGTGCCCGCGAGAAGGGCGTGTCGTCGCCGCTGCTGGGTGCCGATCTGGAAAAGATCTGGCCGCTGATCTACCCCGGTCAGTCCGACTCTGCCGCCTTCGACAACGCGCTCGAATTGCTCGTGATGAGCGGCTACTCGATGGCGCACGCGGTGATGATGATGATTCCGGAAGCCTGGGAATCGCACACCCAGATGGACGAGAAGCGTCGTGCCTTCTACGAATACCACGCTGCAATGATGGAGCCGTGGGACGGCCCGGCTGCGGTCGCGTTCACCGACGGCCGCCAGATCGGCGCGACCCTCGACCGTAACGGCCTGCGTCCCGCGCGTTATCTCGTCACCGATGACGACCTCGTAGTGATGGCGTCCGAGTCCGGCGTGCTGCCGATCCCCGACAGCAAGATCGTCAAGAAGTGGCGTCTGCAGCCGGGCAAGATGTTCCTGATCGACATGGAGCAGGGTCGCATCATCGACGACAAGGAACTCAAGGACAGCCTGGCCTCGGTTCGTCCCTACACCGACTGGCTGTCGCGTATCAACATCAAGCTTGACGGTCTCGACGTACCTGCCGGTGCCGCCGCACCCGACTGCGTTGCCAGTCTGCTCGATCGTCAGCAGGCATTTGGCTACAGCCAGGAAGACATCAAGTTCATTCTTGAGCCGATGGGCAAGACGGGCGAGGAAGGCACGGGCTCGATGGGTAACGACTCGCCGCTGGCGGTGCTGTCGTCCCGTGAGAAGGTGCTCTACAGCTACTTCCGTCAGCTCTTCGCACAGGTCACCAATCCGCCGATCGACCCGATCCGCGAGCAGCTGGTGATGTCGCTGGTGTCCTTCATCGGACCCAAGCCGAACCTGCTCGAAATCAACGAGATCAACCCGCCGTTCCGCCTCGAAGTGACGCAGCCGGTGCTGGATTTCGGCGACATGGCCAAGATCCGCAACATCGCGCGCTTCACCAACAACAAGTTCCGTTCCGCAGAACTGGATATCTGCTATCCGGTCAGCTGGGGCAAGGAAGGCGTGGAGGCACGTCTGGCTTCGCTGTGCGCCGAGGCAGAAAACGCGGTGCTGCAGGGCAGCAACATCCTGATCGTCTCCGACCGCAAGGTCACGGTCGACCAGGTCGCGATTCCTGCACTGCTGGCGCTGTCGGCCATTCACCAGCACCTGGTCACCAAGGGGCTGCGTACCCGTGCGGGCCTGGTGGTCGAAACCGGTTCGGCGCGCGAAACGCATCACTTCGCAGTACTGGCAGGTTACGGTGCGGAAGCGGTTCACCCCTACATCGCCCTCGAAACGCTCCAGCAACTGGCGGGTGACGAGGAAACCGGTGCGAAGTACATCAAGCACTTCGTCAAGGGTGTGGGCAAGGGCCTGATGAAGGTCATGTCCAAGATGGGCATCTCGACCTACATGTCCTACACCGGTGCGCAGATCTTCGAAGCCGTCGGCCTGCAGAGCGCGATGGTGGACAAGTACTTCACCGGCACCACCACGCAGATCGAAGGGATCAGCGTGTTCGAAGTCATGGAAGAGGCAATCCGCCTGCACCAGAAGGCGTTCAGTCCCGACCCCGTGCTGGCGAACATGCTCGACGCCGGTGGCGAGTACGCGTACCGCATCCGTGGCGAAGAACACATGTGGACGCCGGACGCGATTGCCAAGCTGCAGCACTCGACGCGCTCGAACAAGTACGACACCTACAAGGAATACGCCAAGATCATCAACGACCAGAGCCGTCGTCACATGACGCTGCGCGGTCTGTTCGAGATCAAGCCTGCAGGTGCCCCGGTTGAGCTCGACGAAGTCGAGTCGGCCAAGGAGATCGTAAAGCGCTTTGCAACGGGTGCGATGTCGCTCGGTTCAATCTCGACCGAAGCGCACACCACGCTGGCCGTGGCGATGAACCGCATTGGCGGCAAATCGAACACCGGCGAGGGTGGCGAAGACCCGATGCGCTTCAAGCCGATCACGCAGACGACGAAGCTGTCGCAGATCATCGGCGAAGGCCGGATCGAGCGCGACCTCGAACTGGGTGCCGGCGATTCGCTGCGTTCGTCCATCAAGCAGGTCGCATCGGGACGCTTCGGTGTCACCACCGAGTACCTGGTCAACGCCGACCAGATCCAGATCAAGATGGCCCAGGGCGCCAAGCCCGGCGAAGGCGGTCAGCTGCCCGGTCACAAGGTGTCCGAGTACATCGGCTTCCTGCGTCACTCGGTACCGGGCGTCGGCCTGATTTCGCCCCCGCCGCACCATGACATCTACTCGATCGAAGATCTGGCGCAGCTGATCCATGACCTCAAGAACGCCAACTCGCGCGCCGATATCTCGGTGAAGCTGGTGTCCGAGATCGGTGTGGGTACCGTTGCCGCAGGCGTGGCCAAGGCCAAGGCCGACCACATCGTGATCGCCGGTCATGACGGTGGCACCGGTGCGTCGCCGTGGTCGTCGATCAAGTACGCGGGTTCGCCGTGGGAACTCGGTCTTGCCGAAACCCAGCAGACCCTCGTGCTGAACCGTCTGCGCAGCCGTATCCGCCTGCAGGTTGACGGTCAGATCAAGACCGGTCGCGACGTCGTCGTCGGCGCCCTGCTGGGTGCAGACGAGTTTGGCTTTGCCACCGCGCCGCTGGTCGTCGAGGGCTGCATCATGATGCGCAAATGCCACCTCAACACCTGTCCGGTGGGTGTGGCGACGCAGGACCCGGAGCTGCGCAAGCGCTTCTCCGGTCAGCCCGAGCATGTGGTCAACTTCTTCTTCTTCATTGCCGAGGAAGTGCGCGAACTGATGGCCCAGCTGGGCATCCGCAAGTTCGACGACCTCATTGGCCGTGCCGACCTGCTCGACATGAAGAAGGGCATCCAGCACTGGAAGGCGCGCGGTCTCGATTACTCGCGCATCTTCTATCGCCCGAATGTGCCTGCCAGCGTGCCGCGTCTGCATACCGAGATCCAGGATCACGGTCTGGAGAAGGCGCTCGACAACCAGCTCATCGCTCTCGCCGCACCTGCGCTCGACAAGGGTGAGCGCGTGTCCATCGACCTGCCGGTGCGCAACGTCAACCGTACGGTGGGCACCATGCTCTCCGGCCGTGTTGCACAGAAGTACGGTCATGCCGGTTTGCCGGACGGCACCATTCACGTCCGTCTGACGGGGACTGCAGGCCAGGCCTTCGGTGCCTTCCTTGCGCGTGGCGTCACGCTTGAGCTGATCGGCGAGGGTAACGACTACGTGGGCAAGGGCCTGTCGGGTGGTCGCATCATCGTGCGTCCGCAAGCCGAGTTCCGCGGCACCACGGCGGACAACATCATCATCGGCAACACCGTGCTCTACGGTGCGACCGAAGGTGAGGTCTATCTGGCGGGCGTCGGCGGCGAACGCTTTGCCGTGCGTAACTCCGGCGCGACTGCGGTGGTCGAGGGTGTGGGCGACCATGGTTGCGAATACATGACTGGCGGCACCGTCGTCGTGCTCGGCGAGACCGGCCGCAACTTCGCTGCCGGCATGTCGGGTGGTGTGGCTTACGTGCTCGACCAGGACGGCAGCTTCGAGCAGCGCTGCAACATGGCGCAGGTGGCGCTTGAGCCGCTGCCCGAGGAAGTCGAGGCGCGCAAGGGCACGGAGGCCGGTGACGACCTCGAGTCGCATGGCCGCGTCGCGATCGACCACCTGAGCATGGGCGACGAGCTCATTCTCAAGGGGCTGATCGAGCGTCATGCGCGCTTTACCAGCAGCCCGCGTGCGCGAGAGATTCTCGACAACTGGACGGCGTGGCGGACCAAGTTCGTCAAGGTAATGCCGAATGAATATCGTCGTGCGCTCGCCGAGATGGCCGAGCAACGTCAGAAGCAACTGGAGGCGGCGTAAAAATGGGCAAGCCAACCGGATTTCTGGAGTATCAGCGTCTGTCGGAGGGCTACGAGCCCGTTCCGGAGCGACTGAAAGGGTACAAGGAGTTCGTGCTTCGTCTTTCCGACGAGGATGCGGCAATTCAGGGTGCGCGCTGCATGGACTGCGGCATCCCATTCTGCAATAACGGCTGCCCGGTAAACAACATCATTCCGGACTGGAATGATCTGGTTTATCGCGGTGACTGGAAGCAGGCGATCGAAGTGCTGCACTCCACCAACAACTTCCCCGAGTTCACCGGCCGTATTTGCCCGGCACCGTGTGAGGCGGCCTGTACGCTGAACATCAACAATGAAGCGGTGGGCATCAAGTCGATTGAGCACGCGATCATCGACAAGGCCTGGGATGAGGGCTGGGTGCTGCCGCAACCGGCTGCGGTCAAGACCGGCAAGAAGGTTGCCGTGGTCGGCTCCGGCCCTGCCGGTCTGGCCAATGCCCAGCAACTGGCGCGTGCGGGTCACGACGTTACGGTGTTCGAAAAGAACGACCGTGCAGGTGGTCTGCTGCGCTACGGCATTCCCGACTTCAAGATGGAGAAGGGCCTGATCGATCGTCGTATCGAGCAGATGGAGGCCGAAGGGGTCACCTTCCGCACCGGCGTGGTGGTCGGTACGAAGGACATGCCGTCCCGCATCATCTGTGATGCGAAGGAAGTCGTCACCGCCGAGTCGCTGATGGCCGAGTTCGACGCCGTGGTGCTCGCGGGTGGTTCGGAAGTGCCGCGCGATCTGCCGGTTCCGGGGCGTGATCTCGACGGCGTGCATTTCGCGCTCGAGTTCCTGATCCCGCAGAACAAGCAGGTTGCAGGCGACAAGCCGAATCCGATCTCCGCCGACGGCTGTAACGTGGTGGTGATCGGCGGTGGTGACACCGGCTCCGACTGTGTCGGCACCAGCTATCGTCACGGCGCCAAGTCGGTGACCCAGTTCGAAGTGATGCCGCAGCCGCCCGAGCAGGAGAACAAGGCGCTGACCTGGCCGTACTGGCCGATCAAGCTGCGCACCTCTTCCTCGCACGTCGAAGGCGATACCAAGCGTGAATACGCGATCGGTACCAAGGAGTTCGTCGGCGAGAACGGCAAGCTGACCGGCGTGCGCACCGTTCATCTCGAGTGGAAGGATGGCCGCATGGCTGAAGTTGCTGGCACCGAAAAGGTCTACCCGGCCGAGCGTGTGTTCCTTGCCATGGGCTTCACCAATCCGGTGGGCGGTGTGCTCGAAGCCTTCGGTGTGGATAAGGACGGGCGCGGCAATGCCAAGGCAACGACCGATGGCGAGGGCTGCTACGCGACCAACGTTGCGAAGGTGTTTGCCGCGGGCGACGTCCGTCGTGGCCAGTCGCTGGTGGTGTGGGCGATCCGTGAAGGCCGTCAGTGCGCGCGTGCGGTGGACGAGTTCCTGATGGGGGCGAGCGTTCTGCCCCGTTAAGCGGCAACACGTCGGACGGGCTCGGACGAGCACTGGCTGGCGTAGCAACTGATCACGAAGGCGACCCTGCGGGGTCGCCTTCGTTTTTTCCGGACAATGCAGGGGCAGAGGGAGCGGCAGGAATGGAGATGGATGCAAGCGGCTGGATTGTCACTGCAGTGGCGATTCTCCTGACCGGCATTTCGAAGTCGGGGCTCGGCGGTGCGCTGGGCGGACTGGCCGTGCCCTTCATGTCGATGTGGATCTCGCCGCGTGACGCCGTGGCGGTCGTGCTGCCGATCCTGATTGCGATGGACCTGGTCGGGATTCGTGCCTGGCGTGGCAAGGCGGATGTTGGCGACCTCAAACTGCTGATCCCTTCTGCGCTGGTCGGTATTGCGCTCGCTACGCTGGCGTTCGGGGCGATGTCGGATGCGGTGGTGAAAGTGGTGCTGGGCGTGATCTCGATCGCGTTTGCGCTTGATCGGCTGCTGCGCAGGGCAGGCCATGCGGTGTCGGCGACATCGCATGCAGGACGCTGGTTCGGCTGGCTCTGCGGCGCTGGGGCAGGATTTACCAGCACGCTCGCGCATGCCGGTGGTCCACCGTTGATGGCCTATCTGTTGAGCCGTCGACTGCCGAAGCAGACTTACGTGGCAACCTCGGTGTTCTTCTTCGCGGCGATCAATCTCGCCAAGCTACCCTTCTATATCGGGCTGGACCTGTTTTCGCGGGATACCCTGGTGATGTCGGCCACGCTGCTGCCGCTTGTGCCTCTGGGCGTATGGCTAGGCATGCGCCTGCTGGCGAAGATCCCCGAGCGCCCGTTCTACTTTTTTGCCATCGCGGCCTTGGGGCTGTCGGGGGTAAAGCTGTTGTGGGACGGTCTGCTCGGCTGAGCCGCCCGTCCCGTACGCAGGCTCAGAGGCCCAGCACTTCGACCGTGTAGCGGGCAATCATGCCTTCTTCGTTGGTAGGCACCACGGCGACGGCCACCTTGCTCGACGGGCTGTCGATCCGGCTCGCATGTGCGGTGTTGGCCTCGGGGTCGATGTCGACGCCGATCCAGCCCGACAGCTTTGCCACCTTTTCACGCACCTGGGCTGCGTGTTCACCAATGCCGCCGGTGAAGACCAGCGCATCTAGTCCGCCAGCAGCGGCCGCGAGCGAACCAAGCTCACGCGCGATCCGGTAGCAGTAAAGATCCACAGCTTCACTCGCTTCCGGCGCGGTGGACGCGAGCAGGGTGCGCATGTCCTGACTGATGCCGGATACGCCGAGCAGCCCCGATTCCTTGTACAGAAGATTGGTCAGCTCCTTGGAGCTCATCCCTTTCTGATCCATCAGGTAGAGCAGCACGCCGGGGTCGAGGCTGCCGGTACGGGTGCCCATCATCAGCCCCTCGACCGCGGTGAAGCCCATCGTTGACGCGACGCTGCGTCCGTCGCGCAGCGCGCACATCGACGAGCCGTTACCCAGGTGGGCAATGACGACGGCGCCCGAGGCCTTGTCGCCGATCACCGATGGCAGCTGGCGTGCAACGTAGTCGTAGGAAAGACCGTGAAAACCGTAGCGCTTGACGCCCTCGGCGCTGATCTTGCGCGGCAGCGCATAAGCCTGGGCGACGGCCGGCTGGGTGCGATGAAAAGCCGTGTCGAAGCAGCCAACCTGCGGGATGTCGGGTGCCATGGCCGAAATCGCCTGCACCGCATTCAGGTTGTGGGGCTGGTGCAGTGGCGCAAGCGGTACGAACTTCTTGAGCTTGAGCATGATGTGGCCGTACAGGCGCACAGGTTCACTGAACAGGTCGCCGCCATGCACGATGCGGTGGCCTGCGGCGGCAATCTCAAGCGCGGGGTTGTGTGCTGCCAGCCAGTCGAGCAAATGGGTGAGCGCGTCGCGGTGCTGCTCGCGCTGGCTCGAAGAGGTGGTCGGGACCGCCTCCTCGAAGCGCTCGCCTGCGGCGCTTTTCGCATTGAATTGCGGCGTGGTGCCGATGCCGTCGATCTGGCCCGACAGGGCAGGGTGTTCGGCCAGCTCGGGTTCGATGGCAAACAGTGCAAACTTCAGGCTGCTCGAGCCTGCATTGAGAACAAGTACCGCTTTCATAGCATGGCCTCGCGCTTGCGGTGGGCCATCAGCTGCGCAATTGCGCACGATGCGGCCCGTGTTTCTGCCGTGTCGGCACGACTGGTGAGCACGATGGGCACGCGTGCGCCGAGCACAACGCCGGCCATCAGCGCATCGGCCAGGTACTCAAGCTGCTTCGCTACCATGTTGCCCGATTCGAGATCGGGCACGACGAGGATGTCTGCGTTGCCGGCAACTGCCGAGCGGATGCCCTTGGTCTTGGCTGCAACCAGCGACACTGCGTTGTCGAATGCGAGCGGGCCGTCGAGCAGGCCGCCGGTGATCTGGCGACGGTCCGCCATCTTGCACAGTGCGGCAGCGTCGATGGTCGAACGCATCTTGGGGTTAACCGTTTCCACTGCGGCCAGGATGGCAACCTTGGGTTCGGGCAGGCCGAGCATGTGGCCGAGGTCGATCGCGTTCTGGATGATGTGAACCTTGTCCTCGAGCGTCGGTTCGATGTTGATGGCCGCGTCGGTGATCATCAGCGGATGCGGATAGGTCGGCACGTCCGCGAGGAACACATGGCTGATGCGGCGCGCGGTGCGCAGGCCGTTGGTCCTCGATACGACTGCGGCCATCAGCTCGTCGGTGTGCAGCGAGCCCTTCATCAGGGCCTCGATGCCGCCGTCCCGACACAGGGCGACAGCAGTTTCAGCCGATGCATGGCTGTGCGGTACGTCAACGATACGGAAACCCTTGAGGTCCAGCCCTTCTTCCTCGGCAACGGCGCGGATCTTCGCCTCTGGGCCAATCAGAATGGGGTCGACCAGGCCTGCCTGTGCGGCCTGAATGGGGCCGCGCAGCGATTCTGCGTCGCACGGATGCGCAACCGCGATCGGAATCGGCGACATCCCCGCAGTAACCGACAACAGGTGACGGTAACGCAGCTCGCGATCGGAAATCGTGACTTCGGGCAGTACGACCCGCGCGCGCGAGATCTTCTCTGTTGGTGCGGCGACTTCGGCTGCGCCGTCGATGACCTTGAGTCCGTCCTGATTAACGGCGAGGCAGTCGAAGATGATGTGATGATTGTGTTCGAACTTCTCACGGCAGGTCACCGAAATGGTGAGCGTGTCACCAATGGTGATGGGGCGCCAGAAGTTGAGCCCCTGCGACACATACACGGTGCCGGGGCCGGGGAATTCGGTGCCGAGC
Source organism: Parazoarcus communis (assembly GCF_003111665.1). Classification (NCBI taxonomy): domain Bacteria; kingdom Pseudomonadati; phylum Pseudomonadota; class Betaproteobacteria; order Rhodocyclales; family Zoogloeaceae; genus Parazoarcus; species Parazoarcus communis. The sequence goes on along the minus strand of NZ_CP022188.1, from coordinate 769,646 downwards.
ACGGTGGAGATCAGTGTGCTGCCCCACATGCTGTGGCCCACGACCTCGCGGAACTGACTTGAGCGCGCGAACTCCGGGTCAACGTGCGTCGGATTGACGTCGCCCGACATGGCGGCGAACAGGTGGATGTCCTCCGGGCGGAGCGTCCGTACCAGCTGTGCAAAGTCACCGACCTGTATCTCGTCGAAGATGCGGTTCTGGATGAGCGATTGAGCTGCGTGTTCCATATCTGACCCTTTTTGCGTGCATTGCAACAAGCCCATTCTACTTTCAGTATTATTACGGAGGTTGGAATCCGATGGGTTTTAGTGCACTGCAGCACGAACTTCGTATCACTTCGACAACAGGGCACGCGTCACAGGGCGGGGGCATGCCACATGCTAAAATCCGCGTCGATAAATCTCACGGGATGCTCCATGGAAGTCGTGATTCTCGCTGCGGGTCAGGGCAAGCGCATGCGTTCGGTTCTGCCCAAGGTGCTGCAGCCGATTGCAGGCAAGCCGATGCTGGCCCATGTGCTGGGTGCAGCCCGTGAACTTGATGCGAAACGGATTTGCGTGGTGTACGGACACGGTGGCGAAGTCGTCCGCGAGCGCCTCGATGCCCCGGATCTGTCCTGGGCGCTGCAGTCCCCGCAACTGGGCACCGGGCATGCAGTGCAACAGGCCTTGCCGCATCTGACGGACGGCTCGCTTGCGCTCGTGCTGTATGGCGATGTGCCGCTGATCGGCGTGCCGACGCTCCGTCGTTTGGCGCAGGCGGCGGGAAAGAGCCGACTCGCGCTGCTTACCGTCGAACTCGAACAGCCCACCGGATACGGCCGCATCCTGCGCGATGGCGCGGGTCGAGTGCAGCGCATCGTCGAAGAGAAGGACGCCTCTGATGCCGAACGTCAGGTGCGGGAAGTCAACACCGGCATTCTCGTCGCTCCGGTTGCCCGCCTGCGTGACTGGCTGGGGCGTATCGGCAACGACAATGCCCAGGGCGAGTATTACCTGACCGACATCATCGGCATGGCCGTGGCCGAGGATGTCGAAGTGGTCACGGTGCAACCTGACGCCGTGTCCGAGACCCTTGGCGTCAACAGCAAGTCCCAGCTCGCGCAGCTCGAGCGCCTGCATCAGGCTGCGATTGCAGGGCGTCTGCTCGACGAGGGCGTGACCCTGATCGATCCCGCCCGCATCGATGTGCGTGGCGAACTGATCTGCGGGCGCGACGTCGAGATCGATATCAACTGCGTGTTCGAAGGGCGTGTCGAACTCGGCGATGGCGTGGTCATCGGTGCCAACTGCGTGGTGCGCGACAGCCGTATCGGTGCAGGCACCCGCGTCGCACCGTTTTCGCATCTCGACAGCACCACCATGGGCGAAGCCTGCGTCATCGGCCCCTATGCGCGCACCCGTCCGGGCACGGTGCTTGGTCAGGATGTGCACGTCGGCAACTTCGTCGAGATCAAGAACAGCGTGGTCGCCGATCACTCCAAGGCCAATCATCTGGCCTACGTGGGTGATGCGGATGTCGGTCAGCGCGTGAATATCGGCGCCGGCACCATTACCTGCAATTACGATGGTGCGTTCAAGCACCGCACCGTCATCGAGGATGACGTTTTCATCGGCTCGGACACCCAGCTTGTGGCACCGGTCAGAGTCGGGCGTGGTGCCACGCTGGGTGCGGGCACCACCCTCACCAAGGATGCGCCGCCCGAGCAGCTCACCGTTTCGCGTACCAAACAGCTCAGCATCAGCAGCTGGAAGAAACCGGTCAAAACCAAGTAACCCTCGTCTGCAGCCGGTCTGCAGCGTCCGGATCAAAGGATCAGCGTCATGTGCGGTATCGTCACAGCAATCGCCACCAACAACGTCGTGCCCGTGCTCCTCGAGGGCCTGCGCAAGCTCGAATATCGTGGCTATGATTCCGCCGGGCTGGCGGTGTTGTCCGGCGAGCTGACCCGCCTGCGCTCGGCTGGTCGCGTTGCAGAGCTTGCGGCGCTCGCGGATCAGGCCGGACTGTCGGCCAACATCGGCATTGCCCACACACGCTGGGCAACCCACGGCGTGCCCTCAGAGCGCAACGCCCATCCGCACATCTCGGCGGGGCTGGCAGTGGTGCATAACGGCATCATCGAGAACTTCGAGTCGATCAAGCTCAGCCTGCAGGCGCGTGGCTATGTGTTCGAGTCCGAGACCGACACCGAAGCCATCGCCCACCTCATTCACAGCAAGCTCGCGACTACGCCCGATCTCTTCGATGCGGTGCGTCTGGCAACCAACGAACTGATCGGAGCCTACGCCATCGGCGTGCTGTCCGAGGCCGACCCCTTCCGCGCCATCGTCGCGCGCCGTGGTTCGCCACTGCTGCTCGGTATTGGCGAGGACGGCATGTATGCCGCATCCGATACCGCTGCGCTGCTGCAGGTCACGCGCAAGGTGGTGTATCTCGAAGACGGCGATCTGGCCGAACTGCGTCGCGACAGCTACCGCGTCATGCTGCCCGACGGCTCACCGGTCGAGCGCGAGGTACATATCTCCAGTCTGTCGGCCGATGCGGTCGAGCTGGGTCAGTTCCGCCATTACATGCAGAAGGAAATCTTCGAGCAGCCGCAGGCACTGGGCAATACGCTGGAGATGATTGCCGGTGGCGGCTCGATCTCGCCGCTGCATTTCGGCGCGCGCGCCCCTGAGGTTTTCGACGGTGTGCGTCGCGTACTCGTACTCGCCTGCGGTACCAGCTACCACGCCGGTCTGGTCGCGCGCTACTGGCTGGAGTCGGTCGCAGGCATCCCGTGCACGGTCGAGATCGCCAGCGAATACCGCTACCGCAAGTCAGTGCCCGAAACCGATACCCTGGTGGTGGTAATTTCCCAGTCAGGCGAAACCGCCGATACCCTGGCTGCGCTCAAGCATGCCAGTGCGCTGGGCATGACCCGCACCCTCGCGGTGTGCAACGTGCCCGAATCGGCCATCGTGCGCGAAGCCGCCCTGCGCTTCATCACCCGCGCAGGCCCTGAAATCGGTGTTGCGTCGACCAAGGCCTTCACCACCCAGCTTGCCGCGCTGGCCCTGCTCACCCTGTCGCTGGCCAAGATCAATGGTCGTCTCTCCGAGACCGACGAGGCCGACTACCTCAGCGCCTTGCGTCACCTGCCGGTCGCCATCCAGAAAGTGCTTGAGCTTGAACCGCAGATCGAAGCCTGGGCGCAGCGCTTCGCCAGCAAGGAGCACGCACTCTTCCTCGGTCGCGGCCGCCATTGGCCGATTGCGATGGAAGGTGCGCTCAAGCTCAAGGAAATCTCCTACATCCACGCCGAAGCCTATGCCGCCGGCGAACTCAAGCACGGCCCGCTCGCGCTGGTGGACAAGGACATGCCGGTCATCGCAGTTGCCCCGGCCGACGAACTGCTCGAAAAGCTCAAGTCCAACCTGCAGGAAGTCCGCGCCCGAGGCGGAGAACTCTATGTGTTCGCCGATGCCGGCAGCGAGATCCCCGAGTCCGAAGGCGTGCACATCCTGCACATGCCGGAGCACTACGGCATGCTGTCGCCGGTGCTGCACGTGATCGCACTGCAGTTGCTGTCCTATCACGCTGCGCTGGTGAAGGGCACGGACGTAGATAAGCCACGGAACCTGGCGAAGAGCGTCACGGTGGAGTGATCTGGCCGCGATCGGCGCGAGCTTGTTCCTTGCCAATAAAGTCGAAAACGTGGCAATAAAGTTGAAAGCGCCCCGGCATCTCGTCGGGGCGTTTTCGTTTACCTGGATTTACAGTTACCTGCCCCCGATCTGCGCATGGATCGCCGTTCGGGGGCGTCCTTCGGCTTTGGGCGACATCGGTGACTGGCTGGTGATCGGCCTGACCCGCCGTTGGTCCGGTGCGCGCAATCAGGCGGCAATGCGCCGGTTACCTGTCGCTCACCTGCGAGGTGACGACGAACGACAGCTTCTCCATTCTGTGAGCGGGGACTGACGACCCAGGCTGTGTAAAAACTCCGTTCTGCTGCGTTCACCGCAGCGGCCATGTGAAGCACAGTTATCCAAATTGATTCAGAAATCAGCGTCACTGCATTTAACAGGATGATGCAAAAACCGGCGATTCCGCGTCAGCATTGAGGTTCAGGTCGAATTTCATCGTGACATCGTTTTCCGAAATAGCTTTCTCGCCACTTTCGAATAGCCTTCGTGGCCGCAACGGCGGCCGCGAAGGCTATTTTGTGCGCCTGCACTCATGCCTTTACCTCCGTAACGCTCAATTTCGCGATTCGGAGCAGGTTGTATGCAGCGCCGGAAATAAAGGCCGCCATCTGGGTCTTCGCCTGGCCGATGAAGCGGGTTTTTCTCAACCCGCCGACCGTTTTCAACCAGCCGAATATTTCCTCAACGCGCTTTCGCTTTCGCTGGCTGACCCGGTAGCCCTCGGTCCGGGTGGTTCGCCCATCCAGTCCAGGTGTCTTCCGACCCTTGATGCGTGCAATGTGCGGACGGATCTGATGCTCGCGCAGATGCTCGACGAACGCCTTCACGTGATAGCCCTTGTCCGCACCCAGTGTCTCGGGGTGAATGTGCCTGCGTCGCGCTCGCGTGAGCAACTGCCGGGCCGCACGGTGCTCGGCCTGAATCGATTCGGTGATGAGGATATCGACGCACAACCCGTTGCGATTTTCCATGAGCACATGTCCGCCGTAGCTGAGTTTGGCCGGCTGGCCGTTGCCCTTTCTCATGAGGCGGGACTCGGGGTCCGTTGTGCTTTGATGCGTGGCGTTCGAGCGCTTCTCGCCCTTGAAGTCGACCATCCCCGTGCCATCATCACCGTCATTGGGCGGGGTCCCGTCCTTGCGTTTGAAGCTCTTGAACGAGGCCCAGGCGTCGATCAGCGTGCCGTCTACCGTGAAATGGTCCGAGGACAGCAGATTCTGCTTCCGGGCCAGATTGACGACCTCGTCGAAGAAGCGTCGGGCTACGTCAGTGGCGACCAGGCGCTCACGCAGACGGCTGAAATTCGATTGGTCCAGCGTCGGACTCTCGAGATCCATGTCGAGGAACCAGCGGAACAGGATGTTGTAGTCGAGTTGTTCGCAGAACTGCCGGTCGGAGCGAACCGAATACAGCGCGATCAGCAATTGCGCCTTGAGCAGACGCTCTGGCGGAATCGACGGACGGCCGACCGACGAGTAAAGCGCATCCAATTCTGCGCAAATCAAACCAAGGGCTCGATCCGCCAAACGCTTCACCCGTCGCAGCGGATGATCGGCAGGCACACGCGATTCCGGCGAGAAATAATGGAACATCGAGGACTGGGGGTCGAGTTGGCCGCGCATCGTTGCAGTACAAGGAGTTTGGAGATGGTTCTATGACAAGCAGCTTGATGGATCGTTCACTGACTTTTGCATCACCCTGTTAAAAGAAAGAAATAGAGCCTGCATCAGGCCCGAATTGCTTTCATTACTGCTTCATTTCCGAGGATTTTCATCACTCGCTTCAGGTTATATGCGAGCACATGCAAGCTCATCTCGGTACGCACTCGATCCAGCGTTCGGGTGAGAAAGTGCGTAGCGCCCATCCAGGCTTTGAGCGTACCAAATGGGTGCTCGACCGTTTTTCGACGTATAGCCATCGCGTCTGGCGTCCGATCCAGTCGCCTCTGCATCGACTCGAGAACTTCTTCATGCTGCCAGCGTGTGACCCGCCGCTCGCTGCCGGTCGTGCACTGAGATTTCAAAGCGCACTGCTTGCAGTGGGAACTCCAGTAGCGATGGACGGTTAGTTCACTCTCGGTAGTCTGGTAACGCCAAATCAGGCGCTCTCCGGCAGGACAGCGATACTCATCCGTATCGCGATCGTAGATGAAGTCGTCTTTGCCGAATCGACCCTCGGCCTTTGAGTTGGAAGTCATTGGCTTGGGAACGAACGCGGTAATGTCGGCCTTCTCACAGGCAAGAATCTCCTCGCCCCGGAAGTAACCACGATCCGCAACGACGCTCAACTCTGACACCCTCATCGCCTTCTTGGCCTGGATCGCCATGTTGGCAAGTTGGGTGCGGTCGTGGCCTACATTGGTTACCTCGTGCGCGACGATCAGGTGGTGCTTGGTGTCGACGGCAGTCTGGACGTTGCAGCCTACCGTGCCGGTACCGCGGCCACTGGTTGCCATGGACCGGGCGTCGGGATCAGTCAGTGATATCTGCTTGTCCGGTGTTTCCTTCAAGCGGGTCTCGATTTCCCCGAGCTTCGCCATCTGCTCTTTGAGCACGGCGATTTTATCCCGCAGGCGAGTCGTCTTCGCCTCGGCAATGTCCGGTTCCTGGCGGTCGGCCGTTTCGATCGCGGCCAAGTAGCGCTCGATGCTTGCCTCGATCTGTTCGCGACGCCGCTCAATTTTGTTAGCGGTGAAGTTTCGGTCCCGGTTGTTGACCGCCTTGAACTTGCTGCCGTCGATTGCCACCATGGCTTCCGAAAACAGCTCGAGCTTTCGGCAAATCGTGATGAACTGACGGCAGACGTTGCGGATCGCCGGGCCGTTCTCCTTGCGAAAGTTCGCGATGGTCTTGAAGTCCGGCGCCAGTCGGCTGGTCAGCCAGATCAATTCAAGGTTACGGCCTGCCTCGCGTTCTAACCGTCGGCTGGACTGGATCCGATTGAGGTAGCCGTAGATATAGATCTTGAGAAGGACTGCCGGATGGTAGGCAGGACGACCATTCGATGCGCGATCAACGGCCTCGAATCCGAGCTTGCGCAAATCGAGCTGCTCAACGAAAGCATCAACGACGCGCACCGGGTTGTCTTCTGTGACGTAGTCATCCAGATGTTCAGGGAGCAACACGGCTTGATTTCGGTTTTCGCTTTGAACGAAACGCTTCATGTCAGCCCCCTTTATCTATTCATACATCATATCATAAAGGGGGTTTTGACACAGTCTGGACCCCTAACGGCCGTTGGTTTGATGCGCTCAATCGGGCAGTAATCCGCCGCTTACCTGCCGTTCAGCCTTGAGAGGTCGCGAACGGCAGCTTTCCTTTCTGGCGAATGCGTACTCCGTGCCCATATGAAAATAGCTTTGCATAAGGGCACAAACCGGCTCCTCGCAGACCACTGTCGTAGCTTATGATTAAGCCGAATTCAATCGATAGAGGAACACTTAATGCTAGAAGCACGGGTGACGACTCGTCAAATGGCCGTGGGTCAAGGCGGCCTTATGACTTCGGAGATCGTTGTACGCGATGCCCCAAGACCACCCTACGCCTTCAAGATAGCGTTTGACTGTGGATCGGTGAATAGAGAACACCTTCGGCAAGGCATCGATGCGCTGGAAGACAGAGCGGTAGACATACTGTTCATCTCTCATCTCGACGCTGATCATGTGAATGGAATAGATCTCTTGCTTAGTAAAGTTGATGTCGACACGGTCGTTCTACCTTGCCTAGATCCGCTCAACATGACGGCAATAGTGTGCGAGGAACTCAATCGCGGCGGCATTCCCGGCGGTCTGAAAAACTTCTTGCGCAACCCGGCTACCTGGTTCGCCGATAGAGGCGTCAAACGTGTGCTATTCCTGAGTCGGGATACGCCGGGAGATGACTCTGCTCCTCCCTTCGGCCCAGATTCGCCGAGTCCACTCCAGGTGGGTGAGCCTCTTGCCCCCAATCAGCGGCAAGAGCCTCGCCGCCTCAAGTGTTTAGTTCACTCTTCCGCAAGTAGTCCGGTGCATCTTCCCACGACAAAGATATCGGCAAGCGTGCTGCCATCCTCAAGTGCGTTCGAGGTAGATCTCTCTATAGGCTCTGCTTCACAGTTGACTTGGCTCTTTGTGCCGTATGTTCATCCGTTTCCCGAGGACCGAGTAAAAGCGTTTCTGAAGGCGGTCCGAACGACGTTGAGTGTGCCGGATACCGAAGCGATTGCCACTCCTGCATTCGCGAGACGGTTGTTCGCCGCGCTAACTGATGTGGCAAAGCGCGAAAATCTCAAGAGGTGCTACGCCCTCCTTTCCTCGAACAATAACAAGCCTTCCTTATCGCTCTACAGCGGCCCCTTCCCCGGTCGGGGCGATGTGTGGGAAATACAGACGTTGGGGTCAGGGTACTACCACGCGCACTGGCCTCTGCACGTGAGGTGGCACTATATCCCCTCTGCACTCGTATCGGAACCACTTTTCTATCCAGAACGAGCAGGTTGGATCAGTACTGGCGACGCGGATCTCAAGAGTCGCAACACCCGCTCGGCGTGGCTACGGCGCTATAGCCAGTTATTAAAGGAGACCGGAACTTTTCTCCTGCCTCACCATGGAAGCAACTCAAGCGTTCACAGTGAGGTACTCGAAGAGGCCTCGCATGCGATGACTATTTCCTGTGCTGCAACGGGCCGTAGCCACCATCCACACCCCGTGCTTGTTTCAAAGATTAAAGGACTCGGCATCGGCATGTGGCAAGTGTCTGAGGATGCTGCAAGCGAATTTGTCGTAACAGTTGCAGCGAGTTTTTAGGATCAACCTCGCCAGATAGCCGCCATTGATCACTTCCCAAACGATCAGACGAAGTGGGGCGAGGAATCGGCGCGGCGGGGCTCTGAGAGGGCAAAAGGCTAGTAGCAGTCTTCGTCTTCCTCATAGTGTGGTTTACTAACCTACGTCGCCTACGGCAAGTCAAAAAAATTGAAACAGGCCGGCCTTATGCTGCCGACGCTTCTTCCGCCGCAGTGGCCCCAGTTCCAACATGAGCGAAATCCTCAAGTTCCACGTAATCATTCCCCATCATCATCTTGTAGTGAGCCTCGTGCTCAGACAACTTAAAGATCAGGTGGAAGACCTTCAAATAGGTCTGGACCGCTCCATGATCCATGCTCACGTAGATATCGTCTTGGGCATAGTGCGAACCGTCATTCACCCATGACAGAAGGCTGTTGCAGATCGATTGCTCCTTGCCCGGCAGTCTTGCGCATATGTCTCTCGGCTCAATCCCACCAAAAAACTTGAAGTAGTTTTCAAGGATTCTGCGCATGATGTTCTGAATGGTCAGCAGCGAAGGATTCGGGTTTTTGACCTCTGACCAAAGCAGCTCATAAGAAGTCTGGATCGGATTCCCATCGTGCTTCTCCAGTTTCGATTGCTTAGCCGGCTTGCGCACAACCCAAAATGTTTCGTCTTTGAGAGCCTTGTCCGTTCGGGAGTTGTTGAACGAGACTTCCTTATGGAAATACACGTTGTGCGTCAAAACGAAGACTTGCTTAATCAGGCTCGTTCCGCTGCGCGCTTCATCGAAGACATTTTTAATGAGGCTTCCGACGATGAACAGAATCTCGCTATCCAGACTTGATACTGGATCATCGAACACCACAACCCGATCCGTGGTGATCCCGCTTTCCGTGTCACTGCCTTTGAGCAGATGGTAAAAATACAGGAAGGTCACGAAGGTCTTTTCCCCCTCGCTCAGCGTCTCCTTTGCATCCGACTTGTCTTCCCTAACAAGCTGGTATGAGGTTCCGTTATCCGCTATCGCAAGCGAGAAGCCATGAAACCCGAATGAAGCAAGCAGGGAATTGATCGCGTCAATCGTCGGCTTCACGCTTGTGGTTTGTTTTTCCAGCTCCCGAATGGCCACTTCGCGTGCGCGAACCTCTTGGCCGAAATTTTGAACCCTTTCTTCAAGCGACTTTATGGCCCCTTCCAGCCCACCCTTCGTGTCCTTGTAATGGGCATATGCCGCGCTCAAATCCCTATTAATCATGTACTTCCAGACATCGGAAACGAGTTTTGCCTTTTCCTTTCCGATGTTCTTCACCAAGGCGTTGTGGTCGGCCACCTTTTTGTTGGCCTCCGCTATCAGTCCCGCAATCGAGGCGGCGATGTTGCCAACGGATTCAAGCTCAAAAATCTGGCTGGGCTCTTTGCTCTTTCTGACTAGTTGCTGGGTATTCAGACTTAGCTTCGCTTCCAGAAAATCTCGTTCGCTCTGGAACTTGGCAACGTCCAGGAACTTGGAGGGCGAAGCCGAAATCTGCCCCAACTCCTGCAGAACGCGGGTTGCTTCTGTTTTGTAGTTGTCGAGCAACGCCCCTATCGCCTTGCTGTCCCGCTCGAACGACTCGTTGAAATACTCGTTGAGGCTCTTTTCAAACGCCTCGTCAGTCGCCTGCTGACAAAACGGGCACACCCGATCATTTACGTCGTAGAAGGTTCTGCCCTCCCTCACCCAATCGCTATTACCCAGTTTCTTGATCATCTCGGCGATATCGACATCTTCCTTGCCGATCACTCGCTTTTTAATGATCGGATCGCTTTCGTAGCCAAGCAAAATGGATAAGCTGACATCAGAAACAACACTCGCCTCGCTGAGGGCCTGCCCGAAAATCGTTTCAGCCCGTTTATGCAGCTCATCTAACGGCACGGTTTGGGATGTGTTGGAGGCAGCTTCACGTAGCGCCCTAGCCTTAAACTCTTTCTTGCTGTTTCGGACCCCATCAAACGCGTGGGAAAGCTTTTCCTTATGCTTGCCGTAGGCTTCCCAGCACTGATCGAGAAATCTGTCTTCAAGCGCCGCCAAATCGCCTCGTTTTCCGGACTTTCCATCATCTCCTTCAAGAACCATTTTGTCGGCAGCGATCTTGTCTTTGTAGCGGTCAGCTTCCCGCTTCTTCTCCTTCATCTCTTCTTGGGCCTTGACCTGCTTTTCGCCGAGGGTGAATACCCCTTTGAGCTCCGCTGACCGGCTGAAATTATGCTCAACAAAATCCCGGTTATAGACCAAAGCCTGTAGAGGCTGACCGTTCTTCCAGGCAACTCCGCAAGCGGCATAGCCTGTGTCGTCGGCAATCACCCTGCTGATCGTGGTCTTGCCTGTGCCGTTAGTGCCAAAGATGAAATTTACGCGTCTGAGCGGCCCCAGAATTTCGGGTTGATCACCGTAGGTCGCCGTCTTCGATAGGGAAATGGTCTCGATCATCCCGCTGTCCCGTATAGGTCTGGTATTTGACATCGAAAGATGCCGAGGACATTGAGAATAAATCTACCCGTACAGGAATGACAAGCCCTGTGATTGAAGTTCTGGCCATTATAGAAAGTGCCGCTCTCTAGCTTCCAATGCGTAGCGGCAGGAAACCGGCGGATTGCAGCCCGATTCAGCGCGCTAGGCCAGCGACCGCTTTGGCCGATCACCAGCCAGTCACCGATGTCCCCCACAGCCGAAGCCCCCCGAAAAGCGATCCATGCGCAGACCGGGGGGCAGACACCTGTAAATTCAGGCAAACGAAAACGCCCCGACGAGATGCCGGGGCGTTTTCAACTCTATTGCCACGTTTTCGACTTGATTGGCAAGGAACAGTCCGGTTTTCTGATTGTTGAACGAGAAGGTCCAGTCTGAAGCGGAAATTGCCGGACTCTTCATGGATCAATCGACTTTGAGCCCTTTGATTCCGCTTCCTTAGGCTGAGATTGATCATGCAAGGCCTTTTTGATGTCGGTGACCAAGGCTGTTGCACAGTCCTCGGTCAGTCCGCCTGCAAGAATGCTGGCTGCGCTCATGCCGTCTTCGCGGATCATTACCGTATAGCCGCGTTTTGATTGACGTCGGCCCATATGGCGCCCGGCCATTGAGGCAATCGGTACGCCGTTGGGTCCTGGCATGAGAGGGTCGGGATCCACGACCAGTCCTTCATGTGCGACGTACACGTCCGTCACGGCTTTCATTTCGATGCTGACGTCACCGCTCTGAACCCCCTGTGGGGAGACCGAGATCCTTGCGGGTTTTCTGTCGCGTGCCCCAGGCAGCACGAAGGTGCAACCCACACCGATGAACACGAGCGCGACGATGAAAAGCCCCGCAAATCCGCCGGATGATCTTGTGCCTACCAAGAGTGCGTTGAGCAGCAGGAAGACTCCAATGGCGAACAGCGGCAGCGCAGGCATGCGCGCTGCGCGTGCGGGCTGCACATCGAAAAGATAGCCGCCCGTTGCCGGATCGTCGTGGCGTGTGAAGCTGGATGTTGGCGGATTGCGCCATGTGCGCAACACGTTCAGGCCGTGCCACTTCCACAGCGGTATGCTCACCACCGCGCCGACCAGCGCGATCCGAAGCAGCATGCCCATGTTGAGGCTCGGCGATACGAAGAAGAGCGCCACAACAAGCGTGTTGAGCAAGAGAAAGGCGATGCCGAGCCAGATCAGGGCGCGCAGCCACATCGGTCGGTTCCTGCCCAAGGCGTTACTGACAGCTTCGTTCTCTTGCATCACGCCTCCCAAGGGCTCTGACGTTTGACATGAGAGGCTGCGCCCGGCTTTTCGGGCGACACCCTCTCGAGCGGCCTGCTGGACGCCACCGCGACGGCCTTGCCGTATCTCCAGGCTCGATTTCCAACAGTTGCTAACGGAAGCCGTCGGCTGGCAGCTTCATTGGAATAAAGACGATTTTTAGCAATTCGTCCAGCATCTTTGGATAAAGGGACAGGAGCGAACTCTGAGCACTCGGGCGATGCTTCGCCTTCACCGAAGTTTGCCTTCGAGCGCCGGGATCAAGGGGGGCTGTCGTCCGTCAGGTGATTATCGCGGCCTGCCAAGCAGGGAGCAGCGCGAGCATTTGACGGTTCTTGCGAACGTCAGCAATTCGTCACGGCACTGTTTGTCAGACTGGCTGGCCAGGTCACGCGGTGACTTCAGCCTTCCAACAGGGGGCCGACTGTTGTGCAGTTCACTAACGCCATCTATAACCGAAGGCATAATTGGAGTCCCTTCCTTGTCGCGGCAGTTTTTGTGCTGGAATGCAGGCTCCTGGCATGAGTTGCCCACGCAGAGAAAAGTGCAATGCCCCTGATTACCCGTAACCGCTTCCTGGCCGAGTGGCTTCTGCTTCTGAGCGGGCTGTTCATCGTTGCTGCGGTCATCGGGCTGACGCTCTACCGTGACCACACGGCCATCGGCGTCCTCGAGCGCGACCGGCTCGCCACCCAGGCGCGCGTCATCGACAAGAACCTCGGTCGCGCCTTGCTCGTGGTCGACCGCGCCTTGATCGGTATCCGCGATGATCTGCCCGGCTGGCAGCAGGAGAGGGACGGCATGGCCCGCGCCAGCCACCGGTTGCGGGCCTTCGCCGATGCCATGCGCAGTGTGCGCACCTTGCTGGTCTTCGATCCCGAGGGCAATGTCGTCGCGGCGAACCGGCCGGCGCTGCTCGGCATGAACTTCGCTCACCGGCCCTACTTTCAAAGGGCGCAGGCCGACGCCAATCCCGACGTGCTCTACGTCTCGCCGCCCTTCGAGACTGCGCTCGGGGTCTGGGCGATGAACGTGGTGCGCGTGATCATGACCGCTGACGGAAAGTTTGCGGGCATCGTCTCTGCCACGCTCGATCCGGACGAGATTCGCTCACAGCTGAGCGCTGTCCTTTACGGGACGGACATGTGGGCGGCCATCGCCCACGGCGACGGTCTGCAGGTCATCATGGAGCCGGACCGGCCCGGTCAGTCCGGCAAGAATCTGGCTCAGCCCGGTTCCTTCTTCTCGCGCCACATGGCGAGCGCGCATCCGGCAGAGGTGCTCGAGGGCGTGGTCGCGGCGACAGGCGAGCTGCGCATGATGGCGCTGCACACCATCCTGCCGGAGGATGTGCCGATGGACCAACCTCTGGTGGTCGCGGTCGGGCGCGACATGGGCGTGCTCTATGGTGCCTGGCGGGGCCAGGCCTGGATGGGGGGCGGCTTGTTCGTCCTGCTTGCGGGCTTGAGCGTGCCCGGGTTGGCAATCGACCAGCGCCGCCGCCGCCGCGTCGAGGCGGAAAGGGAGCAGGCCGCCGCTGCCTTGGCGCGCAGCGAGCATTTCATGCGTTCGCTGATCGACATCATTCCTGGCATGGTCGGCTACTGGGATGCCGACCTGCGCTGCGGTTTTGCCAACATCGCCTATCGCGAATGGTTCGGCAAAACGCCGGAGCAGATGCGGGGCATCCACATTCAGGAGCTCATGCACAAAGCCCTGTTCGAGAAGAACGAGCCCTTCATACGGGCGGCGCTGGCTGGCGAGTGCCAGCACTTCGAACGCACCCTGACCAAGGCTGATGGCAGCACCGGCTACACCTGGGCCCACTACATTCCCGACGTGGTCGAGGACCAGGTGCGCGGATTCTTCGTGCTCGTCAACGACATCACGGAGCTCAAGCAGGCACAGCTGCAACTGGAGGCCACCAACGCTGCCCTCGAGAAACGCAGCGTCGAATCCGAGGCCGCCAGCCGGGCCAAGAGTGCCTTCGTTGCCAACATGAGCCACGAGATCCGTACGCCAATGAACGCGGTGCTTGGCCTGCTGGAACTCCTGCAGCACACCAGGCTGGACGGGCATCAGCTCGACTACGTGCGCAAGGCTGAAGGCGCGGCGCGCTCCCTGCTCGCCATCCTCAACGACATCCTCGATTTCTCCAAGGTCGAGGCGGGCAGGATGCAGCTGGACGACACCCCTTTCCGCCTCGACGAACTGCTGCGCAACCTCTCGGTGATGCTCTCCGCTGCGCTGCAGGACAAACCGGTGGAGGTACTGTTCGATATCGCTCCCGAGTTGCCTCGCGCGCTGCGTGGCGACCCGCTGCGCCTGCAGCAGGTGCTGCTCAACCTGGCCGGCAACGCGGTGAAGTTCACCGAGCGGGGCGAGGTCATTGTCAGCCTGCGTCCGGTCGAAACGCGGGCCGAGTCTGCCCGCATCGAGTTTGCGGTCCGCGACACCGGCATTGGCATTGCGGCTGAGCGTCTGCAGGCGGTATTCGAGGGTTTTACTCAGGCGGAAGGCTCGACCACGCGCCACTACGGCGGCACCGGCCTCGGCCTGGCCATCAGCCAGCGCCTGGTGGGCCTGATGGGCGGCGAACTGCAGGTGGAAAGCACGCCCGGGGCCGGAAGCCGTTTCCATTTCACCCTCGACCTCCTTCGCGACGAGGCGACCGAGCAACTCGTCCAGCGCGAGCTCGACCCCGGGCGCCTGCCCAAGCCCCCGCATGTGCTGATCGTGGATGACAACGCCACGGCCCGCCAGGTCCTGGCCAATGCGACGCAGTCCTTTGGCTGGTCTACCGAAACCGCCGCCAGCGGCGAGGAGGCTGTCGAGCGCGCAGACGCGGCCATCGCCGCCGGGCGGCCGTTCGACATCATCTGCCTGGACTGGCTCATGCCCGGTCTGAACGGCTGGGATACGGCCGAACGCATCCGCGCAATGGAGCACGGCCCGCGCGAGCCTGTCCTGCTGATGGTGACCGCCAAGGGCCGCGAAATGCTCGAGGAGCGCATTGCCGGCGTCGACGACAACCCCCTCGACGGTTTTCTGGTCAAGCCGGTCACGCCATCCATGCTGTTCGACGCCATTGCCGTCGCCACCGGCGGCGAATCGGTCACGACGGAACACCAGGGCGGCGCACACCTCCTTGGCCGGCCGCTTGCCGGGCTGCGGCTCTTGCTGGTCGAAGACAATCCCTTGAACCAGCAGGTCGCGCGGGAACTGCTGGTTCATGCCGGCGCCTGGGTGACGGTGGCGGACGACGGCCAGGCCGCGCTGACACTGGCGCAACGGGCCGAGGCGCTCTTCGATGCCGTGCTGATGGATATCCAGATGCCGGGAATGGACGGCTATGAGGCCACGCGCCGCCTGCGCGCGGGTGGTTTCAAGGTGCCGATCATCGCCATGACAGCCAACGTGCTGGCGGCCGACCGCGACGCCTGTCTTGCCGCCGGCATGAACGACCACGTCGGCAAACCCATCGATTCGCGGGAACTGGTAGCCACCCTGTTGCGGCAATGTGGCCGGGCAGAGGTTGTGGCCCCGGTGGTTCAGCCAGCCGGGCCGCTTCCGGAAAGCCCCGAAGGCTTCGACCTGGGGCCTGCGCTGGCAAGACTGAATGGCGATCGCAGGTTTTTTGCGCAACTGGCGCGCGATTTTGTTGCCGATCAGGGCGATAGTGCCGACCGCATCGATCAGGCCTGGAGCCAGGGCGACTTCACGACGGCGACACGCGAACTGCATACGCTCAAGGGGCAGGCGGCGATGCTGGGCGCCCAGCCGCTGGCGAACCTGGCTGCGGAGACCGAGTCTGCCGTCAGGTCGGGCGAGGACGCAGCCCACCATGCCGAAAACCTCACCCGGTTGCGCACGCTGATCGACACGAGCGCCGCGTCCCTGCTGACCCTTGCCGAGGCGTTCGATCCGCCGCAGGCTTCCGTTGAGCCTCAACCGGCCGAGCCGGGTCGCGTGGCCGAATTGTTCGACGAACTGGTGCCCCTGCTGGCAGAGCACAACCTGCGTGCGCTCGATGTTTTCGCGGCGTTGAAACAGGCAGCAGGCGGGCACGGCGAACGCTTCGCCGAACTGGATCACGCCGTGCAGCGACTCGATTTTGCCGCTGCGCGGACCCTGGTGGCGAGCTTGCGCCAGGAGGGTGCGATATGAGCTGGCGGCCAGGTCCGCTGGTCGTGGAGGGTCCGGCGGACTGCGTCCCGGCCTTCGGCCCGCTTTTCTGCGCCGACCTCGACGTCTTCAGCGCAACCGGGGGTGAAAAGCTGAGGGCATGTCTCTGTGGAACCGGACCCTTGGCGCAGAGTCCCCTTGTATTGATAGAGGGCGTGACCGAGGCAGCCGGGCGCGGCTCGCCGGATCACGCCGATACGTTCCGAATCACGGTAGTGAGAGAGCGCTCATGACAGGTTCCGCACACGCACACGCCGGGGAAGGGCTGCTGGCCGATCCACGAGATCGGCCCCGTTTGCTGCTGGTCGATGACCTGGCTGCCAACATCCAGGTGCTTTACCGGATTTTTGCGGAGGACCATGAGGTCTTCATGGCCACGAGCGGTGAACAGGCGCTGGCCTTGTGCGACAGAGACCAGCTGCCCGACCTGATCCTGCTCGACGTGGAGATGCCGGGCCTCGATGGACTGGAAGTCTGCCGCCGCCTCAAGGCCAATCCTGCCACGCGCGACATCCCGATCATCTTCGTCACGGCTCAGACGGACGCGCTGGACGAAACACGGGCCCTGGAGGCCGGCGGGGTCGATTTCATCAGCAAGCCGGTCAACCCGGCCGTGGTGCGCGCCAGGGTCAAGACCCATCTCACCATGAAGGCGCAGTCTGACCTGCTCAAGGCGATTGTCTTCATCGATGGTCTGACAGGCATCGCCAACCGCCGCCGCTTCGATGAGGCTATTCAGACAGAATGGCGCAGTTGCCGGCGCGGCGGGCTGCCGCTCACGCTGTTCATGATCGACATCGACCATTTCAAGCAATACAACGATCGCTACGGCCATCAGGAAGGCGATGCCTGTCTCAGGAGGGTCGCGACCGCCGTCAGGCTGCAACTCGGCCGACCACACGATCTCGCCGCCCGCTATGGCGGTGAGGAGTTCGTCTGCCTGCTTCCCGAGTGCGATCTGGAGGCGGGACGCGTGAAAGCCGAGGAAGTGTGCGCGGCGGTCGAGGCGCTCGCGATTCCCCATGCTGGTTCGGCGACCGCAGCGGTGGTCACGGTCAGCGTTGGGGTGGCAAGCGCCTTCCCTCAGGACGGCAGTGGAGCTGAAATCCTGGTGGCAGCGGCCGACGCAGCTCTCTACCAGGCCAAGAGTTCGGGCCGAAACCGGGTCTGTTTCAAGCCTGCCGCATAGCTGCGGGCATTCTGGTTAGCCGGTTTGTTTGGCACTGGCACACGATGCCCGACGCCGATATGAACCTGCCGGCCCTCGAGGCCTGGACGCCTGTAGCGCACCTGCTACGCGTCGACTGATCCGATTGGCCGCATCAAGCTTTGCCGGCGAGCGCCGACGGCGTCTGACAGCCCACGATTGCGGGTGCTTCATGAATGAGTTCGTCGTTCTCGAGCGCTGCCACCATGAACAGGGCGAAGTCCACGCGGCGTGTGAGATTGCTTTCGAGGATGGCGTCGCCAACGTGCCGGCTCCAGACCGGCAGGCCCTGGCTGTCCCCTTCCTCAAGGTCGCTTGCGCGGACGACGGTCCACTTCGTCGTGCTGGCGAAGATTCGTCGGCACGCCTCAACCTGATCGTCCAGCTCCACCAGGCGGAAGAGGCGTGCGATGGGGCCGGCAATGGCCACCAGGGCTTTCAGTTTCCACGAGTAGCGGTCCTTGCCGTCGCGGCTGATATGCCAGCCGCAGGAGAACACGAGCCGTGCATCCGTGGATGAATAGTCCATCACGGCCTGGGCCGTGCCCGATGAATACTGCTGGACACCCCAGGGGACCAGTACGGTTAGCACGCCATCACAGCCTGCGACCGCTTTCCTGATGACTTCGCGGTCGTTTGTGGCGCCCGGGACGATGGTGATGCGACCCTTGAACCGGTCGAGCTTGCCGACGCTGCGCTCACGGCAGACGCCGACGACCTCATGGCCGCGGTCGAGTGCATGCTGGACCATGTACTGGCCGAGTTTCCCGGATGCGCCTACAACGCAGACCTTCATGATGTTCCCTCCTGTTCGTCACGCCTCTCGTGCAGGTGGGCTGCCCGTGGCGAAATTACGCGCCCTTGCGGGCGCGTGTCCGGTGCCTCAGCGCAGCGGAATGGCAATCGGCCGCAGAGGTGCGGCGTCCGAGCCCCGAAGCTTGAGTGAGCCGCCGATGAAGGCAAACTCATACACGCGGTCGCGTGCCAGTTCCTCCAGATAGGCCAATTCTATGATCGGCGTGCCGGTCTGGGCCAGCAGATAGGTGTGAAGTGGCACGTAGTTGCCCTCGATTTCCGAGGGGAAGCTCTCGAAGCTCAGGTTGTCGGCACCGACCACCATGGCACCGCTTTCTTCCACCAGGAAGCGTGCAGCCTCCATTCCCATCCCCGGAGGATTCGCCATGTAGGCCTCGGCATCGTCGTAATGACGCATCCGGCCCGTGCGGATCAGTACGACGTCGCCGGGTTCGAGCCTGGTTTGCTGATGTGAGAGCGCAGCGCGCAGGTCCTCACGCGTGACGCGATAGCCGTCCGGCAGCATGTCCACGCTCTTGGACGCCGCCACGTCGATCAGGACGCCGCGGGCGATGATGGGCGGGATCTTCTCTGCGCCCGCTACCGTCCATCCGCGGTCGCCGAGGTGAGTCCTCGCGTCGAAACCATTCCAGATCCGGCCGTCGAGGCCGAAATGACCAAGGGCGTCGATGTGGGTGCCCATGTGCGTGTACATCGAGATGGCCGCGCCGGTGTAGCTCACATGTTCGTTCATGGCCTGGCCCAGACCGAGCGGGTCGGCGACAACGTTGCCATGGGGCGTGTGGGTCATCCAGATGCGGTAGTGCGGGTCACCGGCGGCCTGCCAGCTGGGCATGCCGATGTGGTACTCGACGGACAGGTCGTAGCTCTTGCCGCCTGCCAGTCGCGCCAGCACTGCGGCCTGCGAGTCTGCGGTCATCAGGTTGAGGCGGCCGATTTCGTCCTGCGGGCCCCACGGGCTGATGCCCACCTCCTGTGCCGCGTGCGTTGCGGGTGAGCCCGTTGCAAGCGCGAGTCCGAGCAACATCGCACTCAGGGTGGTTTTCATTTGCGTGTTCATCGCAGATCTCCGTTGTGTTCAAGGTGTCTCAACGATAGAGATCTTCATGGAATTGATAATCTGGGCTGATGGAATAAGATTGTTCTCAACGCTTGAGTAATGGGGGCGCTATGGACGCACTCAGTGATGTGGCCGTGTTTGTTCAGGTCGTCAGTCGCGGCAGTTTCACAGCCGCAGCCGAGACGCTGGGACTCTCGAAATCGGTGGTGAGCAAGTATGTGACCCGTCTTGAGGACAGGCTGGGCGCGCGCCTGCTGAACCGCACGACGAGGCGGCTGAGTCTGACCGAGGTGGGGCGGGCGTTCTTCGAGCGCAGCCAGCGGGGTTTGCTGGAGATCGAGGAGGCCGAGGCAGAGGTTTCGCGCATGCAGGGCGAGCCGCGTGGTGAGTTGCGCCTGAGCAGCCCGATGTCCTTCGGCATCCTGCACCTTGCGCCCCTGCTGCCGGCGCTCCAGGCGCGCTACCCGGAACTGACGGTGGATATGGTGCTGGACGACCGCAAGGTCGACCTCGTGGATGAGGGTTTCGATCTGGCGATCCGGATCGGAGAGCTGCCCGATTCATCGCTGGTGGCGCGCCGACTGGGCCCGTGCCGGCATGTGGTGTGCGGGGCGCCGGCATATTTCGCGCGCAATGGCGTTCCCCTGTCGCTCGAGGATCTGTCGCAACATGCGGCCATCACCTACCGTTACACGAATGCGCCGGACGAGTGGCACTTTCTTGCCGCGGATGGCGGCCATCGTCAGGTGACCGTCACCAGCCGCATCAAGATGAACAGCAGCCTGGCCTTGCGCGAGGCCTTGCTCAATGGTGCCGGCGTGACCCTGACGCCCACCTTCGTGGTCGGCGCCGATATCCGGGCAGGGCGGCTCAGGGCGGTGCTGCAAGGCTACCGGACGATGGAAGTGTCGATCTATGCCGTCTATCCGCAGCGCAAGCACCTGTCGCCAAAGATCCGTGCCTTTGTCGATTTCCTCGCCGAGTACATCAAGGACCCGCCTTACTGGGATGCAGACTGATCAGTTGCGTCGGGCGTTGCCCGCTCTGCGCGCTCCAAGTTGCGCAACGATGGTGACGCCGATGCCCAGGGCGATGACGCCCGCACCGGCCCAGGTCGCCGGCGCGTAGCGTTCGCCGAGGAAGACCGTGGCCACGACAAGACCCACCGCCGCCGCAACGTAGCCGATCTGGCTCAGCAGCACCGGCCCGCCGAGTTGCTGCAGCCGGTAAGACACCGGAAAGGTGATGCCTGCGACCAGGATCTGCATCAGTGCAGCGCCGCCTGCGGGAAGGAGTTCGGCAATGGGCAGGGTCCCGTGTGTGAGCCATAGCAGCAACAGGAGCACGCCGCTGGAGAACGCCTGGCCCCAGAAGGCGAGGGTATTGGGCGACTCTCCGTGCGGCCAGTGCAGTGTTCGATAGACGTTGCCCGCTGCCAGTGCCATCGGAATCAGCAGGGGCGCAAGCAACCAGCCGAGTGCGGGCGCGTCTGCCGCCGCACCGCGGGTCAGGCTGACGATGGCGGCGCCTGCCAGCCCCAGTGCAATCCCGAGCAGCCCGGTGCGGCCCGGCGTTTCGAGCCGGCACAGGCCTGCGAGCAACACCGTGCACACTGGCGAGAGGGCGAACATGAGCCCGGTGTAGCCCGCACCCGCGTGCGGAATCGCGGAGAACAGCAACAGGTTGGGCGCGATGAACGAGATCAGCGCCGAGCATGCGGTGTAGCGCATTACCCGCAGCGAGGGCCATGCCAGTTCGCGGCGCGCGATCAGCACCGGCAACAGGGTCAGGCTGGCGCCGGTGGAGATCAGCAGCGCCCAGAGCATGGGCGAGACGCCCGCCGCAGCGCCGACCTTGCCAAGCGGGAAGTTCAGGCCGATCAGGGTGCCGGTCAGGAGCAGCAGCACCGACGGTTCATGAAGCAGGGAGGCGACGGAGGCAGGCGCCCCCGGTCTGATGGATGTGTTCATGATGGAAGACTCCAGCGAAGCGGGGCAGGGTGGGGGCGCCCCTCAGTCGAGCGCAGGGTCGGGAAATCGTCCGGCAAACGCGATCTGGGCGAGCGCCAGTCGCGTGCTGGGCACTTCGCGCTCGCGCAAACCGCCGGGCAAGCTCGCAGGCGACGCCTGGCGGCCGACTGCGATGGCGATCTCGATCTCAAAGTTGTCCGGGACCGCGAGCTTCGTGCGCACTTCGTCGCGCATGATTCCCGCCATTGCATGCGCCTGGTAGCCCAGCATCGTGGCCTGCAGTGCCAGCTGCGCCCACGCAGCGCCTGCGTCGAACGCATGGGTGCTCGAGGGCGTGGCAGGCCCGGCGTCGCGCGCCGGCATGAAGCGGTCCGACAGCAGGAAGATCAGCGCGGATGCATTGCGTGCCCAGCGCGCGTTGAAGGGGTCGAGCAGGCCGACAAAGTCGTCCCAGTGTGCGTCCTGGCGCATCGCATGGACGAAGCGCCAAGGCTGGATGTTGTATGCCGACGGCGCCCAGCGTGCCGCCTCGAGCATCGTCATCAGCTCAGAGCGGGGCATGGCCGACGCAGTGAAGGCGCGCGGCGACCAGCGTTCGATGAAGACCGGATCGACCGGATGGGCGGGTGTGCGATGCAGTTGCGCTGCATTCCTGGGGAGTGGTGCGTTCATGATGTCCTCCTGTCCTTGTCAGTACCTTGCGAAGGCACGGCGGAACGGGTGCTCCGTCGTACTGGAGGCAAGCGTACCGATTAAGGCGCGACGGATAATCCGGGGCGATGGAAAGACACTGTTCATGAACGTCGACTAATCGAGCGTTACCTGACTGAATCTGCGGACGCGATGGCGCGCCGGTGCGGCGGGCGGCGCGGTGCCTGAAGCAGCAAGGGGAATGGGCTTGGTGCGGGGAGCCGAACCGGCGCCGCGACGACATGTGTCGCGGCCGTGATCGAGCGGGTTGTACGCAGCGTGCGGCAGGGACACGCATCGGCCGGTCGCGCGGACGGACGTTGCGAGTGCAGGTCCCGCGGCGGTGCGCGACTTACTTGTCGCGGCGCCCGTCGATCAGGCGACGGCGTGCCTGACCAAGATGGAACTGCATCGCGACGCGCGCTTCTTCGCCCTCGCGGGCGCGGATCGCGGCGACGATGGCGGTGTGCTCGTCCAGCACGGTGAGCGCGCGCTTCTTGGATGCGGTGCGGGTCAGCCCCAGCGTGAGCCGCATCAGGCCGGTCATGGCCTCGTGAATGCTCTCCAGCAGGCTGGAATAGAATTCGTTGCCGCTGGCTTCAGCGATGCGCGCATGAAAATCGAGGTCGGCAGCAGGCTCCAGGTTGCCGCTGCGCACGCCCTCGGCAAACGCCTCGTGGGCTGCAACCAGGGCTGCAAGCTGTTCATCGGTGTGACGCTCTGCGGCGAGGCGGGCGGCATCGCCTTCGAGCGTGATGCGCACTTCCTGGCAGCGCAGGTAAGAGGCGATGTCCTGCGCCTTGGCAAAGGTCTTGATGCGCGGGGCGGGTTGATGGCTGACAAAGGTCCCCAGGCCCTGGCGCGAGGTGATCAGCCCGTCGACGCGCAGCCGCAGGAGCGCTTCCCGCACGACGGGTCTCGACACGCCGAAACGCTCCGAAATCTCGACTTCGGATGGCAGCTGCTCGCCCACCTTGATGCTGCCCGACGTGATCTGCTCGAACACCTTGCCGTACAGCTGATCGGACAGCCGGTCGCGTGGGCCGGAGGCATGCAGCCGCTCTCCGGCGGGCTCCTCCACAAGGGCCGGTTCCTGCGGTATGGATGGTTCAGCTGCTTTGCGGCGCGCCATGTATTTGATCGAAGCCTATGATATTTCGGTGGAAGATTATAGGAACAGTGCTGTGGACGGTAAAGGAATTGCCCGGCAGCGTTCCGGTACAGTGCTCAGCGCGGCCCGTCCCGGCGGCGTGCGCGAGGCGGGTCCATTGCGCTTGCTGCCGAGGCGTCTCGACTGCAGCCAGAAATGATGGCGTGCCGGTTGCCCGAGACGCAGACGCCGCGATGGTGCGCGCTGGGCTGTGCGCATGTCGTCAGCGCAGCCCAGCGGCGGATCACTGCGCCAAGCCCGGTTTCAAGCGCTTCGGGGCCTGGTTTTCCCTTCAGCACTGCTGCGGTTTTCTACGCGGATGCCGGCACCATGCGTGTCCCGCCCACCAGTCTGGACACGCCTGACGGATTGCCGTCGCGGAGGGCTTCGGGCAACAGCGCCTGGGGCAGGTTCTGATAGCAGACCGGGCGCAGAAAGCGCTGAATCGCCGCCGTGCCGACTGACGTCGTGCGGGCGTCGGAGGTTGCGGGGAAGGGGCCGCCGTGCACCATCGCGTGGCACACCTCCACGCCCGTCGGCCAGTTGTTGACCAGCAGGCGCCCTGCCTTCTCCTCAAGCACCGGCAGCAACTGAGCCGCCTTTTCGAGGTCGCTTTCATCCATGAGCAGCGTGGCCGTCAACTGACCTTCAAGAGATTGCGCAACGCGTTCGACCTCGGCCCAGTCCTCGCATTCGACGACCAGCGAGGTCGCCCCGAACACCTCGCGCTGCAGCACTTCATCCTCGAGGAAGTCGGATGCCGCCGTAACGAACACCCTGGCCTGGCATTGGCAGGGGCCTTCGGCAGCTGCGCCCTGGCCCACCGGCCTGACCCTGGCGTGGCCCGCGAGCGCCCCCGAACCGTCGTTATACGCAGCATGAATGCCTGGCGAAAGCATGGTCTGGGCGCCAACGCCGGAGACCGCCTGCGCGACCGCATGCAGAAAGGTGTCGAGCGCCGTGCCGCGCACGCCGACCACCAGGCCGGGATTGGTGCAGAACTGCCCAGCGCCCATCGCAAGCGACGCCACAAAGCCTTCGGCGAGTGCAGCGCCACGTTGCTGGAGTGCATCGGGGAGCAGAAATACCGGGTTGATGCTGCTCATCTCCGCGTACACCGGGATGGGCTGGGGCCGTGCCTGAGCGGCCTTCATCAGTGCCATGCCGCCGCTGCGCGAACCGGTGAAGCCCACGGCCTTGATGCGTGAATCCGATACCAGCGCGAGGCCAAGCTCGTTGCCCGTGCCGAACAGCAGGGAGAACACCCCCTCGGGAAGGCCGCACTTGGAGACCGCGGTCTGAATCGCACGGCCGACGAGTTCCGAGGTGCCCGGATGTGCCGCGTGCGCTTTCACGACCACAGGACATCCTGCAGCGAAGGCCGAGGCCGTGTCGCCACCGGCGACGCTGAATGCCAGCGGAAAGTTGCTGGCGCCGAATACTGCCACCGGGCCGATGGCAATGTTCTGCAGGCGCAGATCGGAGCGGGGCAGGGGCTGGCGCTCGGGCAAGGCCGGTTCGATGCGTACATCGAGCCACTCGCCGGTGCGTACCACCGACGCAAACAGGCGCAGCTGGCCGCAGGTCCGGGCGCGTTCGCCTTCCAGGCGTGCGCGCGGCAAACCGGATTCCAGCATGCAGCGCTCGATCAGTGCGTGACCGAGGGCTTCGATCTCGGTCGCGACGGTCTCAAGGAAGTTCGCACGGACTTGAAGCGGCGTATTGCGAAAGGCCGTAGCCGCCGCTGCCGCGAGCGCGCAGGCGCGGTCAAGCTCTTCGGCGCCGCAGCCTCTGAATGCAGGTTCGATGAACGCCCCCGTTGCGGGGTTGAGTGCCTGAATCGGCTTGCCGGTCGAAAGCACGGCCTGGCTGCCGATCAATGATTGTCCTGTTACTTGCATGTGGATGTATCCCGGATATGGTGAAGGTGGGCTGAGCGGGTCGGCATCAGGCGCTGGTTTCGGCAGCGCACACCGGTGTCTTGGGCGGCTTTCTGATGCAGAGGAAATAGATGAACACCAGGGTCAGGCCGACGAAGAACAGACTGTCCGGGCTCGTCAGGAAGGTCATCGGATTCCCGTTCGAGATCGCCAGTGAGCGACGGAAGAACTCTTCAAGATTGGGCCCGAGGATGAAGCCGAGGACCATCGTGATGACCGGAAAACCGTTCTTTCTCATGCTGTACGCAAGCACGCCCATGGCCAGTGCCACGATCATCTGGAACACCGAGTACGTCGACACATAGCTGCCCAGGACCGCAAGCAGGGCAATGGCGCCATAGAGCACATCCCGCGGTATGGAGACGACCTTGACGAAATACGGCCCCAGCAGATAAAGCGTCAATGGGATGAGAACGAGCGCGCTGAACAGCAGCGAGGCCAGCATCGGTGCGATGAGGTCGGCCTGATTGCTCATCAACTGCGGGCCGGGCTGAATGCCGTTGATGACGAGAACGCCAAGCATGATCGCCATGACCGGATCGCCGGGAATGCCGAACGTGAGCGTCGGGACCAGTGCGCCACCACATACCGCATTGTTGGCGGACTCTGCGGCAGCGATGCCCGCCGGGTTGCCCTTGCCGAAGCTCTCGGGGTTCCTGGAGGTGCGAACGGTCTCCACGTACGCGAGGAAGCTCCCCATGGAGCCGCCTGCGCCCGGCAGCACGCCGACCGCGTAGCCGATCACGCTGGACTTGATGTAGCAGCCGATGCCGACGGCCTTGATCTGCGACAGGGGCGGGAAGAAGTCACGGCGCCGGATGGTGATCTTGTTGAGCGCGCTGACGATCTTGTTCGCGACCTGCTGATCGCCGGCCTGCATCAGAATCTCGCTGATCGCAAAGGCCCCGATGATGACGGGCATCAGGTCGATGCCGCTTGTCAGATCACTGAGCCCGAAGGTGAAGCGAGCCAGGGGCTCCACGCCGTCCAGTCCCATTGTCGCCAGCATCATGCCGATGCAGGCAGCGAGCGCGGCCTTCAGGACCTTGCCGCGTTCGGAGATGACGATCACGATGATCGCGAAAGCCAGAAGGGAGAACTTCCCGCTGGTCTTGACCAGCAGCGACAGCTCGGCGACCAGGGGGGCCATCAGGATCAGAAGAATGCAGCCAAAAGCGCCGCCGAACATCGACGCGAAACTGGCGTGCCCCAGGGCCAGGGCGCCCTTGCCCTGCTGCTGCATGGGATAGCCGTCGAGCGCGGTCATCATCGATGAAGGCGCCCCCGGGATATTGACCGTGATTGCCGTAATGCTGCCGCCGCACATGCCGGCCATGTAGATGCTGGCGCATGCCATCAGGGCGGTGGTGACGTCGAGGCTGTAAGTGAGTGGCAGCAGCAGCGCCAGGGCCAGCGTGGCGGTGAGCCCGGGGATCGCCGCAAACACGGTGCCGATCAGGAAGCCCGCGACCACGTAGGTCAGGGTCAGCGGGTCGAGGAGCATGCCGAAGCCGCTGCCGACAAGACTAATGAATTCCACGATTTATCCCCACAGTGTCGGCAACCGAACGCCAAAGAGTTGCTCGAAAACGATGTATCCGAAGGTGACGATCGCGGCCGAGCTTGCGAGCTTCAGCAGCCACTTGCCTGGGTCGGAGAAAATCGTCGTGATTGCGAAGACGAAAAGCAGCGATGACAGGGCGTAGCCAATGATCGAGAACAGTGCGATGTACAGCGATATGGCAACGATGGTCAGAACAGCCGGTACGACGGAGGCGCGCTCTGCTTCGGGTTCGCTTCCGTCGGATGCGGACGTCACGTCATCGCCTGCGCGCTTCGCCAACACTGTGGCTTTGAGGGTCAGGACAAGGCTGAAAATCGACGACAGCGTTCCCAGGACCAGTGGGACGAATGATGGACGAATGCCCTCTTCGGTAACGGGGTGTCCGAGCTTGATGGCTTCAATCAAATAGAAAATTGAAAGAATCAGAATAAGAAGCGGGAATAGCGCTTTTCTGTTCAGAATCATCTGGCGTGGCCTCCGCCATGCCTTTGGTGCGCCCAAAGGCATGGAGATTGTGGTGTTAGAGACTCAACTCATCCATGACTTTGAATGTCGTCGACTGCAGTTGGTCAATCCACTTTTGCACGCCGTCCGAGCCCAGCCAGCTCGGGGTTACGCCGATCGTGACCAGCCAGGCCTGGAAGTCCTTGCTGTCGTATGCCTGCTTGAACGCAGCCTCGAGCTTGGAAAGCGCGGCTGGCGGCGTGTTCTTTGGCGCTGCCAGCAGGATGAAGCTGCCGGTTTCGAGCTCATATCCCAGCGTGCTGATAGGGGGGACGTTGGGGAAGGACGGATTCTGCTCGGATGACAGCTCGACAATGCCCAGCGCATCGCCGGAGCTGATGATTCCATTGAAGTCGCCCAGGCTTGAAATCGCCGCGTCGAGTTCTCCGGAAAGCAGGGCCTCGGCTTCAGCGCTTGAAGAGCCGGCGTAGCTGATCACGTTGAACTTCACGCCCGCCATCTTCTCCAGACGGCGGACTGCGAGATAGGGGCCGGAACCCTTGGGGGCCACGCCCACGCGAACCGTATTGGGTTTCGCCTTCGCCGCGCTGATCAGTTCCTCGAAGCTCTTGAATCCGGACTGCTTCGAGACGACGATCGCATCCGCTTCCTTCGTGATTCGCGCGATCGGGGTCATCTTGTCGAGCGAGTAGCCCGGGACCATCTTGCCGCGCGGAAGCGTGATGATGCTGTCGTAGGTGAGCACGCCGATCGTGTGTCCGTCGGGCCGTGCCTTCGTCATCTGCATCAGGCCGGTTGCCGTTACGGCGCCGCCAATGTTCTCAACGTAAATGGATTTATCCAGATTCTTCTCGGCAATCTGACTGATCTTGCGCGAAATGCCATCGGCGCCGCCGCCGGCCGGCCATGGCACGATGAGGCGGATGTCGCGCGCCGGAAAGTCGGCAGCCGAAACCGAAGCGGCGAGTGCGCAAAGGCCTGCGGCCATGATGATGCTGGACTTGATTGACTTGATGAACATGGTGTCTCCTCAGTTCTGAGAATTTGATTCGATGTGTTTTTCTTTGATGCTCAAGATTGCCGGGTGTGTTTTCGCTGGCACAGCCTCCATCTGAAAAATATGAGCGTGGCGCTCGCGTTTGTTTACTGACTGAGCCTGTTGTATTCCTCGAGCGCCTCGTCGTTGGGCGGGTAGAGTCCGATCACGCGGCTGCCGGCACGAACCTTGGTCAGCACGTAGCTTTCGAACTGCTCCATCTTTATGGCTTCTGCAGCGATCTCGTCCGCGATCTCGAGCGGAATGACAATGACGCCATCGCCGTCGCCTACCAGAACGTCGCCCGGGTTGACCGCAACACCGCCGCAGCCGATCGGCACCTGAATATCGACGCCATGGTGTTTGGTCAGGTTTGTCGGCGCGCTCGGCTTGGCGCAGAAAATCGGCAGCGCCATCGCGGCGGCATCGTCGGAGTCCCGGATCCCGGCGTCGGAAACGAACCCGCCGCACTCGCGAACCTGCAGGCGTGTCAGCAGGATGCTGCCCGCCGATGCTGCACTGGCGTCCTGCCGGCAGTCGGAGACCAGAATCATTCCCGCAGGGACGGTTTCGACGGCGAGGCGCTGGGGATGGCGCGGGTCCTTGAATGCCGCAACCGTGTCTACATCTTCACGGGCCGGGATGTAGCGCAGCGTAAATGCCTGGCCGACCATCTTCAGCTTCGCCGTGTTGATCCGGCTTACGCCTTGTATGTAGGTGTTGCGCAAGCCCCTCTTGAACAAGGCCGTGTGCAGCGTTGCAGTGGAGACGTGCTCGAGAAGCTCTTTTGTTGAGTCCTTGAGCTTGTCGTATTCGCAAGCGGTGTTCATCAAATTCTCCTTCTTACTTGTTGGATGCGGAAGCCGGGGCGTGCGGGTTTCCGGTTTTCCACATTGGTGCGGCAAGCGATCTGTCTTGTGTGAGCGTTGAATTGCGAGACATCTGGCGTGTCGGGCGCATGGCGCTGAGTAGCCGTTCTCAATCCGTTGATCGGTAGTGTAGTTGTTTTACAAGTGGTGTCAAACGGTTTTAAAGGTATTACAAGTGAGCCTGCAATTCGGTCTTTGGCTTCAAGGCTGTGTCAGGGGGGAAGTCGCGGCGCCAAGTGTCTGGCGTGTCGCCTCGGGCTGGCGTTGCGGCCCCGCTTTCCCCTGGTAGAGGCAGGGTTTTGAGACCCAGCGTCTCGATTGACTGCGCGCGCCGCCGCCAGTGATACTTCGGCGGGAGCCGTTGAAGCTCTCACCCTAATGAGGCCCGAACCGATGACGACGCAGGCCGATCCGAAGCAAGCGCCTTCCACGATGGCTCCGCTGCGCGACCCGGTGTTCCGGATGCTGTGGATGGCCTGGCTGGCGGCCAACGTCACCATGTGGATGAATGACGTCGCTTCGGCGTGGGTGATGACGACGCTGACCGACAGCGTGCTCATGGTGGCGATGGTGCAGGCGGCTTCGACCCTGCCGGTTTTCGTGCTTGGGCTTCCGAGCGGTGCATTGGCGGACATCGTCGACCGGCGGCGTTACTTTGCGGTCACCCAGCTATGGGTCGCGGCGACGGCGCTGGTGCTCAGCGCGCTCGCGTTTGCCGACGGTCTCAGTGCGCCCCTGCTGCTGGCGCTCACCTTTGCCAACGGTATCGGGATGGCAATGCGCTGGCCGGTGTTCGCGGCAATCGTGCCCGAGGTCGTGCCGCGGCATGACCTTTCTGCCGCGCTCGCGCTGAACGGCATTGCCATGAACATGTCTCGCATCGTCGGGCCGGTGGTGGCCGGCATGCTGCTCGCCAGCGTCGGCAGTCAGTATGTATTCCTGCTTAATGCCTTACTGTCGATCATCGCCTTCGTGATCATCCTGCGCTGGCGCTCGCAGCCGAAAGTGAGCGCCTTGCCCGGCGAACGCTTCTTTGGCGCGATGCGGGTGGGACTGCAGCACGTCGTGCAATCGCCGCGAATGCGCGTGGTACTGCTGAGAATCTTCGGCTTCTTCCTGCAATCGAGCGCACTGCTTGCACTGCTGCCACTGATTGCGCGCAAGCTCGAGGGCGGCGCGACAACCTTCACCGCATTGCTGGCTGCGATGGGAGCGGGCGCGATTCTCACCGCGCTGTTCCTGCCCCGCCTGCGTCGCGGAATCAGTCGGGACGAATTCGTGGCATGGGGCACCGGCGTGCATGCGGTCGCGGCGCTGCTGGTGGTGCTCGCGCCCAATATCTGGCTTGCGATGCCGGCAAGTGCCCTGGCCGGCATGGCCTGGATTGCGACGGCGAACTCGCTCACCCTGGCCGCCCAACTCGCCTTGCCCAACTGGGTGCGCGCGCGCGGCATGTCGATCTACCAGATGGCGCTGATGGGCGGCAGTGCGGTGGGGGCTGCACTGTGGGGCTATGTGGCGAGCCTGACCACCGTAAGCTTGAGTATCGCGATTGCGGCCGTGCTGGGGCCGCTGCTCCTGGTGCTGACGCGGCACTTGAGCGTAGGTGGCGGGCCGGATGCCGACCATACGCCGGTATCACCTGCAGGGCGGGCGCCGGAGCCGATCATCGAGATCGCGCCCAACGAGGGGCCGGTCATGGTAACGATCGAGTATCTGATTGACCCGTCCACCGCTGCCGGCTTCAATGCGGTGATGCAGAAGACGCGTCGCGCGCGATTGCGCCAGGGGGCGCTGTCATGGGGCCTGTTCAGGGATACGACCTTGCCGGGGCGCTATATCGAATACTTCCTCGACGAGAACTGGATCGAGCATCAGCGCAGGCTGGAGCGATTTACTGCAGCCGATGCGGGGCTTCGCGAGCAGCGTCTGTCTTTTCACATGGGGCCGGACGAGCCTCGCGTTCAGCGCTATGTGGGTGAGCCGATGGCGACGCAACATGTCGAGCCGTCCGTGGGTCCCGCGCCAATCTGAGTCGGGCGCAGCTCAGACCAGTGTCAGGGTGACCTTGATGTTGCCACGGGTGGCGTTGGAGCAGGGGCAGACGATGTGGGCACGGTCAACGATGTCCTTGAGCGTTTCCTTGTCCATGCCTGCGGCGGTGATGCGCAGTTCCACCTCGATGCCGACGATGCCCTCGATGGTGAGGTCGCCCGGCAGCGCCGGCTCCGGCGCTCACGCGACCTGTTCCGACGCCGTTTCGGAGTTCCGGCCCGGGGTGTCGAGCTCGATCGTGAAGCGGGTGCCCTCGTCGGTGTTGCTCGCCTCGAGTCGCCCGTGCATGTTGTTTTCAACGATCATCTTCGACATGTAGAGGCCGATGCCACTGCCCTTGCCGTCGTTCTTGGTGGTGAAGTAGGGCTCGTAGATCCGGTCCATGACCTCTGGCGCAATGCCCCCGCCGTTGTCGTCCACGCAGATGCGGACGCGGTCGCTGTCGCGGCTGGCGTGGACCTGGATGCGCGGCGAGCGCTGATGGGTGTCCTGTACCGCATCCTTGGCATTGCTCAGCAGGTTGAGAATGACTTGGGAGAATTCCCCCGGGATACCGAACACTTCGATGTCGTCATCGCAATCGATGCTCAGCGCGATGCAGTGATTGTTGAACACGCCGTCCATGATGCCCGCCGACGAGCGGATGACCTGTGCCAGGTTGAAGGTTACGGCGTGTTTGTCGGGCTTGAAGAAGTCGCGAAAATCGTCGATGGTCGATGACATGCGCTGGACCAGTTGCTCCGACTTTTCCTGCATGCGCGCCATCGATTGCTCGGTTAGCCGGCCGCTGCGGTGCTGCATGCGGATGTTCTGCATCACCAGGCTGAGCGCGTTCAGCGGCTGGCGCCACTGGTGGGCGATGGCGCCGATCATCTCGCCCATTGCCGCCAGGCGCGATTGGTGGATGAGCAGGGTCTCCTGCTCCTTGCGCTTGCTGATCTCGTCGCGCACGCGCTGGTCGAGGGTGCGGTTCAGTTCGTCGAGTTCGTGGGTGCGCTCGGCCACTTTCTGTTCAAGCTCCTGGTTGTAGAACCTGACTCTGGTCCTGCTCTCTTGCAATGCGTCCACCATCTGGTTGAAGCTGCGTGAGAGCTGGCCGATTTCATCCTGTCGCGCGATGTCGACATGCGCGTCTAGGTCGCCCTGCGCAACACGCGATGCGGCCTGGCTGATGTCCGCAATCGGTCGGATCAGCCACAGGGCGAAAAAGTAGCCTACGGGCAGGATGGCCAGGACGACCAGGATGGAGATGAACAGGAGTTGCTTGTACATCTCGCGCGTGTTGGCGTCGTATTCGCTGGTGGTGAAGTTGATTTCGATCGACCCCCAGCTCAGTCCGCTGAAGCGGATCGGCGTGCTGTAGCGGTAGTGCGTGGTGCCATCGGCATTGCTGACAATGCCGTACGTAGTGTTCTCCAGTGTCTTGTCTGGCTCCGCCTGCGGGGCGCTGTCCTGCATGGCCCAGCCTTCTGGTGCGATCCGAATGATCGTGCCGCGCTTGGGTGTGATCAGGACCGAGCGAATGTTGCGGTTGTTCTGCAGGACCTGCAGATTGTGTTCGACGATGAAGCCGAAGTCATCGGTGATCATCGCCTCGGAGCATGCCTGAATAATCGAGCGCGAGACGATGTCAGCCTGCGAGTACATGACCTTGAGCAGCGAGTCCTGTTGCAGCGGGACAATCAGCATGCCGTACAGTGCAGTCATGGCCAGCAGCAGGCTGCCGAAGACCAGGAACACGCGCATGAACATCCGGTGCGCCGGCAGCCAGCGCAACAGGCTTCGGCGCCGCTCCGGCTGCTGACTGGTATCGGCTGTCAGCGCCACGTCGCGTACCTGCCCCGGCTGACGACCCGGTAAGGTGGCGAAGCATGTGGCCTGGCGCGCATGATTCCGGATTGCGGCATCATTGGCGTGAACCTCCCGCTTTGTCTGCGAGCTTGGCATACGCGTCCAGCAGTTCGCGGTAGGGGTTCAGGTCCGAAACATCGGTCTTGACCATGGCGTCGGCCTGATAGATATCGAGCAATTGCCGTCCGCGTGCTGTTGTGCCGATTTTCAGTGCGGCCTGGGTGATGAAGTCGCGATGTTCGGGGCTGATACGCGCGGAGAACAGGCCGGTGCCGGACGCGCGCGCCTCGAAGGTGTAGGCTTCGAGCACCTCCAGGCGTTCGCCGATCTGCGGGTTCATGGTCCGTGCGATTTCGAACGCATTGCGGTTTATCAGCGCTGCATCGCCCTGATTGAAGAACAGCTGCAGCACCAGGCTGTTCGAGCGCTTCTCCTTCTTGATGGCCGCGAGGCGGTTGGGCGACAGCGAAGCTTTCATCAACAGGGTTTTGAGGTAGACCTCGCTGAGCTCGTCCTGGTCCAGCACCAGGACACGTTTTCCGGTGAGATCGGGCAGGGTGCGGATGCCTGCTGCGCGACGCACGACCAGGAGCAGATTTTCCGGCGTGGACTTCACGCCAGAGAAGCCGCCCGCCAGTTCCTCGTTGGAAAAATGCTGTGCGACGGCCATGGCGCTGGCCACCATGAAGTTGATCTTGTCGGCCTGCATGTCGCGCTTGAGTTCGTCCATGCTGTCATAGAGGCGTACCGGCCGATAGGTCAGGTTGAACGGCTTTGTCAGCTCTTCGACCCAGTATCGCAGCGTGACCTCCACGTCCTTGCGCGGTACATCGCGGATCAGCGGCATGTAGAAGCCGATCGCGATGGGTGGTGGCTCATCGGCGTGGGCAGCACTCGTGGCGAGGGCGAACAGCAACATGAGCAGCCCTTGCCGCAGGTAGCGCATGGCCCTCATGGGCTGTCTCTCTGCAGCGCCCGCCCGAGCTTGTAGTCGAGGTCGGCCAATGCTGTGCGCAGTTCGTGGCCGGCACGGTACAGACTGGCCTGGGTGAAGCTCTCGACGATCTGGGCTTCGATCACGTCCTTGGTTTCGACCATTTCCTCCTGATAGGCGCGCACATGCAGTTTGCGGTTCTCTTCCGCATAGGCCTGTGCCTTGAGGTTGTCGTCCACCTGAACGCGGGAGCGCTGGATGCGCAGGAAATCGTCCTTGATCTGCAGCGCCAGGCCGTTGTCGAGCAGCA
Source organism: Parazoarcus communis (assembly GCF_003111665.1). Taxonomy (NCBI): domain Bacteria; kingdom Pseudomonadati; phylum Pseudomonadota; class Betaproteobacteria; order Rhodocyclales; family Zoogloeaceae; genus Parazoarcus; species Parazoarcus communis. The sequence continues at coordinate 735,313 of NZ_CP022188.1, read as the reverse complement.
CCCGTTGTGCTTCGAGCTTGAGCTTGCCCGCCTGGGCTGCGTTGACCTCTGCACGGGTCAGACCGCTGTCGAACAGATCCCATTTGATGCCGATGCCGATGGTCCATCCGTCGCGGTTGTCGTCGTTGAAAAGGCCACGCTGGTAGTCATTCCACACCTTGTACGTACTGGCCTCCAGCCCGATCGTGGGCAGGTAACCGCTTCTGGCTTCGTCGATCTTGAAGGAGGCAGCCTGCACGGCCAGTTCAAGGCGCTGTTTGTCCGGGTTGAACTGCATCGCATCGGCGATCAGATCCTCCAGCCGGGCATCGAAGGGCGGTAGCGGGGTCTCTGCTGCCAGGGTGAGCGGGGTGTTCAGCGGGAGGCCCATCGCATTGACCAGGGCCTCCTTGCTCAGGCGGCTGGCGTAGCGCGCCTCGTGCAGCATGGAGCGCGTCACCGCGGTGGTCGTCTTGGTGCGCAGATAGTCGGTGCGCTTCACGCGCAAGGAGGCATTCTGGTACAGCCGGTCGGTGAGGTCCTCCAGTGCCTCAAAGCGCGCGAGCGTGTCGCTGGCGAGCGCTTCCATGTGCTGGGTGAAGTGGACGCCGTTGTAATACTTGCGTACGTCGCGCACGACCTCCAGCTCGGTTCTGCGCTTCTCCTCGCGGGCAATCTCTGCACCCTTGCGCGCCATGCCCTGCAGGGCCTCTTCCTTGCCGCCGGTGTAGAGCGGATAGGTGAAGTTCAGGGCAGCCTTGGAGACGTCGCGGTCGAAGAGCTTGACGTCAAGGTTCATTGGCAGTGGTTGGCCCTGCACAGGAACCGGCCCAAACGGAGTGGAGATGGACAGGTCTGGAGTCTGTACCGTGCCACTGAAGGAGAAAGTGCGATCTTGGTCTGCCCGCTGGATGCCGGCCTCGAAGCCGAGCTTCGGCCCGAAGGCCGCCATGGCCTGCTGGTACTGTGCTTCTGCCATGTCCAGCGCCGCCTGCGAGGCTCGCAGCGAACGGTGGTTCTCGCGTGCGATCTCGATTGCCCGCTCAAGCGTAAGCTGATCGAGTGGGTCGGCTGCGCTTGCAGACATGCTGACGAGCACGGCAGCGAGTAGGGCGAATGGCTTCAAGAGGACACTCCGGTTGTCGATGCGCCCTTGGCGGCGCAGTGCGGCTCAGTTGTTGCCGTTGCGCAGGGCCATGATCGCGTCCCAGTGCGTTAGCAGCAGATCGGTCAGTTCGGGCGAGAACTGCTTGCCGCGTTGCTCGCGGAAGTAATCATATGCGCGCTGTTCGTCCCAGGCCGGTTTGTAGATGCGCGAACTCAGCAGGGCGTCGAGTACGTCAGCGATGCCGACGATGCGCGCTTCCATGCTGATCTCGTCGCCCTTGAGCCCGCGTGGGTAACCCATGCCGTCGTGACGCTCGTGATGCTGGTGGGCGATGTTCGCGGCCACGCCGATCAGCGGGCGGTCGACCTTGCCGAGGATGCTGAAGCCGATGCTGGCATGGGCTTTCATCTCCTCGTATTCGTCCTCGGTGAGCTTGCCGGGCTTCTGCAGAATGGCGTCGCGGATGCCGACCTTGCCCACATCGTGCATCGGTGCAGTGGTTTCGATCATCTCGGCGATGTCGGGGTCGAGGCCCGCCTTGAGTGCGAGGAACTTCGAAACCTGGGCAACGCGCCGGATGTGCTCGCCAGTTTCCTGACTCCTGCTTTCGACCACTTCGCCCAGCATGTAGAGCAGCTCGCGCTGGGTGTCCACGATGTCGCGGCTCAGTCGCATCGATTCGGTGATGTCCTGGCAGATCATGATGATCGATTTCACTGCGCCCGAGAGATCGTGCACGCCGACGAAGCCGACGCTGAACTGCATCGCCTTGCCTTCGTGTCCGACGATGGTGACGACGCGGCTGGTGAAGTGCTCCTGGTTGGCTTGCTGAACCTCGTCCAGACAGCGTTCGTCCTTGAGGTCGGGCATGATCCGGCTCACCGGCTCGCCTTCGAGGTCTGCACTGGGCAGGCCGAGCAGGGTTTCGAACTGGCGGTTGATGCTGACGATGCGGTGAGCCTGGTCGGTGACGCAGACACAGGTGCCAAGCTCAAGCGCGCGTTTGTATTCGCCAACGAAGTGACGCTGCTCTTCCAGCGTGAGGTGGGTGCGGCTCAGGACATCGACAAGATTCTTGTAGGTCTCGTAGAACGGCGTTACGTCGACATCGAGCGCAACGATCTCGGTCACCATGCCATGGTCGTTCACGATGGGTACCAGGCTTCTTTCGACGACATACATCTCGCCATTGTTGCGCCTGTTCTTTACGATCCCGGCCCACTTCCGGCCCGAACGGGCATCCACGAAGGTGGCGTGAGCCCGCTGCGGCAGTTCACTGTCGTGCTGGAGCACGCTCATTTCGCGCCCGATCAGCTCATCTGCGGAAAAGCCGCTGATCTCGCACATCTTGGCGTTGACGTAGGTGATCTTTCCGGTGAGGTCGAGCTTGCACACGATCGCGCTTTCATCGACCAGATGCTTGTACTGCTCGAGCAGTACGAGGTTGAGCCGGCGCTCCTTCATCGCCAGATTGGCGGTGGTGATGTGCACCAGTTTGTCGAGCAGGCGATCTACGTTGAGCGGCTTGGTAATGTACTGGTCGATACCCAGTTCGATTGCGCGGAACAGGTATTCGACATCGTTGTAGGCACTGACGACGATGATGGGCTGTTCCGGCACAAGGCGCCGTATCTCGCTGCTCATGGCGAGTCCGCTGACGCGCGGCATCTGGATGTCGGTGACGACGATGTCCGGGCTTTTCTCCTCGAACAGTCTCAAGCCTTCCTCACCGTCACAGGCGACATGCAGCTCGCCCACCCAGGGCTCGAGAATCATCGCCAGCTCTTCGCGTGTCTCCTTGTCATCCTCCACGTAGAGGAGTGTTACCGACTTAAGAACATCCAGCGCCTTCATGTCCATTTGGATCAATTCCCGTTCGTGCTTTCGCCGCGCGGACTGGCGAGCGTGCCATCCATCCGCGAGATCACCTTATGCAATCACTTTCGTCAGCGCTCGACCCGACTCACGTGCTCCGTCCCTCAATGCATGCGGGCCTGCCGGGTTGTGACACCTGAATCGGCGTAACACGTTATTGATTATTCACGATTTCGCGCCCATGCATGATACATGGGCGGGTCAATTCTGAAGCATGCTGAACGGCTTGATTGTGCGCTGGATCACGGCCGGTGCTCTATGCCCGAAAGCATATTTTTCGCGGAAGTGGCAAAACTGAGACAGACCTCACGCTGCGTCCGCAGGCGAGCGGTCGGAGACTGTTTGCGAACGGGCTCTTGGCGGTCAATTGGCGTCCGCTGTGGTGGGTGCAGCCTCGCGTCGCTGGCGCTGGCGACGCGCGACCCATGCGAGCAGGAGCAGTGCAGGTACGAACATCCACTCCCGTGCGATGCGGTCTCCGGGCACTTCCACCGCAATGATGCGAAAGCCGGCTTCGATGCCAAGCTTGCCCGCCTGACTGCCGAAGTCCACGCGACGGATGTCGAAGCCGTCATCGACGATTGTGGCGTCGATGCCACTGTTGGCGAGGCGCCTGGTGGCCGTGGCTGCAGGGGTGCCAAGCGGCAGCAGAACGCCGCGTTCGACCTGGTCGCCCTCGAGCGTCGTGCCGCTCAGCAGCACGCGCATCTGGGTGCGGTCCGGCGCGTCGAGGATGGCCGCTTCTGCCGCAGTGCCGTTGAGCTGGTGGTAGGGCGTGTTCAGCGGGTCCATGAACAGGCCGGGGTGGAAGAGCATGAAGACTACAAGCAGCATCAGCAGGCGTTCGGTGGTGGTGCTGCGAATCAGCAGCCAGCCCTGATTGACCGAGATGAAGGCGAAGCCGGCCAGCGTCGCGCTGGCGAGGGTGATCAGGGTGTGGCCGATCCCGTCGACACCGATCAGCAGCAGCTTGGGGTTAAGCACGAACATGAAGGGCAGCAGCGCCATGCGCATCGAGTAGCGGAAGGCGATGATGCCGGTACGCATGGGGTTTGCCAGCGCAATGCTGGCAGCGGCATAGGAGGCCAGCCCCACCGGTGGCGTGATGTCGGCCATCAGCCCGAAGTAGAAGACGAACAGGTGGGCGGCGATGAGGGGAACGAAGAGTCCGTTCTGGGCGCCGATGTTGACGATGACCGGTGCCATCAGCGAAGACACCACGATGTAGTTCGCTGTCGTCGGCAGCCCCATGCCGAGCACCAGACAGATCATTGCCACGAGGGCGAGCATGACGATGATGTTGCCCCCCGACAGCGCGGTGACGAGTTCGGTCATGACCAGACCGATGCCGGTGAGGGTCACGGTGCCGACGATGATGCCGGCCGTCGCCGTTGCGATCGCCACCGTGATCATGTTGCGGGCACCGGCGGCCAGGCCGTCGACCAGGTCCTGCATGCCTTCCCAGGCGGCATCGGTGACCTTGCGGTCACCGCGGAACCAGGCCATCAGCGGACGTTGCGTCAGCACGATGAACGCCAGGAAAAGCGTCGCCCAGAAGGCGGCGCGGGTGGGTGAAAGCTGCTCGATGACCAGATTCCAGACCAGTGCGCCGACCGGCAGCAGGAAGTGCATGCCTGAACGCAGGGTCGGGGCGAACTCCGGCAGGCTGGTGATCGGGGCGTCGGCCGGCAGCGCTTCGCCCGCGTGTGGCAGGCTCATGCGCAGCAGCACCACGTAGGCCACCAGCAGCAGGCCAGCCATGACCATGAACGACAGATTCGGCAGCACGGCGTGGACGACGGCACCGATGACGGAAACAACCGCCAGCACCAGCGCGATGCCGAGGAAGCCGAGCGCGAAGTTCTTCAGCGAGCGTTGCCAGTGCGGCGAGTGGCGGCGCGGCAGACCACGCAGATCCGCCTTCACCGCTTCGAGGTGCACGATGTAGAGCAGGCCGAGGTAGGACACCATGGCCGAGATCAGTGCGTGCTTGAGCACCTGCACATAAGGCACGCCGACATATTCGACCATCAGGAAGGCCGCTGCCCCCATGACCGGTGGCATCACCTGACCATTGACCGAGGCTGCGACCTCGATCGCAGCGGCTTTTTCCCCCGGATAGCCGACGCGCTTGATCAGCGGAATGGTGAGCGGGCCGGTCGTGACCACGTTGGTGATCGACGAGCCCGAAATCAGGCCGGTCGCGGCTGAAGCGACGACTGCTGCCTTGGCCGGGCCGCCGCGCATGTGTCCCAGCAGCGCCACCGCACTGCGGATGAAGTAGCTGCCCGCCCCCGCGGTTTCGAGCAGGGCGCCGAAGAGCACGAACAGAAAGATGAGCCCGGCCGACACCCCGAGCGCGACGCCGAATACCCCTTCGGTGGTCAGCCACATGTGACTCATGGTTCTGCCAAAGGAGGCGCCCTTGTGCGCAATCAGGTCGGGCATCCATTGGCCGAGGAAGATGTAGCCGAGCAGGGCCAGGGCCATCATCACCATCGGCAGGCCAAGCACGCGCCGCGCGGCCTCGAGCAACAGGCCCAGGCCGACGGCAGCAGCCGCCACTTCGAAATCCGTGGGGTCACCCGTATGCGCGCTCACCGACGCATAGAACAGCGCGAGGTAGCCCGCGCCCAGCGCAGCGAGCACGGCAAGGACGACGTCGTGGACCGGCACCGTGCCGTAATCCGCACTGCGCCGTGCCGGGTAGGCGAGAAAGGCAAGCAGCACCGCAAAGGCGAGGTGCAGCGAGCGGATACGGGCCTCGTTGAACACCAGTACGCCGAGCAGTTCCGGCAGCGGAGAGGCGACCCATAGCTGAAACGCTGACCATGTCAGCCCGGCTGCGACCAGCAGCGTAGCGACCGGCCCTTGCGGATGGCGCAGCCCCATCGCCATGTTGGCGGTATTCAGGCTGCGCTTGCGCGCGGCATCGGGACCGGAATCCGTATTGCTGGCATCGCTCATGCGCACTCCCCAGGTTCCGTGTGGCGATGGCCGGGTGGCAGTGGCCCCGTCTGCGTCAGGCAGCCCGGTGCCGGCTCGGGTTTCAGTATCTTGTCGCAGCCATTGCCTGGTCAAGGCCGTGTTCAGTCCAGCAGTGACATCCCGCCGAGTGCAAGCACCAGCACCGCGTGCGGAAAGGCCACGGTGGGGCGCAGCGCATTGCGCGCGTATTCGACGATGAGCCCGGCCGTGCTGCCTCGTGCCGCCTCCCATTCGCTGTGCAGCTGGCAGGCGGCCGATGTGTCGGCCCCCTCGCGCACCAGCGCTTCGATGCGCAGGATACGCACCGACAGGCGCGCCTGAAATGTCCGCAGGATCGCTTCCTGACCCCATAGCACGGCGACCAGGAAGGCCATCCAGTGTGCTGCGTTGCCACTGATCAGGGCGATGGCCGAAAGCGTCACCGACAGCAGCTTGAGCCACATCAGGCCGCGCTCATAACGTTCATGGTTGTCCTGCAGGGTGGACCATTCGAGGCTGAGGGCGGGGGCGGCATCGGGCAGCATGATGGGCGAGGGCGCAGGCCGGAGCCTGTGTTTGCATGAGGATGGCCACAGGATACCCGATCGGGCCTGCTGCCCGGGTGTCCGTCCCAACGGTAGTGCGCGTCGGGGCGCTTGCTGATAACGACGGTCCTTGCACGCCCTTGCGCCGGATCCCGCGCCGGCGCAGGTCGGCTGTCATGCCGTGCCGGGTCAGCGGCGGGCGTCGCCTGCCGGAGCGCTCGTGCAGTGGCCCGGGCTGCGTTCGACCCATTGTCGCACTTGCTCCGCCACCCACTCGCCGTCGTCCAGCGGCAGGTCATGTCCGGCGCTGGGGTGGAGCCTCCGTTCGCAATGCCAGGCGGCTGCGAGTGCGCGAGAGCACGCAGCGTTGACCAGGGTGTCGCGGGTGCTGGCGAGCAGCAGCATGGCGGCGGCAGGCTTCTGCGCTGGCGCGCGATAGCGTGCAGCAGCGAGTAGCTGGCGCAGGGCATTGGCGCCGGTAACCGGATGTGCTTCGTGAATGCGGGTCCAGGCCGCCGTCACCGTGTCGCTGTCGGCGCGGAGCTGGCTGGTGAGCCCGAGAATGGCACGTTCATGCTCGCGCGCCTTGCCGCCCGCGACCGCCAGCCGCAGCAGGGGCAGATAGTTGCGCGGACGCAGGCGGTGATGGACGGGGCTGAACGGGCGCATGCTGGTATTGATGAGCACGCAGCTGTCGATGTCTTGCGGATGGGCGCCGGCCCATGCGACGGCTACCATCGCTCCGAGCGACATCGCCAGCACCTTGCACGGCCTCGCGACGTCCAGCGCTTGAAGCGCCGCGTGACAGTGTTCCGCCATCTCCTCGACCCGCACGGGGCTGGCGAGCTGGTTCAGGTCGCCGTTACCGGGCAGGTCGAGTGTGATCACCCGGGCGTCCGGCACCGTGTGCTCAAAGGTGTCGGTGAAGCTGCCCCAGTGGCGACTTTCCCGTGTCAGTCCGCGCAGAAAGATCCAGGTCGTCATGGCTTCGGTGTTCAGTGGGCCGGGTGGTGTGATCGGACTCAGGCCGTGGGGGCCGAGGGATACCAGTGCGCCATCGCCCGCGCATGGTGATCGGAGCGTGCCTCGCCCTGCGGCAGCCATTTGAGGTAGCTGCAGCTCGCACGCGACAGGAAGTCGAGCAGCGACAGATGGCGCCGCAGCACACGCTGCTGCCGGTGCGCGATCAAGGGGTTGAACATGCCGTGGCGGCTCAGCAGCTGGCGGGGATTCTTCTTGATCCATCGCCATGAGCCCATTTCCAGTGTCAGCGGCAGGAAGATGCGCTCGGGCGTTTCGAGGGCGCGCAGATGCAGGAAGTCCCACAGGTCGCCATGGGTCAGATACTGGCTGCTCTGGGGCTCAAAGATGTAGGGATGGTGAAGATGCGTGCGGTAGAAGACATCCTTGAGCGCGTGAATCTCTGCCAGATGGCTGAACGGGGTGCGCGTGTGTGCATACGGAAACCAGAGGCGGTCGCTGACGCCGAAGCCGGAGTGGCAGTCCACCGCGAGGGCGAACTTGCGTGTGAGCAGGTCGGTTGCAACCAGATCGCATACGGCCCGGCTCTCGGTCTCCATGTTGCCGTTGCTCGCGCCGCGATACCACGGCAGGCGTGGGCTGATCCGCTGTCCGCCCACCAGCATCGGCACGCGTTCGTTCGAGTCGAGCGGGGCGTTGCGCATCAGGTCTACGCCATTGGGGTTCGCGCGCGTTCCGAGCAGCATGCCACCTGGATTGATCAGTGGCATGAACACGAAGCGCATGGTCTCGAGTTGCTGATGCAGGGTGACGTCCCATTGCAGGCGTGTCACCAGATACTGCAGATAGGCGATTGCGACCGTGGTGCCAATGCGCTCCAGTCCATGCACGCCGCCGAATATGCCGATGGCGGGTACGTCGGGCGCGGGATTGCCGAGCGCGATGGCGTACAGCGGAAGCGGGGTGCCGGACGCGGTCTCAACGGTCTGTATGATCCGGGTCTCGAGGAGGCTCGCACCTGTCTCGATGACCTGTTCAAGTGCGCTCAATTCGGGAAGCTCGGGATGCGTCACGTTCAGCCGTTCGAAGGACCGGGTTGCCGAGCATACCGCAGCTGCTGCAGCCGCAGCGCCGGAAGTTGCGGGAACACGCAGAGTGCCGCCATGGAGCCGCATTGAAGCGAAACTGTCATGTTTCCTTGCTAGGGTGGAAGGCCTTCAATCGTCTCTTTGCGGGGGGATGTCATGAGCGGACTGATACGCAGGTGTGTGCGCTACCCGGCACTCTCCGTCGCCAGTGCCCTGCTGTGGGGTGTGCTTGAGTTCGTCGCGCTGCAGCGTTCGCGGCGCAGAGGCGATCAGTCGCGCGGTTGAGACGCACCCCCCGGCGCCCTGCTTGCTGCAGGTATTCGAAGGGTGGTCTCCGCGGTCGTGGTGCAGCCACAGCATTCGGAAAAGGCTGCCGTGGGCGGCGGCGAGTCCTGTCTACTTTAGTGATAAATTCCGCATTCTCCGGCATTAGGCAAAGCCGAAACGGCGCCTCCGGATACAATGTCACGATACGTAATTAGTGATATTTCCGACGCGGATTCGACTTGCTGTTTTCTCCTTCAAAGCTCTCCGACAACGAGAACACGGTTCCGCGCCTTTACCTTATCGGCACGCTGGCCATTGTTTTCTTTCTGACGCTCGCGCTGGCGAGCTTCTATTCATGGCGGCATGCAAGCGATCACCGTGCGTCGCTGAGCCGGCTGGAGGAGGTCGTCACCCGGCAGCTCGAAGAACGGCTCACTGCGGAGATGAGCTCGGCGCTCAGCTACCTTGAGTTCACCCGCTCGCGTTCCGAGGAAGCATTGCGGCGGACGGTTGTCGAGCAGGTCGATGCGGCGCTGCAGATTGCAGAGGCAATCCATGCGCAGGAAGCCGGGCGGCGACCGGCCGAAGAGGTCAGGAGGCTGATCGTCGAAGCCCTGCGGCCAGTCCGCTTTTTCGAGGGGCGGGGCTACTACTTCATCGACGACATGAGCGGGCGCTTCATTCTGCTGCCGACATCGCCGCAGCTTGAAGGGCGTCTGCTACCCGACAACAAGGACGATCGCGGGCGCTACATCATGCGCGGCCTGGTCGATGCGGCACGCAAACCTCAGGGCGAGGGATTTCTGGACTATCGCTGGTACCGGCCGGACGATTCCGGGCAGATGGCGGACAAGCTTGCCTATGTCCGCTACTTTGCGCCCTACGACTGGCTGATCGGCGCCGGCGACTACACCTACGAATGGGAGTCCCTGCAGCAGCGCAAGGCGATGGCACGCTTTCGTGCGCTCCGGTTCGGGCAGAGTGGTTACATCGGCGTGCTCGACAATGAAGGGCGCCTGCTCTTGTCGCCCTCCGACCCCGAGCTTGAGGGGCGCCACTTGAACTCCATTCCTGTCATCGAGCGTGATGCGCTGGAGCGCATCCACCGCAAGGCAAAGGAAGGTGGCGGGCTGCTGCGCTATCCGTGGTTCGATGCCCGAACCGGGCGAACGGCCAACAAGGTGGCGCTGGTGCGAAGCTATCAACCGTGGGGCTGGACGCTGGCGGCGACGGTGTTCGAGGATGAGTTGCAGGTCGCGCTCGATGCCGAGCGCCGGGTGCACGAAAGCGGGGGCAAGCAGGCGACTTCGCGCATGCTGCTCAACGTCGCGCTGGCGCTGCTGCTTGCGCTAGCGGCTTCGCTGCTTTTTTCGCGCTGGTCGCGCAAGCTCTTTCGCGCCTATCACGCCGAGAACCTGGCGCAGCGCGAAGCCTTGCGACGTCAGGCCATCGAGTTGCGCGAGAGTGAGGACAAGCTGGGGGTGATTCTCGACAGCGTGGAGGCCTTCATCTATATCAAGGATGCGGACTATCGCTACCAGTATGCCAACAGACAGGTTTGCGAGCTGTTTGGCTGCGACCTGAAGAATGTCGTGGGCAGGGACGATGGCGCTTTCTTCGACGTCGAGACGGCAAACCGCTTGCGCGACAACGACGCACGGGTGATCGAGGCGGGAGAGCGGGTCGCGACGGAGGAGGTGAATAGCCGCCGTGGCGAGGACGGCCAGCGGACCTTCCTGTCGGTGAAGATTCCCTTGCGGCGGGAAGATGGCAGCATCTATGCGCTGTGCGGCATCTCGACGGACATCACCCAGCGCAAGGTGATGGAAGACGAGATCCGGGTGCTGGCCTTCTACGACGCCCTCACCGGATTGCCCAACCGGCGTCTGCTGGTCGATCGCCTGCAGCAGCAACTCGCGGCCAGCGGGCGCAGCAAACGCAGCGGTGCCTTGCTGTTCATCGATCTCGATAATTTCAAGACGCTCAACGACACCCTCGGACACGACAAGGGCGACCTCCTGCTGAAGCGCGTTGCCGGTCGTCTGGTGCACTGTGTGCGGGAAGGGGATACGGTTGCCCGTCTTGGCGGGGACGAGTTCGTGGTAATGCTGGGCAATCTGAGCTGCGACCGGGCAGAAGCTGCCGCGCACTCAAAGGCGGTCGGCGAGAAGATCATCGAGAGCCTTGGCGAACCGTACGACATCGACGGACAGTCGCATGTGAGTACGCCTAGCATCGGGGTCGCACTGTTTTCGGGCAAGGACCACAAGGTCGATGACCTGCTCAGGCAAGCCGATCTCGCGATGTATCAGGCCAAGGCCGACGGGCGCAACACCATGAGCTTCTTCGACCCGGAGATGCAGGCGGCGCTCAACGCACGCGCCGCACTCGAGGCCGATCTGAGGCGTGGCCTGCAGCTCGGGCAGTTCGAGCTGCATTATCAGCCCCAGGTGGACTACACCGGCGCGCTGATTGGCGCCGAGGCGCTGATTCGCTGGAATCACCCGACCCGGGGGCTGGTGCAGCCGAATGCGTTCATTCCGGTTGCGGAAGATACCGGTCTGATTGTGCCGCTCGGTGCCTGGGTGCTCAACAGCGCCTGTGCCCAGTTGCGGGCATGGAGCGAAACACTGGAAACCGCAGCCCTGACCCTGTCGGTGAACGTCAGTGCGCGTCAGTTCCGCCAGGCCGATTTCGTCGATCTGGTGCTGTCGGCGCTCGATCGCAGTGGCGCCAATGCGCAATGCCTGAAGCTTGAGCTGACCGAAAGCCTGCTGCTCGCCGACGTCGAGGAAACCATTTCCCGCATGGCCGCGCTCAAGGTGCACGGTGTCGGCTTCTCGCTGGACGATTTCGGGACAGGTTATTCATCCCTGGCCTATCTAAAGCGTCTCCCCCTCGACCAGCTCAAGATCGACCGATCCTTCGTTCGCGACCTGCTCGCAGATCCCAACGACGCGGCGATTGCGCGCGCCATCATCACCCTCGCAGAAAGTCTTGGCCTGAGCGTGATTGCCGAAGGGGTGGAAACGGTCGAGCAGCGCGACGCGCTGGCCAGGCAGGGGTGCCTGTCCTACCAAGGCTATTATTTCGGGCGGCCGGGGCCGGTCGAGGCCCTCTTCAATCGTCGGGCGTGAGGCGGGGCGGCCTGCGCGCCAGGGGCGAAAGCGCGGCCTGGTTGCAACCTTCGTGGTATTCGCGCCTCATTTCTGTGCATCTTTTGCCGTATGAGCGCACGCAGCGCTGCCATCAATCTCTCAGCTGAGGGATAATGACGGACTGCGTCAAAAAACGGACACTGAAGCAATGAAGCGTGTTGATGATTTTCGCCTGCGGCTCGGCTCGCATGAATTGGTACCGATCATGGTGGGAGGCATGGGCGTCGATATCTCGACGGCCGAGCTTTCACTGGAGGCTGCGCGCCTCGGTGGTATCGGGCACATTTCCGACGCGATGGTGCCGACCGTTTCCGACCGGCGCTTCAACACCAAGTTCGTCAAGAACAAGCTCAAGCAGTACAAGTTCAACGTCGCAAATTCCGACAAGTCGGTGGTGCAGTTCGACCTCGGACTGCTCGCCGAAGCGACGGCCATGCATGTGGGCAAGACCATGGAGGCCAAGCGCGGCCCGGGTCTGGTCTTCATCAACTGCATGGAAAAGCTGACCATGAACGGCCCCAAGGAAACCTTGCGGGTGCGTCTGCAGGCGGCCTTGGATCATGGCATCGACGGCATCACGCTGGCGGCGGGTCTGCACCTGGGCTCGTTTGCGCTGATCCAGGATCATCCGCGTTTCAACGACGTCAAGCTGGGCATCATCGTGTCCTCGCTGCGCGCGCTGCAACTCTTCCTCAAGAAGAACGCACGCACTGGCCGCATGCCCGACTACGTCGTGGTTGAAGGTCCGCTCGCCGGCGGTCACCTCGGGTTCGGCATGGACTGGGCGGCATTCGACCTGGCCTCGATCATGGTCGAGATCCGCGACTGGCTGCAGGCAGAGCAGCTCGATATTCCGCTGATTCCGGCCGGCGGCATCTTTACCGGCAGCGATGCGGTGAATTTCCTCGAAATGGGCGCTGCGGCGGTTCAGGTCGCCACGCGCTTCACCGTCACCGACGAGTGCGGGCTGCCCGAAGACGTGCAGCAGGAGTATTTCAAGGCCAGCGAGGACGACATCGAGGTCAACGGCATTTCGCCGACCGGCTATCCGATGCGCATGCTCAAGAACAGCCCCGCGATCGGCAGCGGCATTCGCCCCAACTGCGAGGCCTTCGGCTATCTGCTCGACGCCAAGGGCAACTGTCAGTACATCGACGCCTACAACCGCGAAGTCGCCGCACATCCCGAGGCCGCCAAGGTCAAGGTGATGGACAAGACCTGCCTGTGCACCCACATGCGCAACTTCGACTGCTGGACCTGTGGCCACTACACCTACCGGCTCAAGGACACCACGCGCAAGAATGAGGATGGCAACTACCAGATCCTCTCGGCCGAGCATGTGTTCAACGACTACCGCTACAGTACCGGCAATACGATCGCCCTGCCGCCGGAAGTCACCGCCTGAAACCGTTCTGAGCGCGCCGGCGTCCCTTCACAGGGGACGCCGGCGTTTTTGTTTGTGTGATCGCTTCGGTTGATCCTGCCGTCCTGTGGCCGCCAGTGCTGCGGCAGGCTGCCTTCGTTGCTGCGGGACTCCTGATCAGCCGTAACGGCGCATGGCCTGCACGGCGAGGCCGGCGCCGATGCTGCCGTACAGATCGCCCTCGACGCTGCGCGCCTGCGGCAACTCTGCCGCGATCTGCTTGCGCAGTTGCGGAACCCCGCTGGCGCCGCCGGTGAAATACACCGTATCCACCTGATCCCGCGCCACGCCTGCCTGATTGAGCAGGGTGCTGACGGTTTCTGCCACGCGCCCCACCAGCGTTCGTGTGGCGAGCGTGAAGGCGTCGCGGGTGATGGTGTGGGTGAGGCCGTGCTCCAGCCGGTCGAGCTCCAGCATCGCCTCGGGCGCCGCCGACAGGTCGATCTTGGCCTGTTCCACCTGCAGTGCCAGCCAGTGGCCTTCCCGACGTGCGATCAGCCGGGAAAGCCGGTCCAGTTCGGTACGGGCGGTGGCGTCACGGTAGATGTGCTGGAGGTCGGAGGTGACCTGGCGGGCGTAGGCAAAATTGATCGTGTGCCAGGTCGCGAGCTGAAAAAAGATGCTCGACGGGATCTCTGCGCCGTTCTTCATTTTTCCGCGGTAGCCGAGCAGGGGCATCACGCATTCGAGGCTCAGCGCACGGTCGAAATCGGTGCCGCCGATATGTACGCCGGCGTTGCCGAGCAGGTCCTCGCGGCGGTCTTCGGCGCGCGCGCGCTCGGGCGAGAGGCGAATCAGGGAAAAGTCCGCGGTGCCGCCACCGATGTCGGCGACAAGGACCAGTTCCTCATGATCGAGCGAGGCCTCGTAGTGCAGCGCCGCGCCGATCGGTTCGAACTCGAAGCTGACGTCCCGGAAGCCGACCTGGCGGGCGACCTCCTCGAGGGTGTCCTGTGCCTTGCGGTCGGCTTCCGCATTGTCGTCCACGAAATGCACCGGGCGGCCGAACACCGCCTGCTCGAAGGGGCGTCCCGCCTGTGCTTCTGCACGTTGCTTCAGCTCGCCGATGAAGCTTGCGAGCAGTTGGCGAAAGGGCAGCGCGCGGCCCAGTACTTCGGTGTGGCCGTCGATCAGGCTGCTGCCGAGCAGACTCTTGAGCGCACGCATCAGGCGCCCCTCGTAACCCTCCAGGTACTCGCCAAGCGCGGCGCGACCGAAGCAGGTGGTGTCTTCGTCGGCGTTGAAGAACACGGCCGAGGGCAGGGTTGGCTTGTCGTCTTCGAGGGGGAGCAAGGTCGGTGCGCCCGGGCGCAGCCAGCCGATGGTGGAGTTTGAGGTGCCGAAGTCGACGCCGCAGGCTCGGGCAGGCGCAAGGCTCATGATGTAGATGCAGACCAACGAAAGAGGGCTGCGATGCTACTCGATGAGGCGGGGAAGAGCGAGATTATTTCCCCTCGCGGCAGACCGTGGCGGTGTGGCGGCAACAGGGGCGGGCGGGGCGTGTACCCCGGATGCGCGCGGGTGTAGGCTTGATGATCATGACGCAACTCAAAAAGTCCAGGCGGGCAGCCAGCCCGCAATCCGCGCCTGCCATAACGCCATGTGCCGATGCTGAGCCTGGCGCCGGGGCCGCATTGAAGCTCGTTCTGCGCCGGGTGGCGATCGATACCTATCGCGAGAATGTGGCCTATCTCCACCGCGATTGTGCGGTGTATCGGGCCGAGGGCTTCCAGGCCTTGTCCAAGGTCGAGGTGAGGGCCAACGGCAAGCGCATTCTGGCCACCCTGAATGTGGTCGACGACGAGCGCATCGTCGGTTGCGCCGAGCTGGGCGTGTCCGAGGATGCCTTCGATCTGCTCGGCGTGGCGGATGGGCATCCGGCGTCGATCTCGCAGGCCGAGCCGGCCTCATCGATCCCGGCGCTGCATCGCAAGATCGCAGGCGAGCGCCTCGACCGGGATGATTTTCGCGCCATCGTGCGCGATATCGCCGAGCACCGGTATTCGAAGATCGAGCTCACGGCATTCGTGGTGGCCTGCAATCAGGGCGAGCTCGACCGCGAGGAGGTCTATTACCTCACCGACGCCATGGTGGCCTCGGGGCGGCGGCTCGACTGGCGCGAGCGTCCGGTGGTGGACAAGCACTGCATCGGGGGCATTCCGGGAAACCGCACCTCGATGCTGGTGGTGCCGATTGTCGCCGCGCACGGCATGCTCTGTCCGAAGACCTCGTCGCGGGCGATTACCTCGCCCGCCGGCACCGCCGACACCATGGAGGTGCTTGCCAATGTCGAGTTGCCAATGGAAGCGCTGGCCGAGATCGTGCGCGAACACCGCGGTTGCGTGGCCTGGGGCGGCACCGCACACCTGTCGCCGGCCGACGATGTGCTGATTTCGGTCGAACGCCCGCTGTCCATCGATTCGCCGGGGCAGATGGTGGCTTCCATCCTGTCGAAGAAGATTGCCGCCGGCTCTTCCCACCTGGTACTCGACATTCCGGTCGGCCCGACTGCAAAAGTCAGGTCCATGCCCGAGGCTCAGCGGCTGCGCAAGCTGTTCGAGTTCGTCGCCGGGCGCATCAATCTGACGCTTGACGTGGTGATTACCGATGGCCGCCAGCCGATCGGCAACGGCATCGGGCCAGTGCTTGAGGCGCGCGATGTAATGCAGGTGCTCGAGAACGACCCCGCTGCCCCCAATGACTTGCGACAGAAGGCCTTGCGGCTTGCCGGCAGGATGCTGGAGTTCGGCCCTGACGTGCGTGGTGGTGAGGGTTTCTCGATCGCGCGCGACATCCTGGATTCGGGCCGGGCGCTGGCGAAGATGCAGGCCATCATCGATGCCCAGGGTGCCAAGCCTTTCCGTCAGGAGGATCCTGACTGTGGCAGCCTGAGTTTCGACGTGCTTGCCGAGACGGATGGTGTGATTACCGGCATCGATAACCTGCAGATCGCACGTATTGCGCGTGTGGCCGGCGCGCCGAAGGTGCAGGGCGCGGGCGTGGATCTGTTCCACAAGCTCGGCGAGCGCGTCACCCGGGGCCAGCCATTGTTCCGCGTGTATGCGGACTTTCCGTCCGATCTGGAGTTTGCGCGCCAGGCCTGCGCGCGCAGTTCGGGTTACACGCTGGGTTCGGCCGACGACGTGCCGCATCGCTTCGTGGAGTTCTGAGCATGATTGATCTGTTGCTGTGCTTCGAAGACGAGCAGCCTCTGGCCGCAAGGCTTGCAGAGGCTGCGGGCGTGCCCTGCGAGCAGGTGGCGCGCCACCGCTTCCCGGACGGCGAGCTGAAGCTGCGCCTGCCGCCGGCACTGCCCCCGCGCGTGGGGGTACTGCGCGGTCTCGACCATCCGAACGAGAAACTGGTCGAACTGCTGCTGTGCGCGCGTGCGGCGCGCACGCTTGGTGCTGGCCAACTGGTGCTCATTGCGCCCTATCTCGGCTACATGCGGCAGGACATCGCGTTTGCGCCCGGTGAAGTGGTCAGCCAGCGCGTGGTCGGCGAGTTTCTGGCTTCGCTGTTCGATGCCGTGCTCACCGTCGACCCGCATCTGCACCGCGTCAGTCGCTTGTCCGAGGCGGTGCCGGTCGCACAGGCGCTGGCCTTGTCTGCCGCACCCTTGCTGGCGGAGTTGATCGCAGCCAGGCGCCCCGGGGCTCTGTTGCTTGGTCCCGATGCAGAGGCCGCTCAGTGGGTGGCTGCTGCGGCACAGTCTCATGCCTTCGATCATGGCGTGTGCAGCAAGCAGCGGCACGGTGATCGCGAGGTGCATGTCACCCTGCCGGACATGGCGTTTGCCGGGCGACAGGTGGTTCTGATCGACGATGTGGCCAGTAGCGGACACACCCTGGCAGTGGCGGCCGCTCAGTTGCTGGCGGCCGGTGCTGCATCGGTCGACGTCGCCGTGACCCATGCCCTGTTTGCGGACAACGCACTGCAGACGGTGCATGCCGCCGGGGTGGGGGCGGTATGGAGTACCGACTGTATCGCGCACCCCAGCAATGCGGTCGGTGTAGCGCCCATGCTGGCGCAGGCTCTGCGGAGTCTGAAATGAACTGCCGCTGCGCCTGGGTGTCCGACGACCCGCTGTATATCGATTATCACGATAATGAATGGGGCGTGCCGCGCCACGATGCAGCCGGGCTGTTCGAGTTCCTGTTGCTGGAGGGCGCGCAGGCCGGGTTGTCCTGGATTACGGTCCTGAAAAAGCGGGCGCATTACCGGGACGTGTTCGATGCTTTTGATCCGGTACGGATTGCGCGCTGGGACGATGACAAGAAGGCTGCGCTGATGGCCGACGCCGGCATCATCCGCAATCGTGCCAAGATCGAGGCGGCTGCGATCAATGCACGGGCCTGGCTGGCCATGCAGGACGAGGGGCTCGATCCGGCTTTGTGGCTGTGGCAGTTTGTCGACGGGAAGCCGCAGGTCAACGCCTTTGCGTCGCTGGCGGAGGTGCCGGCCAGCACGGCAGCGAGCGCAGCAATGAGCAAGGCCTTGCGCAAAAGAGGGTTCAAGTTCGTCGGACCGACCATCTGCTATGCGTTCATGCAGGCGGTGGGCATGGTGAACGATCACACCACCGATTGTTTTCGCTATCCTGCCGCACGGCGTTGATCCGGAGCGGAGCTTGCGCTTCAGATTTGCCGGATGCTTCCATTATCGATGACGAGTACGGCCGGTAATGCTAGGATCACTGGCCCGTCAAGTGAATTTGTCACACGGCGGGCTTGCACAATCATTTCTTGGCAAGTGAGGGGGCGTGTGGAGCAAGCGGGAAAAACTGTTGTGTTTGCCGACCTGACCGGTAGCACCGGCCTGTTCGAGTCGGCTGGCAACGTCGTCGCGACGCATGTCGTGACGCGTTGCACGCAAACGCTTGGCGCGCACTTTGCGCGCGCGGGCGGACACATGGTGAAGTACCTCGGCGACGGCGTGCTGGTGACCTTCGATGACACCGTGGCAGCGGTCGAAGCCTGTATCCGCACCAAGGACATCCTTCACGACATCAATGCCGACCAGTTCCGTCATGCGCCGCTTGGCTTCAAGATCGGGATCGAACACGGCCCGATCATTGAGCAGGATGGCGATTGCTACGGCGATGCGGTCAATGTCGCGTCGCGTCTGAGCGACCGGGCCGAAGCTAACGAGATCCTGATCGGCGAGCCGGTGTTTCGTCGCCTGCCCGAGCATTTGCGCCTGTCGTGCAGCAGCCTCGACCGGATCACGGTCAAGGGAAAGTCGGAGCCGATCAGGGTGTGGCGTATCGACTGGGCCCGCACAGCCGAATCCACGATTACGGTCTCAATCGATACCATTGCTGGTGGATCGCGTGCACAAGTGCTGCAGCGGCTCGATCTGGATCTGCTCGATCAGCACCTGAAGCTGCTGCCCTCGGACGGTCCGCTGGTGATTGGACGCGGTGACGAAGTCGGCATGAACATCAACGACCCGAGGGTGTCACGTCGCCATGCGCGAATCGAATGGGTCAACGGTCAATGCGTGTTGACCGACTTCAGCAGCAATGGCACGTGGGTGAGCTTTGCCGGCGCGGTTTCGCCGGTGATGCTCAAGCGCGACGGCTGCATGCTGCATGGGCGGGGAGAGATCGGGCTTGGGGCCGCGCCCGACGACTTTACTGCACCAACCCTGAGCTTTCAGGTCATTGACGAGGTCTGAAAGGTCGCAGGGTTGGCGTCAGGGTGTTTCGGTCAGGCGCTGGCGCTGAGCAGCGAACCGCTGATCGATGCCGAGGCGTTGCTCCCGTAGGATGCGGCCAGGTCCATGATCTGCTTGAGCAGGCGTGCTTCGCTCGACACCGATTGCCCGCCACTCCCGGCTGAGGCCGAAGTACTGCTGGTCTGCTGGGACTGTCCGTAGGCGCGCGCTTCGCTTGCGCTCACCAGCCCGTCACCGTCCGCATCTGCCGTATCGAAGTTCGTCGCGAGTGCGGAGAACATCGAAGCGAGATTGCTGTTGCTTGCTTCGCTGGCCATGGTCGTGAGCTCGTCCTGACTGAGGCCACTGTCCTCGCCTCCTTGTGGCGGCGGCGGAGGAGGCGGCATGCCCCCCATCGCACCCATGCCACTTTCTGCCATGCGCATCTGCTGAAACTGGCTGTCGAGCTGGTCGCCGAGCTGCTGCAGACGCGAAGACAGTTCGTCTTGCGTGACCTTTCCGTCTTCGTTGCTGTCGAGCGCAGTGAACAGCTCTTCTGCGCTGGCGCTGGTGTCCGACAGGCCGCTCAGCGCGGTTTCAAAATCACTTTGCTCAAGGTAGCCCTGGCTTTTCGTGTCGAGTTTCGAGAACAGGTCTTCCGACATCCGGGACGCGTCGGGGCGACGGGGCATCGCCTGACTACCCTGGGCGCTTGCCCAGTTTGCGTACGACATGCCGCTGCTGCTGATTGCGCTGGTCATGATGTGACTCCTTGTCTGATCGAGGTTGCGGCTGCCGATGGGGCCGCACACTTCCATAATCTATGCGCCGGACGTGGCTGCAGTTTGTCTGCCTGGTATCCGTTCTGATACGAAGCGTGGGGCAGCGTCAGTCCCGGGGCAGGGTAACGCGGGCAATGAGGCCGCCACCGGGGGCATTGCGCAGGCTCAGTTCGCCCCGGTTACGATGTGCCGCATCGCGCGCAATCGACAGCCCCAGCCCGACCCCGCCTGAGTTCCGGTTGCGCGAGTCCTCGATGCGGACGAAGGGTTCCATGACCTGAGCGATGCGGTTCTCCGGAATGCCCGGTCCCTTGTCCCTGACTTCGATGACCAGGCTTGAAGGTCCGTCGGTGAGGCTCAAGGTCGCCGCTTCGCCGTAGCGGACCGCGTTGTCGACGAGGTTGTCGAGGCAACGGCGCAGCGCGTGCGGCAGGCCCTCAATCGGTTCTGCCTGTCCGCTGACGCTGACCTGATAGCCATTCTCCTGCGCGTCCTCGGCGACAGAGTCGACCAGGGACTGGATGTCGATGCGTTGCCAGGCCTCGTCCAGCGCTTCTCCGCGCAGGTAGCTGAGGGTGGCGTCCAGCATCGAGGTCATCTCGCCGATATCGTTGCGCAGCCTTTCGCCGACGCCAGTGTCGGCAAGGGACTCGATGCTCAGTTTCATGCGCGTGAGCGGGGTGCGCAGATCATGCGACACGGCGGCAAGAAAGCGTTCGCGCGTTTCAATCTGCGCGCGGATATTGTCCTGCATGCGGTTGAATACGCGACTTGCGCGGCGAGCTTCCCGCGGGCCCTGTTCTTCGATTGGCGGGCTGCTCAGGTTGTCGCCCAGTCTCTCCGCGGCAGTCGCAAGCTGCTGGATCGGTCGGGCAAGCATGCGCGCTCCGTACCATGCCGCCACGGTGACGGCGATGAACTGGATGAGCAGGCCAATCAGCATGCCGTTCAGGGGTGAGGGTGGCGGCGGACGGCGGGGCGCGTCAGGGGGCTGAGCTCGGTCCGGACGCAGTGCGCTGGACTGGGGCGCGGGGCGCTCCGCAGACGGGCCGCCAGGTGCGAGGTTGATGAATACTGCGAAGACCAGGATGTGGCTTGCAAGGACCGCCAGCACCACCAGCCCGAACAATCGCCCGAACACCGTATCCGGCATGAAGCGTTTCACTGGGAGACCTCGGCGTCGAACAGGTAGCCTTCGCCGCGAACGGTCTTCAGCAGACGTGGCAGCCGCGGATCTTCCTGCAGCTTCTGCCGCAGACGGGACACGAGCAGGTCTATGCTGCGGTCAAAGGCTTCAGCAGCGCGACCCCGGGCCGCGTCGAGCAACTGGTCGCGATTGAGTACGCAGCGCGGCCGCTCGATGAATGCCCACAGCAGTCTGAATTCCGCATTCGACAGCGGAATTGCGAGCTGGGCCGGAGAGGTGAGCAGGCGTGTGAGCGGGTTGAGGTGCCAGCCGTCAAAGCGGACCTCGGCCTTCTTCTGCGGCGAGACGTTGCTGGCTGGTGTCGCAGGGCGCGTGCGACGCAGAATGGTATTGATGCGAGCCACCAGTTCGCGTGGCTCAAAAGGCTTCACGACATAGTCGTCGGCGCCGAGCTCAAGGCCGACAATGCGGTCCGACAGTTCGCCGCGCGCGGTCACCATGATGATGGGGATCTCGCTGTTGGCCCGCAATTGCCGGCACAGGGTGAGTCCGTTCTCTCCGGGTAGCATCAGATCGAGGATGATGACGTCGATTTCGCTGTGTGCGAGGACACGGC
The DNA here is from genome assembly GCF_003111665.1 of Parazoarcus communis. Classification (NCBI taxonomy): domain Bacteria; kingdom Pseudomonadati; phylum Pseudomonadota; class Betaproteobacteria; order Rhodocyclales; family Zoogloeaceae; genus Parazoarcus; species Parazoarcus communis. The sequence continues at coordinate 713,719 of NZ_CP022188.1, read as the reverse complement.
GCATCTCTTCGCCGTCTGCGGCCAGTTTGCAGCTGAAGCCGTAGCCATCCAGGAATTCGGACAGCAGTCTTCGGATCTGCGGATCGTCGTCGACGATCAGTATTCGGGCTTGCATTGCGGGTGACTCCGGGTGGCCAAAGAGCCGCGTCAGTGACTGCGGCAAGCCAACATTTTCCCGGAGTCGGGCGGGCTGTGCTTATCGGATTTGTAGCGAAGCAGATACATCACGCTGACGGGATATCGGCGTGATGTGATCGGGGTATCAGCGCTCGGCGAGCAGCGCGTTGATGGCGCGGACGTCTTCTTCGCCAAGCGTGCCGGCGGCGGCTTTCAGGCGCAGCTGGGCCAGGAGGGTGTCGTAGCGGGCACGAGACAGCTTCTGCAGCGTGTCCGCGAGCTGGCTCTGGGCGTTGAGCACGTCGATGTTGATTCGCACGCCGACTTCGTATCCCAGCTTGTTGGCTTCCAGCGCCGAGGTGGAGGACAGTCTGGCTGCTTCGAGCGCACGAACCTGGGCCATGCCGCTGGTCACGCCGAGGTAGGATTGCCGTGCGGCGAGCGCAGCGCTGCGGCGTGCGTCCTCGAGATCGGCGTCCGCCTTGAGCTTGAGTGCGGCAGCTTCACGCTCGCGTGAGGACACGCCGCCGCCCTGATACAGGGGGACATTGAGCTGCAGGCCGACGGTTGTGCTCTCGCTGCGGTCATAGGAAACCGACGGACGATTGTTCAGGCTGTGCGTGGCGACGAGATCGAGCGTCGGCATGTGTCCCGCATTGGCTCGTGATATTTCGCGGGTCGCAATCTCGCGTGCCAGTTGCTGCGCCTGTACGCCAAAGCTGCCTTGCTCGGCGGCGGAGACCCATTCACCGATGTTGTCGGGCTGGGGGCGCTGGAGTTCAACGCCTGTGCGCAGGCCCGCGAGCGGTTCCGGCTCTTTGCCGATGATCTGTGCAAGCGATTCACGACGGACGTCGAGGTCGTTGCGCGCAGCGATCTCCTGTGCCGAGGCGAGGTCGAAGCGCGACTGTGCTTCGTGCACATCGGTGATCGTGACGGTGCCGACCTCGAAGCTGGTCTTGGCAATCTCCAGCTGCTCGGCTGCGGCGGTGCGCAACTGGCTCACGGCCGCGAGGGCGTCCTCGGCATTGAGAACGTTGAAATAGGCCTCGGCAGTACGCAGGATCAGATCCTGACGCGCCTGTCCGTACTGGCTGCCGGCGAGCGCCGTCTGCAGTTCGCCCTGCTTGTATTGCACCCAGTTCTGCCAGCGGAACAGCGGCTGGGTCAGCTGAACGGCGTAGCCATTGCTGTTGTAGGTGTAATCGCTGCTGGCACTCGAAACCCGGTAGCTGACATCGTTCCAGGTTGTGGTCGCAGACGCAGCAACGACGGGGAGCAGCCCCGCGCGACCCTGGACCACCTTTTCCTGGCCGGCCTCGAACTGGGCTCTGGCCGCGGAAAACTTGGCGTCGTTTGCCAGCGCATCGCGGTAGACCTGTGTCAGGTCGGCGGCAAAGGCTGTGCTTGCAAACAGACTCGAAAGGCAAATCGCCAGGGCGCGCTTCATTTGATTCTCCGTGGTTCTCAGTACTGCGGCATCTTCGGATCGACCCGGCCTGCCCACTCGGACACCCCGCCGGCAAGGTTGATGACCTTGCCGAAGCCTTGGCGCTCAAGGAACATCGCAACCTGCGCGCTGCGCCCGCCATGATGGCAGATCACGACGATTTCGCGCTCGCGGTCGAGCTCCTGGCTGCGGGCGGGCACCGAGTTCATCGGCATCGCCTGTGAGCCTTCGATATGACAGAGCTCGAACTCCCACGGCTCGCGCACATCGAGGAGCAGCGGCGATGGCTGCTGCGGATCATTGAGCCATTCGGCCAGTTCAAGGGGTGAAATGTGACGCATGGCAGTCGATCAGAAGCGGAAGGTGTCATGACGCTGCGTGTTACGCAGCATCGGCACCATGGTTTCAAAAACGTCTTCGGTACGGAAGCGGCCTTCGGCTTCGCAGGTGACAAGGCGAGCCTTCATGACCGGTGCCTCGCCAACGAAGGCAAACAGCCGGCCACCAACCTTGAGCTGCGCGAGCAGCGATTGCGGCAGGAAGGGCAGGCCGCCGGACACCACGATCACATCGTAGGGTGCGCGCTCGGCCCAGCCCTGCGCTGCGTCGCCTTCTTCTACGATGACGTTCTCCACGCCATTACGTGCGAGGTTGGCATGTGCGAGCTTGACCAGTTCGGGGTCGATGTCGACGGTGCGCACCCATTCGGTCTTGGCTGCAAGCAGGGCGGCGAAAAAGCCCGAACCGGCGCCGATTTCGAGTACCGAGTCAGAGCGGTGCAGCTGGAGCGATTGCAGAATCTTGCCTTCGATCACTGGCTTGAGCATCACCTGACCCGCGCCGATCGGAATTTCCACGTCGGCAAAGGCCAGCGAGCGGGAGGCCGCAGGCACGAATTCTTCGCGCTTCACGGTCATCAGGAGGTCGAGCACACCCTGATCCAGGACCTCCCAGGGACGGATCTGCTGCTCGACCATGTTGAAGCGCGCTTGTTCGAAGTTCATCAGGTACTCCTGGCTAAATATTAGCACACGCTAATGTGTAGCGTGACCGAATGAGAAACCTTCATATTCTAACGCAGTTGGTGCACCGCACGCTGCGCCCCCTGAACGGCAAAGCCACCGTGTTGGCCGATGTGGGGGGCGGCGGTGCGAGTCGCGCCGGCATATCACGTGGCCTGGGCCTTCGCGGCGGGCTTTACCCGATACCACGCAGCGTAGAGCGCGGGGAGAAAGAGCATGGTGAGCAGGGTTGCGACGGTCAGCCCGCCCATGATGGCCACCGCCATCGGCCCGAAGAAGGCCGAGCGCGACAAGGGGATCATGGCCAGAATGGCCGCCGCGGCAGTGAGCATGATGGGGCGGAAACGGCGCACGGTGGACTCCACGATGGCCTCCCATGGCGGATGACCGGCGTGCGTGTCCTGTTCGATCTGGTCGACGAGGATCACCGAGTTGCGCATGATCATGCCCGACAGTGCGATGGTGCCCAGCATGGCGACGAAGCCGAAGGGTTTGTTGAAGGCGAGGAGGAAGGCGGTGACGCCGATCATGCCCAGCGGCGCCGTCAGCACCACGATAAGGGTGCGCGAAAAGCTCTGCAGTTGCAGCATCAGCACGGTGAGTACGACCAGAATGAAGAGGGGGACGCCGGCTGCAACCGAGCTGCCCCCCTTGCTGCTCTCTTCGACCGAACCGCCGACCTCGAGGCGATAGCCCAGCGGCAGCGTCTTTTCGATGCTGGCGATTTGCCCTGCGAGCTGTCCGACCACGACGGCAGGCTGGACCGTCCCGTACAGACTGGCACGTACGGTCACCGTCGGAACCCTGTTGCGGCGCCAGATCACGCCCTCCTCGAAGCCGTACTCCGCCGTGGCGACCTGCGCCAGCGGCACACTGCGCCCGCCACTGACAGGCAGTGCGAGGTCTGGCAGCAGGCCAAGATGCAGGCGTTCGGAGGCCGAGCCGCGGAGGACGACCGCGATGGTTTCCGTGCCTTCGCGGAACTGGGTGACGGTCGTGCCCTGCAATGAGGTGGCGAGCAGGGTGGAGATGTCCGCGCTCGATACGCCCAGCAGGCGTGCCTTGTCCTGGTCGATCTTCAGCCGGATGGCCTTGGACGGCTCCTCCCAGTCGAGATGCACGTTGGACAGGTGGGGGTTGGATCGCATCGCGTCCGCGACCTGATGGGCGAAGCGTCGCATCTCGTCGGCATCCTGCCCGCTGACCCGGTACTGCACCGGAAATCCCACCGGCGGGCCGTTCTCCAGGCGGTTGACGGTGGCCCGCAGTGGCCATGGCTCGGACTCGAAGAGTTCGATCAGCCGGGTGCGCAGGGCTTCGCGCTCGGCGCTGCCCTTGGTGAGCACCACGAACTGCGCAAAGTTGGTCTGTGCCAGTTGCTGATCGAGCGGAAGGTAGAAGCGCGGGCTGCCGCCGCCGAGCCAGGCGACGTAGTTGTCGATTCCGTCCTGTTGCTCAAGGAAATGCTCGACGCGTTTCACCGCAGCTTCGGTCGCCTGGTGCGAGGCGCCTTCGGTCAGGCGCAGGTCAACCAGCAGTTCAGGGCGGGTTGAGTCCGGGAAGAACTGCTGCGGAACCGCCCGTACGAATACCACCAGCGACAGCACGAAGATAAGCAGGGTGGCAGCGATCACGATCCAGCGGTGACGCACACAGGCGCTGACCAGCGCGCGAAAGCGGTTGTAGAACGGGGTGTGATAGATCGCAAATTCGTCGTGCTGTTCATGGGGTTGGTGCGCGCGCGCGGCCATGCGCGCCCCGAGCTGTGGTGAGACCCGCGCGATCATGCTTGCCAGCAGCGAGGGCTTGCCATTCTTCTTGCGGAAATCCGGCAGCAGGTGAAAGCCGAGGTAGGGCACGAACAGGACCGCTGCGACCCAGGACACCAGCAGCGCGATCACCGTGACCTGAAAGATCGAGCGCGTATATTCGCCGGTAGCCGAGGCGGCGGTGGCAATCGGCAGAAAGCCTGCTGCCGTGATCAGGGTGCCCGAGAGCATCGGCATCGCGGTCGAGGTGTAGGCAAAACTGGCGGCTTTTGCACGCTCCCAGCCCTGTTCCATCTTGGTTGCCATCATCTCGACCGCAATGATGGCGTCGTCTACCAGCAGGCCAAGGGCAATGATCAGCGCACCGAGCGAAATCTTGTGCAGTCCGATATCGAACATGGACATGAACAGAAAGGTGATCGCCAGCACCACCGGGATGATGATCAGCACCACCACGCCAGTGCGGAAACCGAGCGACAGCAGGCTGACCGCCATCACGATCACGACCGCTTCGGCCAGGACCTTGACGAACTCGCCGACCGAATTGCGTACCGCGCGCGGCTGGTCGGCGACGCGCTCGAGCCGGATGCCCAGCGGCAATTGCGACTCGATGCGGGTCACTGCATCGTCAAGGTGGTGACCGAGCGCGACAATGTCGCCGCCGTCGCGCATGGAGACCCCTATGCCGAAGGCGTCCTCGCCCATGAAACGCATGCGCTCGCCCGGCGGGTCGATCAGTCCGCGCTTCACTTCTGCCACGTCACCGAGACGGAAGGCGCGACCCTTGGCCCGAAGCAGGGTGTCGCGGATTGCGTCGAGGTCGTCGAAGCTGCCACTTGGGCGCAACCAGATGCGTTCGTCGGCGGTTTCAAAGTAGCCGGCACCTGTCACCGCGTTCTGGGTGGACAGGGCGCTGGCGATATCGGCGATGTTCAGGCCGAAAGTCGCGAGCTTGGTGTTGGACAGTTCGATGTAGATGCGCTGCGACTGCTCGCCGAAGAAGCTGACCTTGGCCACGTCCTTGACGCGCAGGATCTCGTTGCGGATCGCCTCCGCATGGCGCTTGAGTTCTGCATGGGGGACACCCTCGCCGACGACGGCGAAGACGTTGCCGTAGGTGTCGCCGAACTCGTCGTTGAAATAGGGGCCTTTGACACCGGTCGGCAAGGTGTTCTGCATGTCGCCGATCTTCTTGCGAACCTGGTACCACACGTCCGGAATGTCGCGCGAATGGGTGGAGTCCTTGGCGAGGAAGAACACCAGGGTTTCACCCGGCTTGGAATAGCTGCGCACGACATCGATCTGATCGACTTCCTGGAGCTTCTTCTCGATCTTGTCGGTCACCTGTGCTTCCATCTCGCGCGCACTGGCGCCGGGCCATTCGGCCTTGACCACCATGACCTTGAAGGTGAAGGGCGGATCTTCCGACTGCCCCAGCCGGGTATAGGACAGCATCCCGATCAGGGTCAGTGCCACGAGGAAGTAGAGCACCAGCGAGGGGTGCGCCAGTCCCCATTCGGAGACGTTGAAACGCGAGCGCGCGGCCTTCATCGCTTTACGTCCAGTGCGGGTGTGCTGCCCTCTTCAACGGGGCGTACCGCTGCGCCGGCGACGAGTTTATGTACGCCGGCAACGACTACCCGGCTGCCCTCAGGCAGTCGGTCGCGCAGAACCGCACCGTCTTCGCGAAAGGCGAGGACGTCGACTGCAACCGGGGTGAGCCGGCTTTCGCCGTCGACCAGCCAGATCGAAGCCTGCTCGCCGTTGCGGGTTACCGCGCTCAGCGGCAGGACAAGCCGGCTTGCCTGAGCGCGGGAAAAGGACGCGGTTGCCGTCGCCCCGAGCGGCAGGGCGTCGCCATCGGGCAGGCTGATGCGTACGCCATAGGTCCGTGTGGCACTGTCCGCCACGGGCGACACTTCACGCACGATGCCGGGAGATGGCTGATCCTGCGCGATCCACGGGCGTACTTCGACCGCTTCGCCCGTTTCAATCGAGCCGATCCTGCTCTCGGGAACGTAGATCAGGAGTTCGCGCTCGCCGGGTCGGGCAATGCGAAAAACGGCCTGTCCGGCCGAGACCACCTGGCCCGCTTCGGCGAGCACCTGAGTGATGACGCCCGCGCTGTCGGCATGAAGCTCGGTGTAGGCGGTCTGGTTGCTGGCTGTCGCCGCCTGCGTGCGCGCCTGCTTCAACCTGGCCTCTGCGGCGTCGAGTGTTGCACGCTGTGTGTCGAGCGCGGATGCACTGACAAAGCCTTTTGCGAGCAAGGCCTCGGTGCGCTTGAGCTCGGCGCGCGCCAGTGCGGCGTCCGCTTCGGCCGCGGTAATCTGGCTTCGGGCCGCAGTGGCGGCGAGTTGGGCGTCCTGCGGGTCAAGTCTCGCAAGCAGTTGCCCGCGGGTGACGAGGGCGCCGACATCGACACTGCGTTCGGTCATTTTGCCGCCGACCCGAAACGCGAGTTCGCTTTCAAAGCGCGCGCGGATTTCGCCCGTATAGGTCTGGACCGACGCTGCGTTGGCGGCGCCGTCGAAGCTGCGCACCAGTACGGCCGGGGTGACGGGGGTTTCCGGTGCAGGCGGTGAGCAGGCAGCGAGCGCACCAAGCAGTGGGAGAGCCGACATCAGGCGTAACGGTTTCATGAGTGTTTTTCCTGTTCGTCGTTGCGGACGGTGAGCCCGTGGAGGACGAGGTCGATATGGGCGTCCACATAGGCGAGGGCGTCGACCTTGCCGCCGCAGCAACTGGCAAAGGAGTGCTTCCAGTTCGCGAGATGGATCAGGGGCGCAACCAGCAGGGTGCTGGTCAGTACGGGATCGACGGGGCGGAAAAGGCCCTGGTCGATTCCGCGCTGAACTGCGGTACGCAGCAGTGCAAGACCACGCTGGATCACGACCTCGTCATAATAGCGGGCGAGTTCGGGAAAGTTGCCGGCTTCGGACATCATGAGCTTGGGAATGCCGCCCAGCGGTGTGCTGCCGATCAGCTCCCACCATGACAGAAGGAAGGTGCGCAACAAGGCGACAGGGTCGTCGGGAGACTCCGTGAGCATCGCTTCGCCGGCCTCGATCGTCGGGACGACGCCTTCGGTGATCACGGCCTTGAACAAGGCTTCCTTGCTGTCGAAATACAGGTAAAGCGTGCCTTTCGATACGCCCGCTCGCGCTGCAATCTCGTCAAGTCGGGTGGCCGAGAAGCCCTTTTCGACGAACAGGGCCAGCGCGGCAGCGGTCAACTCCTGTGGGCGCGCTTCCTTGCGCCGGCGGCGCGGCGCAGGCTTCTTAGCAGGCATTTGTCGGCGCCCCGAGACGGTGGGCCGAACTGCCGGTAAGGGGGCGTCCCTGCGCTGGAGGAGTGCTTCGATCCCGGGCTGGGGTGGGCTGCGACGACATGCGGTACTCCGCGTTTAATAACTGACTGGTTAGTCATTAAACGCGGTTTTCAGGCAGGCGGCAAGTCAATTCTCGAGGTCTTTTCCTGCCATGGCCTGAAGGCTTGCAGGCAGCGTTCTGCACGCGGTGCCGGTGCGAAAGATCATGCTGCGCAAGGCGACCCCGGGTGGAACAGGCGAGGGGGTGTCAACGCTGGTATTCCACCTTTGGATCTGCCTGAGCGAGCGCGCGTCGAAGGCTGCGCCTCCCCGATCGCTCCACAGCCACAGGCGGTTGCCCTGTTCATCCAGAGTCATGGCGACCGGGCACAGACCTGAAGGCAAACGGATGCTGCCCAAAGGGGTGACGCCGTTGCGGAATGAATACACATCGACCTGCGTTCGCTCGGGATTCAGGCGATAGACCGACTGCCGTTCCGGCCAGGCAATATCCACTGCTGCGGCTGTCTGTGGCTGACCGCAGGCGGCAAGCATGGTGCAGGCTGCAAACAGTGCGAGGGAAGTGAATGATCTCTGGTTCATGGCTGGCTCCTTGACAGTCGTGCTTCGTGGACCAGACACTACCTGACACTTTGACGTCTGAAACGGACACCTTGCCCGATCAATGCTGGAATCGTACCGGTCGAATGAGCGGTACAGGCTTGTTCGACACCCTTTGCACCCTGGAGTACTGCAATGCTGATGGTCAGTCTCGATAGTTCTCAAGCCACGCCGCTGGTGGAGCAGATCGTCGATGCCGTTCGCACCCAGATCGACGACCGCATCCTGCGCCCCGGCATGAAGCTGCCGCCAATCCGCAAGCTCGCGGAGAGTCAGCTGGTCAGCCGGTTTACCGTGGTGGAGGCCTACGACCGGCTGGTTGCGCTCGGCTACCTGCGCTCGCGCCGCGGTTCGGGCTTCTATGTCGCGCCGCGTCGCGAGCGTGGAGAGGGGCGACAGCAGGCAAGCACCGATCGCGCCGTCGATGTGGCGTGGATGATGCGGCAGGGGCTGGATGACCGCCCCGGTCTGATCAAGGCCAGTGCGGGCTGGTTGCCCTCGGACTGGCTGGACGGAGAAGGCTTGCGACGACATCTGAGGACGCTCTCACGGCGCCCCGACGTTCGCCTGACGAGTTATGGAACGGCGCAGGGCTATCTGCCGCTGCGCCAGCAGTTGCAGGTCAAGCTCGCCGAATTCGGAATCGGGGCTGCACCACATCAGATCGTGCTGACCGAGGGCGCCACCCGTGCGCTCGACATCCTTGCCCGGCACCTGGTCAAACCGGGGGACACCGTGCTCGTGGACGATCCCGGCTACTTCAACTTCTTCGGCAATCTGCGTCTGCAGGGCGCGACGCTGGTGGGGGTGCCGCGAAACATCGATGGTCCGGATGTGGCGCAACTGGAGGCGCTGCTCGCCCATCACAAGCCCAAGGTGTTCTTCACCCACTCGGTGCTGCACAACCCGACCGGGGCGAACCTGTCGCCTGGGGTCGCGTTCCGCATCCTGCAACTGGCCGAGAAACACGACTTTCTGGTGATTGAGGACGATACCTACGCCGACTTTCATCCCCACTCGACCACCCGGCTGGCAAACCTCGATCAGCTCAACCGGGTGATCTTCGTCGGCAGCTTCTCCAAGACCCTGTCGGGGAGTCTGAGGGTGGGCTATCTGGCCGCGCGCCCCGATCTCGCGGCCGAGCTGAATGACGTGAAGACGCTTACCGCCTTGTGTTCGAGCGAGTTCAATGAGCAGCTGGTGTACCAGATGCTGACCGATGGACACTACCGGAAGTATCTCGACCGGCTGCAGGGGCGGCTCGCACAGGCGAGCGATGCGTGTCTGCGCATGCTCGAACGCGTCGGGCTGGAAGTGTATCTGGAGCCCAAAGGCGGCTTGTTCATCTGGGCGAGGCCACCGGGGTTCGAGGATGTGGCGGAAATTGCCTCGCGGGCTGCGGAGCAGGACATCATGCTCGCGCCCGGCAAGGTCTTTCGTCCCCAGATGCAGCCCAGCCCGTGGATGCGTTTCAATGTGGCGTTTGCAACCCAGCCCCGGGTTGAGCGCTTCCTGAGCGACGCGCTCGATACAGCGTGAGCGCTTAGCGCGACTCCAGCACCAGCCTGCCGTTGGTAGGCTGAATCGGTCGCGAGTTGCGCGGGTAGAGCCGGTTGAAAATTGCGAGCTGATCGTCCGACAGTGAAACCGTCTGCTTCATTACCACCCACAGGACCTCTTCGGTGCAGGGCGGCGTGGTCTGCGATCCCATGTAGAGGAAATGCGCTGGCTGCGTTGGCAGAAAGGCCGCAAGGTCTATGGTGACATCGGGCATGTAGGTGTTGCCTTTCTCCAGCGGCAGATTGTTGAGCACGGCCTGCAGCATCGCGTTCGGCTGCTCGCCGCGCTCAAGCAACACGGCCACGATGGCCTGCCTGCCTTCCGCGCTGCGGTGATGGAAGTGCACCGCCATGTCGGAGGCACCACCGCCCACCCGCTCTTCGGACGGACGGTGCAGGGTCAGGTGTTCAAGTTCGTAACGCCTGCCACGCACCTCGATGCTCATGCCTTCGCCGACCGACACTCGCAGCAGGTTGCCGGTGTCGGTGGTACGAAAGCGTGTCGCACGGTAGTCGAACTTCACCGGGTCGAGATCCACCGCAACCCCGTTCTGCAGGTTGATCGGTGACTGGCGCTTGCCTTCGCTGCAGATCTTCCAGTCCGGCCGCAGGCTGCCCCAGCGCTCCGGGCCGGTGTCGCCACCGTAGCTCCAGCCTTCGCCTTTTACCTGCTCGATGGTGAGCGATGGGCTTGGCTTCACTTGCGTCTTACCTTCCGGCGCTGCCTTCGGTTCTTTCTTCACCACAGGTGCCTTCGGCTTTGCGGCCGGCCTCGGCGGGCGGGTGGGTGGTGCAGCTTCCTTCTTCACGGTTTCTGCGACCTTGTCGCGCGGCGGAGGCGGTTCTACCTTGGCTGGCGCGGGCGCAGAGATCCGCATCGCCGGCTTCGGCTCGACGGCCTCGGGCTTTGCCGGCGCATCCTTGACCGCGTCCTTTGCAAGCAGGGGGGCGAGATTCGGACGAATGGACGGGATCGGCATTGCCGCAGGCGTCGGCTCAGGGGCGACCTCCGCGGCCGCCCTCTCCTTGATCAAGGCCTCTGCGGGTGTGTCCTTGACCGGCGGGGCCGCAACTGCAGGCGCTGCCGCCTTTGCAGGTAGCTTCTCGGATGGCTTTGCCACCGGCGGCTGCGGCCGGGGCTCGGCCTTCGCAGTTGCGGCGACGGGCGGTTTGGCCGGCGGCTGGACCAGCGGTGGCACGGCAGCGACGGGCCGGGTTTCAGCACTGGCAGCGGCAGCCGACTGGCTCGCGGCGTCAGCGATCTTTTCCAGGTCTGCGAGTCCGGGCGGTTTGCACACCTCCCGCCACATCCGCTCATCCACGGAGTTCCTTGCCACCACGACGGGCGTCTGATCGGCGACCGACTCTTCCCGCAGCACCCGCTCTGCGGCATCCAGATACACCCGCTTGATGGTGAAGAAGCTGTTGTTGCGACAGTCGTAGCGATTGAGCGCCTTCACCGTGCGATAACCCGCTTGCGCGGCTTCCTCGTTCCCGAGCACCACGCGCCCCCATGACACCTTGGTGCCACGGTCGGAGTCGAAGATGCTCGCGCGGTCGATCTCGATGGTCCGCCCCTTGTCGCTGAGGACCTTCTGCCAGTCGGCGGCATCAACCGGCGCGCTGACGAGCAGAGCCGCCGCGAGCAAGAGATACCGTAGAGAGGAGTGGGGTGGAAAAGGGGTGGTCATCGAAATTCCTTTGCGCTGTAGACAGTTTCGGCAGCGCGCCGAATATCTTTAGACTGTCAGCGCTTTTCTCCGGTAAGGAAGCCGGGAACTCGAAGTCGTATTCTCCCCTGTTTGGGCTGCTTGCCCACGTGAGTGCGTCTTGCGTCCGCAGTGCCTGCCTGGTGCTGTGCTCCATGTCTTGAAGACTTTTGCCGCAGGGATGTCAGGTAATCGGATGATGAAACAATGAACAAGACCCGCTCACTGGTGCTTGGACTCGTCGCAGTCTTCACGGTCGTGCTCTATGCCCCGTTCTTTTCCAACCCACTCGTGTTTGATGACCATAACCTGTTCGCGGGGGGGCGGGTGTTTGATCACGCCCAGAATGTCTTCGATTTCTATGCCAGGACATTTCCGTACTTCACCATCGGGTTCATACAGCTGATCTTCGACAGCATAGAGGTTCAGCGCGCTTTCAACCTCATGCTGCATCTCGCGAATGTCTTCGTGCTGATTGCACTGTGCTCAAGGGTCTCCAGAGTTGATCTTTCAGCGCCACCCAGCGCTGCCGTGTGGGGGGCGATTGCAGCCTGTGCCGTGTTCGCCGTTCATCCGGTCGCGGTCTACGGCGTTGCCTACCTTGTCCAACGAACGGTCTTGTTTGCCTCGCTGTTCTCCTTGCTGTCCTTGCTCTTTTACTGGCGCGCCATTGAAGACGGGCGCTATCGGGATGTTGTCGTTTCGGCCTTGTTCTATGCGATGGCGGTGTTCTCAAAAGAGCATGCGATCCTGCTGCCTGCGGTTGCATGCGCGCTCGGCATCGCTGCCCGCAGACCGGGGGCGTTTCCCCGCACCGTGCTCTATCTGGCCTTGTGCGCATTGCCTGCGCTTCGTGTTTTTCTGTCCTTGAAAGGGCTGGTTGGCGCGGTTGCTGAGCCCGGCGCCCAAGAAGTTGCAATCGACCTGCTTGCTGACGCCAGCGCCGGGAAGGCGGCATCAAGCTGGTCGATCAGTGCGCTGGCGCAGGCGGGGTTCTTCTTCCGCTACTGGTATCTGTGGATCGTTCCCGATACGGGAGCCATGTCCATTGATCTGAGGGCGTATATATCTGGCGGCTCCCCGGGCCTGACCGATGTATTCAAGCTGGTGGCGTTCGTGGCCTGTGGGCTCCTCGGCGCTGCACTCGTCTTTGTGTCAAGACGCTGGAAGCTCGCTGGCGTCGGCATTCTGTATTTCTGGATTTCGTTTCTCGTGGAGTTCTCGTCAGTTCGATTTCAGGAGCCATTTGTCCTCTATCGCAGCTATCTCTGGGCGCCTGGCTTTGTCATGGTGCTTGCCTCATTCCTGAGACTGTTGCCGGTGAAGGGGCTTGTGGTGCTGACAGTGCTGGCCTGCGGCGTGCTGTTTTACCTGTCGGAGGATCGCCTGCAAAGCATGGAAAGTGAATGGTCTGCATGGGACGACGCAGCCAGAAAGCTGCCGGCTGCCGATGTCCGGGGTGCGGACCGGATCTTTTTCAACAGGGGCTTGCAGAGCATCAAGGCGGGGAGGATAGCGGAGGGGGTTGCCGATCTGGACCGGGTCATCGCGCTGAGCCCGGGCGTGCGTCAGGCCTACGAGCAGCGGGCAGAGGCGTACGTGAGGCTGGGGCGCTATCCGGAAGCCGTTGCCGACTTCAGCCACGCAATTGACTTGCACGAGGTGGGGGCTTCGTTCTTCGGCAGAGGTCTTTCTTTCGAGCGCATGGGCTGCCTTCGTGAAGCTGAGCGCGATTATGAGCGGGCCCGGACGCTGGGGGTCTTGTTCGCGGCAATGAAACTGGACGAATTGGCAGAAAAGCGAATGGAAAAAGGGCAGGCTTCAGAGTCTGAAGCCTGCCCTTTGAGGTAGGACGCCTAGCTGGTGAAGCTTAGCAACCGAAGGTCTTGCTCATGTTGGCATGGGTGTAGCCGCAGGTCACAGTCCAGGTCACGGCAGAGTTGCCAACCGCCGGCGTGTAGGTCACGGTCGTGCCATTGTAGTTGGTACCGATATTGCTAAGCGTGGCCACGATAGCGCCACCTGCATTTACGGCGATGGCGGAAACTTCCGTTGTCGCCGTCGGTGCGCCCGCGAGGCCAAGCGACGTCCAAGCGTTAGCGGGGAGCGTGCCGAGGCCGGCGTTTTCCTGAGCGAACATCGCGACAGCGGTCTTGACCGGATCGACGGCGACGTTGACCTTCGAAAGCTTGGCGCGGGTGACGTAGTCCTGGTACTGGGGAATTGCCACAGCAGCCAGAATGCCGATAATCGCGACAACGATCATCAGTTCGATAAGGGTGAAACCTTGTTGGACTTTTTTCATGACTTCTCTCCTTGATGGATCAACGCGGAAGACCCGCTTGACTTAGCTATCGCAAGCGCTGTGCCAGTTCTTCGGTCTGGAGTGGGAAGTTCAGGATATATTTAAGATTGTTATTCAATAACAGTGGTTTGAGTGTTTTCTGCGAATGTCAGGGGCGATCGTGTCGCCAATCGATTTCAATGTCTGGGTTGGAATTGTCACGCGCGGCTGTCAAGCACTGACGTTTTCCGATTATGAATGTCAAATGTTGACGCGGGCTGCAAGAGATTTGCCAATCAGATCTTGCGACAACTCGTCTGATCCCGCTTATCAATGAGAAACGCCCCTCGCGGGGCGTCGGCGTGATGGCGTTTCGGATCCTAGACGGTGGCGCTGCGTCGGCGCGCCAGCGCTGCAACGGCACCAATCCCCAGCAGTGCCAGCACTCCCGGTTCCGGCACGTCCTGAGCACGGCGCGTTACCGTGAGCTGATCCTGCGAGTTTCCTGCGCTCAGCGCGACGAAGTCGTACATCGTGGAGCTGTAGGGCTGGCTCCCGAGTTGGGTGTTCCATGTTGCGAGCTCGGTCAGCCAGGTCGTGGCCATGGTCAAAGCGCCGCCGAAGCTCGATGTCGTGAGGAAGTTGCCGCTGCTCAGGCTCAGGCTGGCACCGTCAGTCACAATCTCCCATAGCGCGAGCTGAAATGCCGGTGCGGCGCCGGCGACGCTGCTTACGGTGTCGTAGTGCAGGTCGTAGAGGCGCGAGATGAGGTTTTGTTGCGGCTGACCGAAGCGGTCTGCGAGGGAGCTGGTGGAGAACAGGGTGTCGCCACGCAGCAGGCTGGTCTTGGGTTCGATGCAGAAGCTGTTGAGCAGATCGTTGTCGTAAGCGCTTGCGCCCGGCGCCTTCTGCTTGAAACTGATCATGCCGGCGCTGACCGTCGAGGTCTTGACGGTGCCGTTGGAGAGGACGCTGATGGAGCCGTTCGATGAGCCGGCGACGACGTTCTGGAAGTTCAGGATAAGGTCTGCATGCGCGAGATTGGCCCCGAGCGCACCGGCGCCAAGTGCGAGTGCGGTAATGAGGGGGCGAATGCGCATGTTGAGGGCTCCTGTTCGATCGGGTTGGGGATATCCCCGGCAATGGATAAATTATCCATTATTGGTTAAAACGCCGAAATCGAATAAAAGTGCTCTATGTGCGTTGCGTCACATCGCTGACGTCTTTAAGGCGTCTTCCCGTTCCATGCAGATGTCTGTTCAGGTGTTGGTGCCCCTGGGTGAGGCGGAAAGCAGATCGGAGACGGGAACGGGGTGTTCCGTTCGCGTCTCCGATCAGATGTTGCGAGTGGGCAGCTGTCACTGCCCACGGTTCAAGCGTCAAGCCAGATTCATCTTGCGCGCCGCCTCACGCAGCTCTTCGCGAAAGTTCGGATGCGCGATGCCGATGAGCGCTTCCGCGCGCTGTCTGGCGGTCTTGCCTCGCAGTTGTGCAACACCGTACTCGGTCACCACGTAGTTGATGTCGTTCTTGCTGGTGGTCACATGGGTGCCCGGGCACAGCACCGGCGCGATGCGCGAGATGGTGTCGTTCTTTGCGGTCGAAGGCAGCACGATGAAGGCCTTGCCGTTTTTCGAGCGATTGGCTGCGCGCACGAAGTCCACCTGCCCGCCGGTGCCCGAGTAGGGCGTGTGGCCGAGGCTTTCCGAACCGCACTGTCCGAGCAGGTCGATCTGCAGCGTGGCGTTGATGCAGCACAGATTGTCGTTGCGGGCTGCGATGTAGGGGTCGTTGGTGAAGTCGACCGGATGCATCTCCAGCATCGGGTTGCGATGCAGGAAGCGATACAGCTTGCGCGAACCGAGCGCGAAGGTGGCCACCATCTTGCCGGGCATGAAGGTCTTGCGGCGGTTGGTCACGGCACCACTTTCGATCAGCGACAGGATGCCGTCGCCGATCATTTCGGTGTGAATGCCGAGGTCGCGCTTGTGCTGCAACTGCATCACGACCGCGTCGGGAATGCCACCATAGCCAATCTGCAATGTGGCGCCATCGTCGATCAGCTCGGCCACGTGCTTGCCGATGGCTTCCTGGATCGGGCCGATGGTCGGCAGGCCGACTTCAAACAGTTCATCGTCGCTTTCGACCAGGCCGGACACCTGCGAGATGTGCACATGGCAGTCGCCATTGGCGTAGGGCACGTTCGGATTGACCTCGAGCAGGATGACGCGCGCCTTGCGCACGGCAGCCATGGTGTAGTCAGGCGCAAGCGAGAGCGAGAAGTAGCCGTACTCGTCCATGGGCGAAGCCATGGTCATGACCACGTCGGCCGGGGTCAGCCCGCGGTCGATCAGCATGGGCAGTTCGGAAAAGTAGGCGGGGACGAAATCGACCCAGCCCGACTGCCCACCTGCGCGGGTGGCGCCGCCGAAGAAATAGGCGTCATGCCGGATGTTGGCATGGGTCTCAGGGTCGAGGTAGGCGAACTTGCGCAGTGGCAAGATCTGGCTGACGGCGACATCGCGCAGCGTGTGGCGACGGTCGGACAGCGCCTGCAGCAGCGCAGGCGGTTCGCCAACGCCGGTCGGGACCACGACGGTGTTGCCGTTGCTGATCATGCCCACGGCGTCGGCCGGGCTCATCCTTTTCTGATCGTAAAGCGTCTGCATGCTCACCCTCTCTCTCCTATCAAATGCTTTTATATGCGTCTGTATAGGGGATTATACGTATATTCCATACCCGTGCGTATGGACTGAGTGGCGTCAGGCGGTAAGGGTGGGGCCCTGGTGAAAGACGAGATCGGTAACCACCTTGCCGCCAACCAGGTGCTGGTCGACGATTCGCTGCATGTTTTCCGGGGTGACGTTGTAGTACCACACGCCATCAGGCTGCACGCACAGGATGGGACCACCCTTGCACGCGGCAAAGCAGGCCACCCGGGTGCGTTTCACGCGCAGCTCGCCCTGGTCCAGCCCGGCGAGCTTGAAGCGCTCGCCCAGGCTGTCGAACACGGCTTGCGCCTCGCTGTTGGCGCTGCAGCGCGGACCGGTGCATACCAGCAGATGGCGCCGGTAGCTGCCGAGTTTCGGCTTTTCGACCAAGGCGCTTGTACCGGGTTTTTCAGTTGAATCGTGATGGTTCATGCGCTGTCTTCCTCGGTGACGGGCTCGGCCTCAGTGTGGGGCAGGTCGGCAAGTGTGGCGACGATGTAATCGAGCGGAAGTTTGTAATGTGCCGCCAGTTGTGCGGGCGTGTCATCGCTTGCACGAAGGGATTCCAGCCAGCCATTGAGGCCGGTGCTGAGCGAGCGCCCGGCCTGTTCGCCACTGCGGGTGGCGCGCTCGCCATCGGCGACGTCGTACTTGTTGCTGTACCCGCGTGGGGTCACCATCAGGCCGTCGCGCACGAAGGTGTTCGAGTTGCCGATGAGGACGGTGGTGAGCATGCCGATGTCGCACTCGCTCATTCTCTCCAGTGTGGTGAACTCGATGCGTTGTTTTGGGCGATAGGCCGACTTGACGATCGCCACCGGGGTATCCGGCCGGCGGTGGCGCAGGAACAGGCGCTGGGCTTCGACGATCTGGCGTGTGCGGCGCCCGCTCTTGGGGTTGTAGAGCGCGACCACGAAATCGGCGTAGGCGACGGCGTCGAGGCGGCGCGCAATGGTGGGCCAGGGCGTGAGCAGATCGGACAGCGAAATGGCGCAGAAGTCGTGCGTGAGCGGGGCGCCGACCAACGCTGCGCAGGTGTTGAGCGCGGATGCGCCGGGGATGATCTCGACCTCGATCTCTGAGTCGGGTGTCCATCCCGCCTGGAACAGCACTTCGAAGGTCGGGCCTGCCATGCCGTACACACCGGCGTCGCCCGACGAGATCAGCGCTACCTTCTTGCCCTGTCGGGCGCGGGCGAGCGATTCGATGGCGCGGTCAAGCTCCTCTGTCATCGACTTCCTGATCACTTCCTTGCCTTCGAGCAGGTCCGCGACGAGCTTGATATAGGTGACGTAGCCGATGATGGTGTCGGCCTCCGCGATGGCGGCGCGCGCACGCGCGGTGAGGTGGTCGTGACTGCCGGGGCCGAGGCCCACGAGCATGATCTTGCCCTTGCCAGTTGTCGTGTTCATTCGGTAATCCTTGCGATGGAGATGGTGGCGTTCCTGCCGTCAGTGCCGCGCACCTTGTGCTTTTCGACCAGCAGCGCGTCCTGGCCTGAATTGGCCGCGAGCAGCGCGGCGGCTTCCGAGACCGAGGGCGTGCCGGTGTAGCGACGCACGGTTTCGGACGGGTTGGGGACTGCGATCGCGGCGAGGCGGGGGGCCGGGTGATAGTCGATACGCCAGCCGTGAACGGCTGCGAGCAGTGCCAGGCCGGGTTCGTCTGCCTTGAGGTCGATGCTGGCTACGGCGCTGACTGCGTCAAGGCCGACGCCGGCGGCCGCCAGCGCTTCATTGACCGCACGGGCGAGGGTTTCGAACGGAGTGCCGCGGTCGCAGCCGAGTCCAAGTGCGACTCTCACTGCACGCTCGCGGCAGTGGGGCGGTAGATGACTTTCTTTCCACTTAAACGCTCGGCAAGCGTGTCAGGCAGGCTGCGGTTGCTGACCCACAGCACGGCGCCGAAGGCATCCGGGTCGATGTCTTCAAGGCGGTCGAAGCGGTGCAGGTTGGCGGGCAGGCTACCGCTGCGACCGTTGGCGTGACGCGACCACCAGTCGGTGCTGCCGGTTTCCTGCACCAGCGCAACCGGTTCGTCGTTCACTACGGCGGCGCTGGCTCGCACGATTTCGTCGTGGCTGGCTTCGAAGGTCCAGCCCAGTTCGCGACCGAGCAGATCGACCGCGAGGGTTTCGCGGGCGTCGGAGGCCGTCGTGAGCACCTGTTGTGCGCCAAGGGTGTGGGCAAGCACGCCGGCCAGTGCGTTGGCGCCGCCCAGGTGCCCGGAGAGTACGGGGACGGCGTAACGCCCGGCTTCGTCGAGCACCACGATGCCGGGATCGCTTTCCTTGTTCTTCAGATGCGGAGCGATGAGTCGAACGACCGCACCGAGCGAAACGATGCAGATGATGCCGTCGAAAGCCGCGAACAGTGCCGGGAACTGGTCACCGGTCTTGCCGGAGAAGCAGGCAAAGGCACCCGGTGCGGCCGCCTCGGCTTCGCGGTGAAATTTCTCCGGCGCGAACAGCGTGGCACCGGGCAGGGCGGCCACCACCTTGCTGGCGAGCGCAATGCCGTGCCGGGTGATCGAGACGACGGCGACTTTGTTATTGGGGAAGGGGAGGTGTTGGGTCATGGCGAATTCTTTCTTCTATATGGATTCTGTTAAGTCGTTGCGTCCAGGTGGGGGTGGCCCGCAGAGGCCGCCACGCGAAGCGCTCGTACCGCTGCGGTCGTCGGTCGGGCAGACGTTCGCGGCCTTCGGCTTCCCGGCTCGTCGAACGTCTGCGGGGCGACGGTGCAAACTCGCTCGCTACGCTCACTCAGACATGCACCGTCTTGTTTCCCCGCGGACGCCCGACGAGCCGGCGCTCTCGACAGCCCGACCGCCAACCACAGCGGCGCGCTTCACGTGGCGGCCTCTGCTGCTGCAGTGATATCCGATCCCTCTGATCTCTTGCGACAGCCGCGGCGCAGTTCTCCGCGCACGCGCTTCGGGTTCTGCACGAGCAGCAGCGACAGGTAATTCACCTTCTCTCCGCGCAGGCTGGCGACGTCGCGCACCACCCGCTCCTCAGGTGAGCCAACCTTCTCGATGAAGCAACTGGTGGCGATCAGCCCGCGTCGTTCGAGCAGGTCCAGTACCTCGTCGAGGAGCGGCTTGACCTTCATCAGCACCAGGGTGTCGAACTCGTCGAGCAGATGGTCGATCACCGGCACGCCGTAGGCGGCGGGGATGACAGCCAGGGTTTCGTCCTCTTCGGCCAGCGCCACATCCGCTCGGGCGGCGGCCGCGGCAAATGAACTGACGCCGGGGATGGTCTCCACGGTGACAGCGGGCGCCAGTTCGCGCACTGCGCGCGCTAGGTGGCGGAAGGTGGAGTAAGTGGAGGCATCGCCCTCGACCAGAAAAGCGACATCGCGTCCGCTCGCCAGCAGCTCGACCGTGCGGCTCGCGGCACGCGCCCACGCCTTGGCCAGCGCGGTGCCGTCGCGCGTCATCGGGAAGACCAGCTCTGCAGCGTCGTCCGGAATCGCCAGTCCGCCGCGGCGGGCGATTCCCAGTGCGTATGAAGTCTCCTCGGCGCGTTTGACCGGATAGGCCCAGCGCGCGCCTGACTGCAGCGCCGCCCACCCGCGGCGGGTGATGAGATCGGGGTCGCCGGGGCCGAGGGAGACGCCGATCAGGCGGCCGAAGCTGCAAAAAGGGGGCGATGCTTGAAGGGCGGTGGTGCGTATGTCATTCATGGGTGTTGCCTCCTGCGGGGTCTGATGGACGGTCTGCAGCCTGCGCGCTGACGATCCAAACCGGGTTCTGGGCAGCGAGGCGGTGCATGTCGAGAATCGGCTGACTGCGCGCGGCTGAGAGCATGGTGACGTCCCAGGTGGCGCCCAACTGCTGAAGCGTCTGGGTGGCGAGGGCAAGGTTTTCCAGGGTGACGAAGTTCATCACCAGGCGCCCGCCGGGCTTGAGCCGGGCAAGCACCAGTCCAATCAGCTCGCCCAGTTCGCCGCCGGAGCCGCCGATGAAGGCCGCGTCGGGAGCAGGCCAGGCATCGAGGCCGGCAGGCGCCTTGCCTTCGAACAGGCTGTAATTGCTCGCGCGCATGCGTCGCGCATTGGCGCGGGCGTTGGCGGCGTCGCCGCTGTTCTTCTCGATAGCCCACACGTGGCCGAGGTGAGCGATGCGGCTGGCCTCAAGTCCGACCGAGCCCGAGCCAGCGCCGATATCCCACACGATGCTGTCGGCGCGCAGGCCAAGGCGGGCGAGCGAAACCGCACGTGCTTCGAGCTTTGTGATCAGCCCCTTCTCGGGCGTGCGTTGTACGTAATCGAGATCGTCGAAGCCGAATACCGGTGCCGTATGTGGAACGCTCGAGACGAGGTCTGGCGGGTAGCGTGTGGGTGCGTGCTCATCGCCGGTCCGCCCGACACGTTCGATGATGACCACGTTGGGGTCAGGAAAGCGGCGGCTGGCTGCGTCGGCAAGGGTGAGGTTGGCAAAGACGGCTTCGTCCGCGTGGCACAGGCATGCGACGACAGACAGTGTGACGCTTTCGTGCGCATCGTCGCCATAGCCGGCGGCGAGCAGTGCGCGGGCGATGCGGTCCGGGCTGTTGTGCGGGCTGGTGAAGGTGGCGACCAGTGGATGGCTGGCGACCGCACGCACCAGTTTGTACAGGCCATGCGCCGGTGTCGGGGCGGGAGTCGATTCGTCAGCGCGCCACTCGCCGGCATCCGGCCCATGACATGAGCTGATGCGTACGTCCTGCCACGGTTTCTTGAGGCGGGCGAAGGCAAGCTGGATGGTGGAGGGCGCGGGCATGACCTCGATCACATCGGTGCCGAGCTTGCCGGTCAGAAAGCGGGCAATGCCGTGACACAGGGGGTCGCCAGTGGCGAGAACGGCCACCGGCGTGCCGGCATCGAGCGCGCTTGCGATCCAGTCCGGTGTGCGCGACAGCGCGCCATCCATGTCGAGACATTCGGTGCCTTCGGGCAGAAAAGGCGCGACGAGGTCGAGGGTGCGTCTGGCCCCGATCACCCGAGCTGCGGCGCGAAGTCGGGTCTGTGCGGCAGCGGGCAGACTGGGCCAGCCGTCATCGATCATGCCGATCACGCTACACAGCGGGACGTGGTTTTCAGGCATGTGCGGATTCCATCAGTTCTTCTTCATTCAGGGTCACGATCGGTATGCCTTCGAAATTGCAGGCAAGCACGGTGAGGCGGTGGGGGCCGGGGTAGCGCTCGCGAAGGCTGCGGATGGCGCGGGCAGCGAGTGCGCGGTGAAAGGCCACGGCAAGGCCGAGTTCGGCCAGACGTTCGGCAGCGAAGCGGGCGGTTTCGGCGGCGCGGATCGCCTCGATCAGGTCGGCTGGCGCGCCGATTTCGGCGGCGGCGCCGGCGATCAGGTCGCGGTCGACCTCCTCGCGCCAGGCGTGGGTGACCGACAGCCCTTGGGCAATCTTGGTCAGCTTGCCCACCATCGCGCCGATGATGATGTGCTGCATGTCGTGTTTGAGCGCGGTGGTGAACGCGGCCTTGACGAAGTCGCCCATCTGCACGAAACAGGCTTCGTCGAGTTGCGGAAACTCGCGCATCGCGCACTTTTCGGTGCGGCCGCCCGTCGTGAACACCACCGAGGTCTGGCCCTGGTTCGCCGCCACATCCACGGCCTGGATGACGCTGGCGCGGAAGGCCGCGGTGGAATACGGACGGACGATGCCGGTGGTGCCGAGAATGCTGATGCCGCCCAGAATGCCGAGCCGGGCATTCAGCGTTTTCTTCGCCATCTCTTCGCCACCCGGCACCGAGATGGTGACTTCAAGACCGTCGCCCGCGGACAGAATGGCTGCGCCTGCGGTGGCGACGTTTTCGGTGATGCTGCGTCGTGGCGCAGGGTTGATCGCGGGGCCGCCGACATCGAGCCCGAGGCCGGGCTTGGTGACGACGCCGACACCGGGCCCGCCCTTGAGGATGACGGCACCGCCCCCGCCAATGATGCGGCGCACGTCGGCGGTGAGGTGGGCGCCATGCGTGGCGTCGGGGTCGTCGCCTGCGTCCTTGATCGAGACTGCATGTGCGCAGTCGCCGTCCGGGCGATGTGTCACGCGGCCGTCGCAGATGTTGAAGCGCACGCGCAGGGTGTTCGGCAGCACGCATTCGACCGCCTCGGGCACCACGCCCTGCGCCAGTCCGAGCGTGGCCGCAGTAGCCGCTGCCGCGGCATTGGCACCGGTCGAGAAGCCGGTGCGATTGCCGCGGTCGCGCTTGGGATCACCCTTGCGGACCTTCTCGGGGAGCGTGTGACCGGCTGCCATGGCGTGTTCAGGCTTGCGCGGGCTGCTGCTGGCGTGCTTCGGCCAGTCCGAGCAGTGCGTGCAGGGCGGCAACAACCAGCGTCGAGCCCCCCTTGCGCCCGCGGATCACGATCCACGGCACCTCGGTGAGCCCGGCCATCAGGTCCTTCGATTCGGCGGCGGAGACAAACCCCACCGGCATGCCGACGACCAGCGCCGGGCGTGCGCCTTCCTCGCGGATCAGGCGCACGATCTCGATCAACGCGGTGGGCGCGTTGCCGATGCCGACCAGCGCACCGTCGAGCAAGCCCTGCCGGTGCGCCTTGCGCATGGCCTGCACCGCACGCGTGGTGTTCTCCGCCTTGGCGAGCTCGATGACATCGGCGTCGGAGATGAACTGGTGGGCGTGCATGCCGAAGTGCGCCAGTCGTGACGCCGACAGGCCGACACAGATCATCTCGACATCGGCCACGAACGCCGCTCCGCCCCGCAGGATGGCGGCCAGCCCGGCCTCGACCGCCGCGGGATGAAAGTCGGTGAGGCCGTTGAAGTCGAAGTCGGCATTGGCGTGAATCATGCGGCGCACGATGGGCCATTGCTCGGGGCGATAGTCGTGCCGGGCGACTTCGGCGTCGATGACGGCAAAGGAGTCATGCTCGATGGCACGACCGGCAGCGGTAAGCTGCTCGGTAACAGTGTTTGCGGTCATGTCCGGGTTCCGTGTGCTGAGCTCATGCAGGTGCATGTTCGTGTTCGTGCGCGTCACCCTGCGAATGCGCGGCATGCACGTGGGTGTGGCTGTGGTCGTGCAGATGTTCGGCTTCAGCGGCGAGGCGGTACTTGCAGCCGTCGCATTCGAGCAGGCCGCCTTCTGCGGCGCCCGACTCGCCGATGCGGCTGTCGAGCAGGTCGAAGATGCCCTTGTCGAAGCCGAAATGGGTGCCGAGGGCAAAGGCAATGTGCGGAAACTGGGCTTGCAGGCGTTCGGTCTGGGCCTTGATGCGGTCCATCAGCACGCCGCTGAAGAGATACACCGGCACGATGCAGATCTGCATCATGCCAAGGCGGATCTGGCGCTGAACAACGGTTTCGAGCCGCGGCCAGGTGATGCTGGTGAAGGCAAGGTCGACCAGGTCGTGGTCGTAGTCTTCGAACACCCAGCGCGTCATGCGGGCGAGCTCGCCATTGGCACCGGCATCGGACGAGCCGCGTCCGAGCAGGATGACGCCGGTGGTGCGCGGGTCCGGGGTGGCGAGCTGGTGCAGCAGGCGGTCGAGCTGGCCCTTGAGTACGGCAAGCATCTCGCGGCCCATGCCCAGATGGCGGGTGCACGCGAAGTCCACTGCAGGATGGCGGGCGCGGGCACGCGACACCGCCGCCGGCAGTTCCATCTTCACATGGCCCGCTGCGTTGAGAATGAAGGGTACGACGGTGACCCGGCGTGCGTTCCGGGCGGCGCGGTCCAGGCCCTCGTCGAGCAGGACTTCCGCATGTTCGATGAAGCAGGCTTCGATGCGCCAGCCCGGGTGACGCGCCTGCCACTGGGTGGCGAACTGCAGGATCTCGCGGTTGCCTTCGCGATTGCGCGAACCATGGCCGATGAGGAGGATGGTGTGATCGTTCATGACGGAATCTCGGTGGTTGCGCTTTCCGTGCCGTCGTCCTGCATCAGGGTGGCCTTGCGGAAACGGTGTGAAAAACCGGGGTCGTAGAGTTTGGAGCGGGCGATATCGGCCCAGTCGCGCGCGCCCAGCGCGGGGCTGGCGATGATCATGGCCTGCGAGGCGATCTTCTCGTCCTGGCAGCGACGCTTGATGTCGGCGAGCGTGCCGCGCACGATCTTTTCCGCACCGGGCCAGCTGGCCTTCTGTACCACGACGATGGGTGCGTCCTCGGACCATCCGGCGCTGCGCAACGCACGCTGGACTTCATGCAGCAGCGTGATCGACAGAAAGATGCACAAGGTGCTGCGATGTGCAGCCAGCGCTTCGAGCTCTTCGCCTGCAGGCATCGGCGTGCGCCCGGCAACGCGGGTGAGAATCACGGTTTGCGTGACTTCAGGCAGGGTCAGGGTTTCGCCTGCCGCAGCCGCGGCGGCCATCGCCGAAGACACGCCCGGCACGACCTTCCACTGCACGCCGGCGGCGTCGAGCGGGCGGGTCATCTCCACCAGCGCCCCATACAGCCCGGGGTCGCCGGTCTGCAGGCGCACCACCGTTGCATGACGGGCGCAGGCGTTGAGCAGCCATGCGCTCATCTCCTCCAGCGTCATGTCCTTGGAGTCGCGAATCTCGCAACCCGGTGGGGCAAAGCGCGTGGCAGCCTGGTCGACCAGCGACCCGGCAAAAAGGATTGCGCCCGCCTCTTCGAGCAGCCCGCGACCCTTGACCGTGATCAGGTCGGGGTCGCCAGGGCCGGCGCCGACGAACCAGATGACGCCCATGTGCTCAACCTGCCCGCAGGGTGGTGCACAGCTTCATCGCCGGGCTGGCGGCATAGGGCTGCAGCAGGCGGATCAGGCTGAAGGTGATCAGCGGTTCGAGAACGACTAGCGGAGCATAGGCAATCGCGAAGGCAGCCCAGTCGGCAAGCGGCGTGGCCACTTCGCCAATGGCGAGCCAGAAGCCGACCATCGACGTCACGCCGGCGTAGAACACGGCGTCGAGCTTCATGATGTTGCGCAGCCTGAGGCTGTCGAAGCGCTTGCCGACGGTGTGGTGCACCAGCATCAGTGGCACCGCGAGCGACAGGGTGTTGATGCCGAGATGGACAAGATCGGCGGGTTCGAAGAACAGCCCCTGCAAGGCCAGACCGATGCCGAAACCAAGCAGCGTGGGCACGAATCCGAGGATCAGGTACATCGGCATCGCGCCGAGGAAATGCAGTTCGGACGGACCGACGGCAAGGTGGAAGCTCTGCATGAACACCGAAAAGAACAGCGCGGCGAGCAGCGAGCGCAGGATCAGTTGCGGTTGCCGCAGCAGCGGCAGGGCGTGACTGGCAAGCAGTCCGGTGGCTGCGATGTTGGCGGCAGCGATTTTGGCGGTGGAAACGTAACCCGGTTCGATATGCATGAAGAACTCCCCTCGTGTGCTTGGCTGGCGACCTGAAGCCGGGGAGGCAGGCGAAAGCGCGCATGGGCAGTCCATGTACGTGCGAACGGCTACGCAAAACGAATATCGAATGCGGCTGGCATGGAGGCGCACGAAGAAAATACGGCCGCGACCAAGCAGTCGGATCGAACCCTCACCCCGGGATTCACATCTCTTTCATCTCGATCGGGCCGGTCTTCTGGCTCACCATCTTCCTCATCCGCCGACCTTCCCGGGGAGAAACCCAGTGGTCATCTGTGTTGCAGCGGATTCGTCAGGCTTACAGCAGCGGGGGCTGCGCCGGAGTGGCTGAGCGCATGTGCGATCAGCGTCACCGGACTTCCCGTTTCACCCGTCATAAGACTTTATGACAAGGCACCCGGATCGAATGTGGGGCGGAGCTTAGTCGAGGTTCATGGGTATTTGCAAGCTGTCCTTACGGCAAGCGGGTGGAAGGAATGTGTGGCCACCGGTGCGCTACACTGCAGCCCTGCTTGCCGGAGTCCTGATTTCATGCCTTCAAACACTGCTTCGCTCGCCTTCTCCAGCGCGGAGATCGCTGCCGTTTATCGCGTGATCGCCGAACGTCGTGACATGCGCCACTTCCTGCCGGATGCAGTCGATCCCGAAGTCCTGCGGCGACTGCTGTGGGCTGCCCACCATGCACCGAGTGTGGGTTACATGCAGCCCTGGCGCTTTATCCGCATCACCGACCCCGCCTTGCGCGAGCGCATGCACGCGCTGGTGGAGGAAGAGCGGATTGCCACTGCCGAGGCGCTTGGCGAGCGTGCGGAAGACTTCATGAAGCTCAAGGTCGAAGGCGTGCTCGACGCCGGCGAGGTACTGGTGGTCGCACTTGCCGAAGGGCGCGAGAAGCATGTGTTCGGGCGCCGGACCTTGCCCGAAATGGACCTGGCCTCGGTGGCCTGTGCGATTCAGAACATGTGGCTGGCGGCGCGCGCAGAAGGGCTTGGCATGGGCTGGGTGTCGATCTTCGATCCGGACAAGTTGGCCACGCTGCTGTCCATGCCCGAAGGGGCCTGCCCGGTTGCGGTGCTGTGTATCGGCCACGTCGAGGCCTTTTACCCGAAGCCGATGCTGGAGATCGAAAAATGGGCCGAGCGCATGCCGATCGAGGACGTATTGTCCGAGAACGTGTGGCCATCTTCGGCTGATTGAGTACTCTTGTGCCAAAAAAGAAGGCCACCTTGCGGTGGCCTTCTTCACGTGTTGTGCAGCGCGGATCAGTGATCAGCGATTGCCGTTCCCCGTTCTGGCGGAGAACAGCGCTGCGCGCGGTGCGGTATTGCGGCGGTCGGACGGCTGCGGCGCGCGATTGCCATTCACTTCACTGCGGCCACGGTTGCCCGCATGGTTGCCGTTGGGTTCGGCGCGACTGGGGGCGGCGCGATTGCCGTCCACTTCACCGGCCTGGCGCGGCGCGGGACGGGCACGATTGCCGTCCGCCTCGGGGCGGGCGCGCTGCGGACCACGGTTACCGGGCTGGCCACCGTTTGCGGGACCACGGCCGCCGGGACGATCGCTGCGTCCGGCGGGCGCGCCGCTTCTACGCGGTTCGTTGTTGTTACGACCGCCACCGCCTCCGCGGCGCTGCATCGGTTCGCGGCGCTGATCTTCGTCATGCGACTGCTCTGCGGTGGCGCTGGGCACGAAGCCTTCGGCTGTTGCGTGCTCGATCTTGCGGTGCATCAGCCGTTCAATGGCGCTCAACAGCTTGAGCTCTTCGCGGTCGACCAGCGAAATTGCGTGGCCGGCAGCGCCGGCACGACCGGTGCGGCCGATGCGGTGCACGTAGTCTTCAGGCACGTTCGGCAGTTCGAAGTTCACCACCTGGGGCAGCTGGTCGATGTCGAGGCCGCGTGCGGCGATATCGGTGGCAACCAATACCGGCAGCGATCCGTCCTTGAACTGTGCCAGCGCACGGGTACGTGCAGCCTGGCTCTTGTTGCCGTGAATCGCCGATGACTCGATGCCGTGCTTGGTCAGGTATTCGGCCAGCTTGTTGGCGCCGTGTTTGGTGCGGGTGAACACGAGCGCCTGGAACCACTGGCGCTCCTTGATCAGCCACGCCAGCAGTTCGCGCTTCTGCTTCTGCCCGATCATGTAGGCAGCCTGCTCGACGCGCTCGGCGGTGGTGTTGCGCGCAGCAACTTCGACGCAGCCGGGCTTGTGCAGCAGGCCGTTGGCCAGCTCACGAATCTCGTCGGAGAAGGTGGCCGAGAACAGCAGGTTCTGGCGCTTCTTCGGCAGCAGTGCGAGCACCTTGCGGATGTCGCGGATGAAGCCCATGTCGAGCATGCGGTCGGCTTCATCCAGGATCAGGATCTCGACGCCGGACAGATCCAGCGTGCGCTGATTGACGTGATCGAGCAGGCGGCCGGGTGTGGCCACCAGGATGTCGACCCGCTTCTTGAGGGCCGAGATCTGCGGATTGATGTTGACACCGCCGAACATCACCATCGAGGTCAGCGGCATGTGCTTGCCGTAAGTCTTGACCGATTCCTCGACCTGGGCAGCCAGTTCGCGGGTGGGGGTGAGGATGAGGCAGCGCGGACGGCCGTTGGGGTGCGGATGTACATGCGTCTGCGACAGCAGGTGCAGCACCGGAAGCGTGAAGCCGGCAGTCTTGCCAGTGCCGGTCTGCGCTGCGGCGAGCAGGTCGCCACCGGCGAGTACCTGCGGAATGGCCTGGGCCTGGATCGGCGTCGGCGTGGTGTAGCCGGCTTCCGAAATGGCGCGCAGCAAGGGTTCTGCCAGTCCGAGACTGGCGAAGTTTGATTCTGTGTTCATGCGAGAAAATGCTCCAGCGACGGCCTGTCGTGCGCAGGGCGTACGACACCAATCGAGGCGGGCGGGATTCGTGACCGGAAAAGGTCGTTGGAAAGTGCTGCGGCCGATTGGTCGGGCACGCAACAGCCGCTCACTATAGATTGTTCAGGCGCGGAAAGCGAGAAATCACTGAAAACAGAGGGTTTCCTCCCTTTGCATGGGGCTTCCTAAGCCTTTCGTTGAATATCTCCCCCTGCTGACAACGTGTATATTCGAGCCCGCCTAACGGCTTTCGCCGGAGTGTGCTCCCATGTACGTGCCTCGTTCCCGCTTGTTCGATTTACGGCCACGCCTTGCGCGTCGGCTCGGGCTGATCGCGTTTGCGGGGCTGTCGGCAGTGGGGGCCGTGATGGTGCTTGCCTTTTGCGCCGTGGTGCTTGCGTTGATGCACAGCTGGCAGACCCTTAACGAGGGTGAGCCACTGGCTACGGTGGCGTCGAGCCTGGCGGCGGTGTGTGCAGCGTACCTGTGCGCCCGCCTGACAACGATCTTCTACGTGCCAGCCCCCGAGCCCGAGGGCATTCTCCTGCCGCCCGATGCGGCCCCCGAGTTTTACTGCCTGATGGACGACATCGGCAGCCATCTTGGTGCTGATCCAATCGATCGTGTGTGGATCACCCGCGACCCGAACGCGACAGTGCTGCAGCGTGCGCGCTGGGGCTGCGTGGGCCGGATCGAGTCCCACCTGCTGTTGGGGCTGCCGCTGGTGCATAGTGTTTCACGCTCGCAGCTTGCGGCGGTCATGGCGCATGAGTTCGCCCACCTCGCCCTGCAGCGCAAAGGGCTCGGAAAGCTCGGCGCGCACGTGCGGGCATGGTGGTTTCGTGTGCTCGACGCAATGTGCGAGAGCATGCCCATCGTAGAAACCCTGGCTGATCGCGTCTTGCGCCGCTTCTACCGCGACATGCTGCGGCTCTCGCGCATCGAAGAGTTCGAGGCTGACGCCATTGCGGCGAAGCTGGTCGGGGCGGGGCTCCTCGGAGAGACCCTGGTCGAAGTGACGCTCAAGGAGCGCTTCCTGCGTCAGGATTACTGGCCCAAGGTCATGGCACAAAGCGAGAGCCGTGCCCGACCGAGCATCCGGCCCTACCGCGAGATGGGGCTGGGTGTGGAGACCGGGTTCCTGCGGCCGGCGTCGGTGCGCGCAGTCACCGCGGTGCTGCTCGAGGACGAGGAAGACATCTCCCTGCCATTTCATCCGTCGCTGCATCAGCGGCTGAGCGCGTTGCGAGTTCCGCTGCGTGCAGCCCAGGTCGACCGCCCGTCGGCCGCGAGACACTACTTTGCGCCCCTACTGCCAACGCTGGCATGGGTGTTCGATCACGCATGGTGGCAGGATGTCCGTTCGGGCTGGCGCAGCCAGTACGCGCGCGCCCGCCAGAGCATCCGCGATTAGGCGTTCGCGTGCTTGTTCAGGCTGTTGAGACCGCCAAGCGGCAGCTAAGGCGGGACGATCTGCGCCGTAGTTGCTCTCCCTCATCGTTCTCCGAATCCACAAGGCTCTGCCAATAACGGTTTTTTTGACCGGGGTCGTCTTTGGGCGCGCGCCGGCGCGTTATGCTTTCAGCCGGAGATAACAGTAGGCCGAAGCCAAGTCCTTCGCCACAGGCGTGCAGCGTCGATGAAAAAACACATGATCGAACTGGGGAAACGGCTGTTTCGGCGGTGCGCTCCCCTGCTGCCGGAGAAGTGGCGTTTCTCGGCATACAGCAAGCTCATTCGCTGCGACGCCGAACTCTCCGACAAGATGGTGTTCAAGCTTGCCGAAACGCGTGAGGAGCTTGAAGCCTGTTTCCATCTGCTGCACGACGCCTATGTCGACGCCGGCTTCATGACGCCTGACCCCTCCGCCATGCGGGTCACGGTGTATCACGCCTTGCCCACGACTTCGACGCTTCTGTGTCGCTATGGCGACCGCGTGGTGGGCACGCTGTCGCTGATTCGCGAGAGCGCATTGGGTTTTCCGATGCAGCGCATCTTCGATCTTGGCGCGGTCAGGCAGGCGGGCGGGAATGTTGCGGAGGTGTCGGCGCTCGCCATCGACCGCCGTTTTCGGTCGGCAAGCGGCAAGATCCTGCTGCCGCTGATGAAGTTCATGTACGAGTATGCGACGCGACAGTTCGATACCCGTCACCTCGTCATTGCAGTGAACCCGCGGCATGTCGGCTTCTACGAGGCGGTGCTGTGTTTTCGCCGCCTGGCTCAGCACACTGTGGCGCATTACGACTTCGTCAATGGCGCGCCGGCGGTGGGTGCGCACCTGGATCTCGCTGCGGCCCCGGCGGTGTATCAACGTCGCTATGGGCGCATGCCGGCGTCCAAAAACCTGTTCCGGTATTTCACCGAAACGACGGTACCCAATATTCATTTTCCCGAGAAGCGTTTCTATACGACGACTGACCCGGTGATGACACCGGAGTTGATCGAACATTTCTTCAACGTCCGCACGCGGGTGTTTGCCGGATTGCGCATGGGGGAACTGCTGCTGCTGCACTCGATTTACGACTTGCCCGAGTACAAGCGCTGTCTGCCGCTGGTGCCCGACGACACCCCGCGCTCGGAAATGCGCAGGCGCACGCACAGGCGGTTTCCGGTCATGTGTCCGGGTGAGTTCAGTGCCGGCCTGCCTGGCCTGCGTCGCCGTTATCCGCTGAAGGTGTTCGAGTGCTCGGTATCCGGTTTTCGGGTGCGATCGGAGCGCAAGCTGCCGGTCGGCGTCAGTGGCGAAGTCTCGATCGAGCTGGGTGCGTCGGACCGCAGCAGGATGAAGGTCACCATTCTTCGTATTGGTTCGCATGACGAGCGCATTGCGCTGATTCGCATCGACCATGCCGACCTGGCCTGGCGCAAGTTTGTCAGCGCCTTGAGCCGCGCGCGAACGCACGACGAGCTCGAAGAGGCGACGCGCTTTATTTGAGCCTGTTCTGGGGGCGGCGCCGGCGCGCCTCGTCGAGCTGCTCGCACAGACGACTGGCGCCGTCCAGGATACGTGGCGTGTGGCGCTGGATGATCGTCGGCGGGATGAAGAACAGATTGTCGCCCGCGACTGCGGAAATGCTCGGCCAGCGGCGCCACTGATCCAGCCACTCGGGACGGGCGTCTCCCATTCCGCTGGCGACGATCGCTTCCGGATTGGCCGCCAGCACCGACTCCGCGTTGACCGTCGGTGCCAGCTGGGGAAGATCGGCAAAGACGTTCTCGCCACCACACAGGCGGATGACGTCGCCAATCAGATGCTCGCCGTTGATCGTCATCAACGGGCGGTCCCAGACCTGATAGAAGGTGCGCACCGGCGGCAGCGTCGAGTAGCGGCTGCGCAGCGATGTCAGGCGCGCACGGAAGCGCGCTGCTGCAGTGCGCGCTTCGGCGGATGTCCCTGCGAGTTCGCCGAAGGTCTCCAGTGCGCGCGCCACGTCGTCAAGGTTGCGCGGTTCGTTGATGAAGAGCGGGATGCCAAGCGCGGACAGACGGTCGAGGTGGGCATTGCGGTTGCCGCTCTTCCATGCCACCACCAGGTCGGGTTTTAGCGCTGCAAGCGCCTCCATGTCGACGTTGGTGTAGCTGCCGACTTGGGGGAGTGCCTTGGCGGCCTCCGGGAAATCGCTGTACGACACCACGCCGACGACCTTGCTTCCGGCGCCTGCGGCAAAAAGCAGTTCGGTGAGATGTGGCGCGAGACTGACGATGCGCTGGGCCGGCTGTTTCAGGTGCAGCGCTGCACCCGTGTCATCGGTGATGCGGAGATCGGCGGCGACGGCAGCAAGACTCGATGTGGCACAGGCAACTGCGATGAGGCGTAGGGCGGTTTTCATCTTGAGAGATCCTTGATGCCCGGCGTGTCCAGGGCGTCGGCGAGTCGCAGCCAGTCGGCTTCGAGCGCAGGGAGTCCGAAGCGCAGGCTCGCCGGCGAATCGAAGTGCCGCACAAGAATGCCATGCGTGGCGAGTCGATGGCGGAGGGTGTCTGCATCGGGGTGTTCGAACCACTGAAACAGGGCTGGGCCGCGGGCGTTGCCGAAACCGGCGGCGTGCAGCAGCGCGCCAAGCCGTCGTCCCTGCGCGAGCAATCGGGTGCGGGCGCTTTCCTGCCATGCGTGGTCGCGCAGTGCAGCCTGTGTGACGATTCGGGCAGGGCCGCTGACGGCCCATGGCCCCAGGCGCTCTGCGAGTGCTGCGCGCAGTTCCCGCGGGCCGAGTACAAAGCCGGTTCTGGCGCCGGCCAGCCCAAAGAACTTTCCGATCGAGCGCAGCACCACGAGGCCCGGGCGCCCTGCCTCGGCGGCGAGACTGTTCGACGGCGCCGTATCGATGAAGGCTTCGTCGATCACCAGCCAGCCGCCACGAGACGCAAGGCGGCGGTGCCACGCCAGCAGTTGCGCACGGTCGTAGTGTTCGCCCGAGGGGTTGTTCGGATTCACCAGCACGAGCACGTCGGTCGCATCGATGGCGGCGTCGATGCTGCCAACGCTCGCGTCGATCCGTTGCAGTGTGGTGCCTCGCCACGCGTGCGGGTGTTCCGCATAGGTCGGGCCGGGGATCGTGACGCGGGCCCCCGGAATCAGGGCCGGGAGCGACTGGATTGCGGCTTGCGAGCCGGCGACGGCAAGGAGTTGGTCCGTGCCGTAATAGTCTGCTGCAGCCGCTTCCAGGCCATCATCGTCTTCCGGCAGCCTGTGCCAGGCGGACAGCGGAATCTCGGGCACAGGCCAGGGCGTGGGGTTGATGCCGGTCGAGAGGTCGAGCCAGTCCTGCAGCGGGATCCCGTAGTCGCTGGCTGCGCGGCGCAGCCGTCCGCCGTGCTCAAGCATGGAGGCGTTCCAGCGTGAGTGCGATCAGGCCGGCGACGGCGAGCCACAGCAGGATGCCGCGACGGACCAGGCTGACGGCCGCGCGGATGGCGCGCGCATCGGGCGCACTGCCTTCGCCGAGTTGAGGGCGAAGCTCTTCCTGTCCGTGGTAAATCGCTGCACCACCGAGCTTGAGATCGAGCGCTCCCGCGCCGGCGGCCATCACCGGTCCTGCGTTGGGGCTATCCCAGGAAGGCGCCTGTCTGCGCCAGCACTCAAGCGCCTGGCGGGTACGGCCAAGCACCGCGTAGGTGAGCGCGGTGAGGCGGGCGGGAAATGCGTTGAGGAGGTCGTCGATGCGGGCGGCGGCCCAGCCGAAACGAAGGTATTGCTGCGTGCGGTAGCCCCACATCGCGTCCAGCGTGTTGGCGAGGCGAAACAGCAGCACGCCGGGCCCGCCGGCGAGCAGAAACCAGAACAGGGCGCCGAAGACGGCGTCGTTACCGTTTTCCAGCACGGATTCGGTGCCCGCACGGGCCACGCCCTCGGCATCGAGTACGCTGGTGTCGCGACTCACGATCCAGCTTGTACGCTGGCGTGCTTCATCCAGGTTGCCTGCCTCAAGCGGCAGGGCGATGGCCTCGGCGTGTTCGGTGAGGCTGCGCCCGCCGAGCGCAAAGTACAGCAAGGCGATGTCGACCGGCCAGTGCGCCAGCGGATGCACGTCGCGCACGAGCAGTACCAGTCCGACCCACGGGCCGACAGCAAGCAGCCACGCCAGCATGCCCGCCAGGCGGGACGCAGACCAGGCTCTGACCCTGGCTTCGACAGCATTCGACCAGCGCCCGAAGCCGACCAGCGGATGGTAGCGGGGCACTTCTCCAAACAACCGGTCCAGAAGCAGGCCGGCGGCGAGTTTGAATACGATCAGCGTGAATACGGACATGGCGGGAGCGCGCCGGATTGCGGGCGCAGCGTATGCGGAAGCGGGGCTGGAGGGTACGACAAGCGGTGGCAGTATGGCAAAGGCTTGTCGTCAGCGCAGCGACTTCGGGGGGCTACGGAGGCTTTCGAGGCGGGGCTTGAGGTGGTCTGACCGCGCAGGCCGTGCTTGGTCCGTGTCCTCAGCGCCAGTGGGGCGGGCGGGAAAGGCGAGTGTGAAATCGTTTCCGGACGGGCATGCATCTGCCCGTCCGGAAAGCAGCGGTGTTCAGCCGATCATACCGGCGCCGACGGTGTTGTTGGTGCTTTCATCGATGATGATGAAGGCGCCGGTTGCACGGTTGGCGGCGTAACGGTCGGCAACGATGGGTTGTGCGAGCTTGAGCGTGAGGCGCGCGATGTCGTTCATGGCCAGGCTGGTGACAGGCTGCTGTTCGAGCGTGTTCACATCAAGGCGGTAGTCGATCTTGGCGATCTTGGCCTTGGCTTCGCGCGTGGTATGACGCACGAGGTAGGTGCGGGCCGGTGACATCGGCGTCTCCGACAGCCAGCACACGGTGGCGTCGATCTGCTTGACCGCCGCCGGTGCTTCGGCCGATTTCACGATCATGTCTCCGCGCGAGATGTCGATTTCGTCCTCGAGCAGCAGGGTGATGGACTGTTCGTGGATGGCGCGCTCAAGCTGTTCGGTGCCAATGCTGATGGCCTTGACCTTGCTGGAGGCGCCCGACGGCAGCACCGTCACCGCATCGCCGACGCGGATCTCGCCGGATTCGACACGGCCCATGAAGCCGCGGTAGTCGTGCAGTTCGGGGTTGGCCGAGTCGTGCGGACGGCAGACGAACTGCACCGGAAGGCGGAAGTCTTCGGCTTTCTCGGTGTGGGCGGCGGGGGCGGCTTCGAGAATCTCGAGCAGGGTGGGGCCCTTGTACCAGTCGAGACGCGCGCCGCGATCGACGATCATGTCGCCGGCGAGTGCCGAGATCGGGATGAAGCGCACGTCCTTGATGCCGAGCTGGGCGGCGAAGGCGAGGTAGTCGGCCTTGATGCGCTCGAAGGTGGCTTCGTCGTAGTCGACGAGGTCCATCTTGTTCACCGCGACCAGCAGGTGGGGGATGCCGACCAGGCTGGCGAGGTATGAATGGCGACGGGTCTGCGTGAGTACGCCCTTGCGTGCATCGATGAGGATGATTGCAAGGTTGGCGGTCGACGCGGCGGTGACCATGTTGCGGGTGTACTGCTCGTGCCCGGGCGCGTCGGCGATGATGTACTTGCGTGTGCCGGTGGTGAAGTAGCGATAGGCGACATCGATGGTGATGCCTTGTTCGCGTTCTGCCTGCAGGCCGTCGGTGAGCAGCGAGAGGTCGACCGCGGTCATGCCGCGCTTGGCCGAGGTCTTCTCGATCGCATTCATGGTGTCGGCGAGGATGGTCTTGGTGTCGAACAGCAGGCGGCCGATCAGGGTGCTCTTGCCGTCGTCGACGCTGCCGCAGGTCAGAAAGCGCAGCAGGCCGTTGTCGATCTCGGGCAGTTGTTCAAGTGCGGACATGGTCATTTTTCCTTCAAGCTTTCCAGAATTCGGTTGGTGCTTTGTTTTGTGCTGGTTTGTGTGTGCTGCTAAGTCGCCGGGGCTGCATGAGGCATTCGTTCTGAAGGCTGCGGAACTCGCCCTGCGGGCTCGGACAGTCCTCGCCTTCGCCACGAATGCCTCACACATCCCCGGCTCTTGTCCGGATGGCTCCGCAGTCAGAAGCGTCCTTTGCAGGGAGGCTGCGGTACGTCGAACCAAGCTTTGCTCTCGCCTCGCTCCCCGCTGCCTTTAACCCGGTTCAGGCACACACGTTCAGGTGGTGTGCTGGGTGTTTGTGCAGAGGGCGAGGACTGTCTGAGCGCAGCGAGTTCCGCAGCCCTCGGAACAAACACCCAGTGCGCCACCCCGGCACAACACGCAACTCACAAAGAACATGCAACAGATCAGAAATACCCTTCCTTCTTGCGCTGCTCCATCGACGCCTCGGAGGTCTGATCGTCCATTCGCGTCGCGCCACGTTCGGTAATCGTCGTGGTTGCGGTCTCGGCAAGAATCTTCTCCACCGTGTCCGCGTCGGACTCAACCGGCGCCGTGCAGGTGATGTCACCCACGGTGCGGAAACGCACGAGCACTTGTTCGATCTTGTCGCCAGGCTTGGCCGGGGTCACGTCGGTCACCGGCTGCATCAGCCCGTTCTTGCGCACGACCGGGCGGGTGTGGGCGAAATAGATCGACGGCAGCTCAAGCTGCTCTCGGGCGATGTATTGCCACACGTCGAGTTCGGTCCAGTTGCTGATCGGGAAGGCGCGGATGTTCTCGCCCTTGTGCGATCGCGCGTTGTACAGGTTCCACAGCTCAGGGCGCTGGTTCTTCGGGTCCCACTGACCGAACTCGTCGCGGAAGCTCATGATCCGCTCCTTCGCCCGGGCCTTCTCCTCGTCGCGGCGGGCGCCACCGATACACGCATCGAAACCGAATTCCTCGATGGCTTCGAGCAGCGTGACCGACTGATGCTTGTTGCGCGACTCATCGGCCGACTTCAGCACCACGGTGCCGCGCGCCATCGAATCCTCGACCGAGCGCACGATCAGGCGCTCGCCCAGTTCGGCGGCGCGCTTGTCACGGAAATCGGTCACTTCCTTGTAGTTGTGGCCGGTGTCGATGTGCATCAGCGGGAAGGGGAAGCGACCCGGGCGGAAGGCCTTCTCGGCGAGGCGCAGCAGGCAGATCGAATCCTTGCCGCCGGAAAACAGCAGCACCGGGTTCGCGCACTGGCCAGCCACTTCGCGCAGGATGTGGATCGCCTCGGCTTCAAGCCAGTCGAGGTGGGAGAGCGTCTGTTTGGTGAGAGTCGACATCGTTGCCTTACCGTTTCGAGAGTTGAGCGCCGTCCGTCATGCGCAGGGCCCGCAGGGCGGCGCGCAGACCTGCACGGACGGCGAGGAAGCGTTGCTTCAGGGTGACGGTGAACATGTTCAGTCCTTTTTCACGTGAAGGCCGCATTCCTTGGAGGTTGGGTCTTCCCACCACCAGCGTCCGGCCCGGACGTCCTCGCCGACGGCAACGCCACGGGTGCAGGGGGCGCAACCGATGCTCGGGAAGAACTGATCGTGCAGGGCGTTATAGGGCACCTCGTTCAGGCGCAGATAGGCCCAGACCTCGGCCTCGGTCCAGTCGGAGAGCGGATTGAGCTTCTCCAGACCATTGCCCGCGTCGAACTCGCGCAGCGGCAGGCCGCTACGGGTTGTGGACTGGGCTGCGCGCTGACCGGTCACCCATGCCTTCTTGCCCGCCAGCGCGCGGCGCAGGGGCTCGACCTTACGCACCTGGCAGCAGGCCTTGCGCAAGTCGACGGAGTCGTAGAATGCGTTGATGCCCTCGGTGCGAACGTAGTGTTCAACCGCGGTAGCATCGGGAAAGAACACCTTGAGGCGAGTGCGATAGCGCTGCTCGACCTCGCCCATCAGCTTGTAGGTTTCGGCGGGCAGGCGTCCGGTGTCGAGCGAGAAGATTTCGACCTGCAGCTTGCGGCTGAGGATGATGTCGGTGAGCACCATGTCTTCGGCGCCAAAACTGTTGGCGAAGGTCACTTCGCCTTCGCTGCCGAGTTCGGCCACCACCGCCTGCAGCAGGTCAACGACCGCAGCGGTCTTGGCTACGACGCTTTCGCGCAGTTCCGGGGTGAGTTCGGGGTGGGTGGCCGGGTTGCGCGGTGCGCCACCGGTGCCGGGGCGCAACATGGAGACGCTTGCGTTCATGCTGCCACCTTGCGCGCTAGCCGGCGGAACAGGGGCTCCGCACGATCCACCGCACCCTGGTAGGGTTCGGCGAAATCCCTGAAGCTCTCCAGTGCGATCTTGAGCTGCTCGGGGGTGTAACGACCGGCGGCCGGCTGCAGCGCGTCGAAACCGCAGCGTGTCAGGAAGAAGAACTGGTCGCGCAACACTTCGCCGACTGCACGCAGCTCGCCGCCATAACCGTGGCGGGCGCGTAGCAGGGTGGCGATGGAGTAGCCGCGACCGTCTGCGAACTTGGGGAAGTCGACCGCGATCAACTGCAGGCGCAGCAGATCGTCGGCAAGAGCCGCCGGGTCTTCGGTGCCGGCGAGCCACACGCCCAGCACGCCGGCTTCAGCCTGCGCGCCAAGCGCTTCGCGGCGGGCGAGCCAGACTGCGAGCGGCACGATCACGCGGCCGGCGGGCAGTTCTGCAGTGGCTGCATCCTCGCCGTCGGCGAGACGGACCACGGTCCAGTCATCCTCATGGATGACGCCGTTCTTGATGATCTCAGACATGGGCTTGTTTCCTTTCTTCGCGGTCTGCATAGACCTGCGTCTTGAACGGTTCTGCGCCGACACGGCGGACGGTATCGATGAAGCGCTCGTCGTCGTGACGGTTGGTGGTATAGGTCTGGACCAGCGAGCTGACGACGTCCGGCATTTCGTCTGCGGCGAAGGACGGGCCGATGACCTTGCCGAGCGAGGTGTCGTTGCCCTGGTCGCCACCGATGCTTACCTGGTACCACTCCTGGCCGTTCTTATCCACGCCGAGCACGCCGATGTGACCGACGTGGTGGTGACCACAGGCATTCATGCAGCCGGAGATGTTGATCTCGATCTCGCCGATGTCGTGCAGGTAGTCGAGGTCGTCGAAGCGGGCCTGGATGGCGTTGGCGATCGGGATCGACTTGGCATTGGCCAAGGCACAGAAATCGCCGCCGGGGCAGGCAATGATGTCGGTCAGCAGGCCGATGTTCGGGGTGGCGAGACCGGCCTTGCGCGCGCCTTCCCAGGCTGCGAACAGGTCTGACTGTCTGACATCGGCCAGCACCAGGTTCTGCTCGTGGGTGACACGGACTTCGCCGAAGCTGAAGGCGTCGGCAAGGGCGGCCACGCTGTCGAGCTGATCGGCGGTGATGTCGCCCGGCGCAATGCCGGGTTTCTTCAGCGACAGCACCACACTGGCGTAGCCAGGCTGCTTGTGGGCGCGCACGTTGCGTCTGGCCCAGGCTGCGAATGCCTTGTTTGCCGCCAGTTGGGCGGTGTAGCCCGCGTCGGATGCCGGCAGCGTCTCGTAGGACGGATCGACGAAGTGGTCGGCGACGCGGTGCACTTCTTCAGCGGTCAGTGTGGCCGGGCCGTCCTTGAGGTGGGCGAACTCCGCCTCGACCTGGCTGCGGAAGGCGTCGATGCCGAGCGCTTTCACCAGGATCTTGATGCGGGCCTTGTAGGCATTGTCGCGGCGACCGTTGAGGTTATAGACACGCAGGATGGCCTCGCAGTAGCTGAGGATGTCCTGCCACGGCACGAAGGACGAGATCTCTTCACCGATGATCGGCGTACGGCCGAGGCCGCCACCCACCAGCACGCGAAAACCGATCTTGCCTTCGGCGTTGCGCTTGAGATCGAGGCCGATGTCGTGCACCTGGATGACCGCGCGGTCTTCCTTCGCTCCGTTGACGGCGATCTTGAACTTGCGCGGCAGAAAGGCGAACTCGGGGTGAAAGGTACTCCATTGACGCACGATCTCGCACCACGGGCGCGGATCGATCTCCTCGTCGGCGGCGACGCCGGCAAAGGGGTCGGAGGTGACGTTGCGGATGCAGTTGCCCGAGGTCTGAATGGCGTGCATCTGCACGGTGGCCAGCTGGGCGAGGATCTCCGGCACATCTTCCAGCTTCGGCCAGTTGAACTGCATGTTCTGGCGCGTAGTGAAGTGGCCGTAACCGCGGTCGTAGGTGCGTGCGATATGGCCGAGCATGCGCACCTGTTCGGCGCGCAGATTGCCGTAAGGCACGGCGATACGCAGCATCGGTGCGTAGCGCTGGATGTAGAGGCCGTTCTGCAGGCGCAGCGGACGGTATTCGTCCTCGCCGAGCTCGCCTGCCAGATAGCGTTGCGTCTGATCGCGGAACTGGGCAACCCGTTCATCCACAATGCGCTGATCGTATTCGTCGTATTGGTACATCACGTCTCTCTGGTTGCGGTCGGCGCCGCCCTAGCGGGGCCAGCCTTGCATCTGCTTTACGAGCGCCTGGCGGATGCAGCCGCAGGGCGATCTCATGTTGCGTTGCATCGTAGTCGGGATGTTTAGGTTCATAAAGAGGGTTTGCGTTAGACTTTAAGAAGAATTGGTTATTTAGAGATTGCCATGAACCTGCAGCAACTGCGTTACATCCATGAAGTGGCCCGGCGTGGTCTCAACGTTTCCGATGCCGCTGATGCCCTGTTTACCTCGCAACCCGGCGTCTCCAAGCAGATCCGCCTGCTCGAGGCCGAACTCGGTATCGAGATCTTTGCGCGTCATGGCAAACGTCTGGTGGCGGTGACCGAGCCTGGTCGGGCCGTGCTGGGCATTGCCGAGCGCATGCTCGCCGACATGGACAACCTGCAGCAGGTCGGCCAGGAGTTCGCCAACGAGCATGCGGGCAGCCTCTCGATTGCGACCACGCACACTCAGGCGCGCTATGCCTTGCCGCGGGTGATCCGTGACTTCATGCGCCGCTACCCGCAGGTCAAGCTCTCGCTGCACCAGGGCAACCCCCGTCAGGTGTGCGAGATGGTGCTCGACGGCACGGCCGACATCGCGCTCGCGACCGAGGCGATCTCGGAGTACGACGAACTGGTGATGCTGCCCTGCCACCAGTGGAACCGCTGTGTGGTCGCCGCGCCCCGGCACCCGATCCTGAAGGAGCAGCCGCTGACGCTGGAGGCGATTGCCCGTTACCCGCTGATCACCTACGACGACGCCTTCACCGGACGTGGCCAGATCAACAAGGCATTTCTCGGGCGTGGTCTCAAGCCCAACCTGGTGCTGACCGCAATCGACTCAGATGTGATCAAGACGTATGTGGCGATGGACCTCGGGATCGGCATTCTCGCGCGCATGGCCTACGACCCCGCAGTGGACCGCGATCTCGGCATGATCGACGCCGCCCACCTGTTCGAATCCAGCACCACCCGCATCGGACTGCGCCGCCGTGCGTGGCTGCGCGGTTATGTGTACGCCTTCATCGAGGGCTTCGCGCCCCACCTCACGCGACGCATGGTCGAAACGGCCTTGAGTGGCACGGCGGACAACTACCAGCTCTAGGAGGCGATCTCCCCGAAGCGCTCCGCTGCCGCGCTCGCCAGACAGAGCATCAGCGCGACACGTGCTTTCGAGGGCGACAGGGTGCCCGCGTGGAGCAGGCCCGCAGGGCCATGCCCCGCGCCGACGCTCCCCTGTGCAACCCGGCTGGCGCGAACCACTGCGCAGCCGCTCGCGATCGCGCGTTCGACGGCCGGCAGCCAGCTGTCGGGCAGGCTGCCGTGGCCTGCACAGGCCAGCACGGCACCGCGCAGCCCGGCGTCGACCGCGGCGTCGAGGAGCATGGGCGAGGCGCCGGCCGTGAGGTAGAAGACTTCCACCGCGAGCGGCCAACGCGCAGCATCGACGGCTGCCAGGGGCAGCACGCCGCGGTCGAAGTCAGCGGATGGGCGGCTCAGACGCGGCGGGTTGGCCCAGCCCAGCGCACCGGTTTCGGGACAGCCGACGCCTTCCACGGCCCGCGTGTGCCACTTGCTCACCTCGCGCGCGGCGAAGACGCGGTCGTTGACGGCGACCAGGGTGCCGAGGCCGCGAAAGCCGGCAGATCCGGCCACGCTGACCGCAGAGAAGAGATTCATCGGTCCGTCCGCAGAGAGTGCGGTGGCCGGACGCATGGCGGCGGTCAGAACCACCGGCTTGTCCGTGCTGAGCGTCAGATGGAGGAAGAAGGCAGTTTCCTCCAGCGTGTCGGTGCCGTGGGTGATGACGATGCCGTCGATGTCGCTCTGCTCGGCGAGACTTTGCACCCGCCGCGCCAGGGCGAGCCAGTGCGCGGGGGTCATGTCCTTGCTGTCGAGCGCGAACAGCGTTTCAGGCTGGATGTCTGCGATCGCTTCGAGGCCGGGAACGGCTTCGAGCAGCGCCGCGACCTTGATCGCGCCGGCCGCATAACCCGTGGTATCGCTTGCTGACGCCGCTGCGCCTGCGATCGTGCCACCGGTGGCGATCAGTGCAATGCTGGGCTTGCGATTCATTCGAGTGGTTCGTCGTTGGGGTTTCTGAACAGCGCCCGCATGGCATCGGACAGCGGAAATTCAAGGTTCAGGCCGTGCGCGGGGATGGGTTGTGTAAACCATTGCGCATAGAGTCTTTCAGCTTCGCCACTGCGCATGCTCGCGATGATTGCCTCATCGACGACACGCTTGAAGGCGAGATCGCCCTTTTTGAGCATGCAGGCGTAGGCCTCGAAGGATTTCGGTTTGCCGGTGACGTGCCAGTCTGCGGGCCTTGCCGCCTTGGCACGGGCACCGTACAGGAGCGCATCGTCCATCATGTAGGCGCTCGCGCGTCCTGCCTCCAGGGTGGCGAAAGCGTCATCGTGGTCGCGTGCCGACAGTATCGTCATTGCGGTCTCGCGTTCGGCATTGAGCCGATACAGCAACTGGTCCGACGTTGTGCCGGCGGTGGTCACCACACGCTGGCCGCCCAGGTCATCGAAATCGTTAATCTTGCTGTTGCTGCGGGTCAGGAGCCGGGTGCCAGCGATGAACAGGGTGTTGGAAAACGTCGCAAGGCGCTCGCGGTCTCGATTGTGCGTCGTCGAGCCGCACTCTAGGTCAATGCGCCCGCTGTCGACCAGCAGGAAGCGATTCTGCGAGGTGATCGGCACCAGCCTTATTTCGATCTTCTTCAGTCCGAGATGGCGCCGCACCGCTTCCACGATTCGAAGCGCAAATTCGTGCGAGTAGCCCTGCACCTTGCCGTTTGCGTCGAGGTAGGAGAATGGCGCGGAGGATGCACGGTAGCCAAGGTGAATGACGCCTTCGGCCTGAATGCGGTCGAGCGTGCCGGGCGCCGCAAGGGATGCCGTAGCGACGAGAAGCGGGCCCAGCAGGAGGGCAAGCCGGAAGAAGCGGTTCATGCGATCGGGTCGGTTCGGGTAGGTCTGCAGTGTAGCCGCTCGCGGACGAAGCTCGAAGTGCGCCCTGCTCAGTCCCGGAACGCGATGATGCGACGTTCGCGTTCCTGCTCAAGCAGGCGGGCGGCGGCATCGGAGGGCACGCCAAGCGTTTCGAGTACCGACCCTGCGAGCTTGAGGCTCGACTCCAGCGTTTCCGGCACCACCGAGCTGGCGCCTGCCTCGCGCAGGGCCAGTGCATGTTTTTCGTCGCGCGCACGGGCGATGATGCGGATGTGCGGCATGGTCTGGCGTACGCCCTTGACCGCATGGATGGCGGCGGCGACATGGTCCATCGTCAGCACCACCGCCTGCGCCCGGTCCAGGCGCAGGCGGCGCAGCAGTTCGGGCCGGCTGGCGTCGCCGTAGATGACAGGCACGCCATCCTTGCGTTGCCGTGCGACGAGTTTGGCATCGCTCTCGATGGCCAGGTGCGGCACGCCCTGTTCAGCCAGCAGTTGCCCGACCATCTGCCCGACGCGACCATAGCCGGCGATGATGACGTGGCCGCGCATCTCACCGAATTCGTCGGTATCGAGCGTTTCGCGCTGAACCTGACGGCGCTCGAAATGGGCGCCGATCATGCTCCCGAGGCGAGCCACGAGCGGG
Organism: Parazoarcus communis; assembly: GCF_003111665.1. Lineage (NCBI taxonomy): Bacteria > Pseudomonadati > Pseudomonadota > Betaproteobacteria > Rhodocyclales > Zoogloeaceae > Parazoarcus > Parazoarcus communis. The sequence continues at coordinate 669,631 of NZ_CP022188.1, read as the reverse complement.
GCTGCAAGCATGCTCAGGCCGACCACGAGAAGCATGAACTGCCCTGTGTCGCGCGGCAGGACGTTGAAGGACAGCGCCAGTCCGATCACGATGAAGGCGAACTCGCTGCCCTGACCGAGCAGCAGTCCGCCCTCGGCCGCACGTCCCCAGGTGAGACCGAACGCGCGCAGCAGAAAGAAGATGATGGCGCCCTTGATCAGGATCAGTCCGACCACGGACAGTGGCGTCCACAGCGGCTCCGCGACCAGCGCGCGGAGGTCGATGCCCATGCCGACCGAGAGGAAGAAGAGGCCCATCAGCAGGCCCTTGAAGGGCTCGATGGTGACCTCGACCTCGTGCCTGAACTCGGTTTCTGCAATGATCAGGCCCGCCAGCAGCGCGCCCAGTGCCATCGACAGTCCTGCGGCCCAGGTGAGCGCTGCAACGCCCAGGGTGGACAGCAGGGTGAGCGCCATGAAGGTGTCAGGCTGGCGGTTTGCCGCAATCTGATGGAATACCGGGCGCACGACCCGGCGTCCGACAAGATAGATCACCCCGACCGTTACCAGCCCCTTGACCGCAGCGGTCCCGAGCAGCACGCCGAAACTGCCGCCGCCGTCGTTGGCGCCAAGGATGCTGATCAGGACAAGCAGCGGCACCACGGCCAGATCCTGCAGCAGCAGGATGGCAAAGGCCGCCTGTCCGAGTGGCGTGCCCAGTTCGCGGCGCTGGATCAGCAACTGCATCACGATGGCGGTTGACGAGAAGGCCAGCGCGAGACCGAGCACGACCGAGGCTTCGGTGCCATGTTCGAACCAGGCTGCCACAACGACGATCACGAGCGCAGTGAGCCCGACCTGAAGGCTGCCAAGACCGAACACCAGCTTGCGCATCGACCACAGGCGATCGATCGACATCTCGAGTCCGATCATGAACATGAGGAAGATCACCCCGAGTTCGGCAAGGGTCTCGACGTCGTCCTGGCGCGAAAAGGTGACGTAACTCAGCCAGGGCGCACTTTCGCTGAAACTCGCCAGTCCGTAAGGGCCAAGGAGTGTCCCTACGGCCAGAAAGCCGAGTACCGGATTGATGCGCAGCCGCGCCAGGAGCGGAATCAGGATTCCCGACAAGGCGAGAAAGAGGATGGTCTCCTTCAGGAACGGGAAGGCGGCGTGTGCTTCCATGAATGTGCTGCGACTTTGTCGTTGGTGTGCCTTGCAGTGTAATGCAAGCCCGCTGTGTGTCGGGGGGCTGCGCTGTGCGGAAACGCATCTCAGGGGGGGCGCGCATCAAAGCTGGCAGCATTGCGGAGTATGACGTTGGTGTCGTTTCTTGTGCCGCGGCACTTGGCTGAATGCGGAATTGCTGCGCCAGAGGGAGGATTTAACGGCTTTTTTAGCGCTTTCTGCATACATTACGTATCTGATCACCTTACTCCGGATGCCCTGCGAGTCATGAACAGCCGATTTTCCCGTTCCATTCGAATTGCGGCTTTGCCGCTGCTTCTGGCGTTGGCGCTTCCGGTTCAGGCGGACACGGTCGAGGCGAGCCGGTACTACGAGGACGGTCTGTCCCGTTTCAGCAAACAGGATCTGCCGGGCGCGATCATTCAGCTCAAGAACGCGTTGCAGCAGGATCGAAACATGCTCGCTGCGCATCTGCTGCTGGCCAAAGCCTATCTCGCAGATGGCGACGTGGGGCCGGCCGAGGTGGCGTTTCGCGAAGCGCTGAAACTGGGAGTGAATCGTGCGGAAGTGGCGGTGCCGCTGGGACGGATCTATCTGATGCAGGGCAGGCCTCAGGCGCTGATCGACGCCATTCCCGCAGACGGCCTGCCTGCTGCGACGCGACTCGAAGTGCTGGTGCTGCGAGGCAAGGCCTACGCTGCGCTGGGCAAGCCTGCCGAGGCCACGAGCGCCTTCGCCGATGCACGTGCGATCGACCCCGCTTCGGTCATGCCGCTGGTGGCCGAAGTGCCGGTTCTGCTCGCTGCGGGAAAGGAGGCGGCTGCCCGGGACATGGCAAGTCGCGCAGTCGAGCTGGCGCCGGGCAGCGCTGAAGTGCTGAATGCGCGTGCCTCGGTTGCACATGCGGCAGGAAAGCTGGCGGATGCACTCAGCGACTACGAACGGGCGATCGCGGTGCAGCCCGACTACCTGGATGCGCGCGTGGCGCGCGCCGGCATCCTGATCGATCTTGGTCGTGATCCGGAGGCCGACAAGGATCTCACCGCGCTCGCGGCGCTCGCGCCGGCGGAGCCCCGTGTAGCGTATCTGCGTGCGCTGCTTGCTGGCCGGCGAGGTGATACGCAGGCCGCGGCTTCGCATCTCGAAAACGTCGCACGGCTGGTCGATGCGCTGCCAGCGGAATGGGTTGCCGGCCAGGAGCAGCTGCTGATGACCGGTGCGCTGGCACATCACGCCGGGCGGCAGTATGAAAAGGCACGCAAGTACCTTGATGTGCTGACGTCGCGCTATCCGCGCAATGTGGGGGCGCGCAAGCTGCTTGCTGCCGTTTATGTCGATACTGCTGATTATCCACGCGCGATAAGCCTGCTGGAGCATGTGCTGCGGGCGCAGCCGGACGATCCCCAGGCGCTGCACCTGCTTGGCCGGGCCTATCTCGGCCAGCAGCGGTATTCCAAGGCTTCCGGCCCGCTCGAACGCGCGCTTGCACTCGGTGGCAGCGATGCGGGTTTGCAGGCATCCCTGGGTTTCAGCCAGTTGGGTGAGGGCAAGTCGGACGCTGCGGCCGGCAATCTGCAGGCCGCGTTCGACAAGGCGCCCGGTGACCTTACGCTCGCAATGCCGCTTGCGAACCTGTACATGCGCCAAGGCGACATCAAGATGGCGCTCACCGTTGCGCAGCGTCTGAATGACGCCCTTCCGCGCAACCCGGCGGCGCTCAACCTGCTGGGGGTCGTGAAAGGAGCGAGCGCAGACCTTGCCGGCGCGCGTCTCGCCTATACGGCGGCCCTGCAGCACGATGCGGGTTTCATGTCCGCACGCCTGAATCTTGCGCGCCTCGATGTTGAGGAGGGGCGTTTCGCCGAAGCCAGGAAAGTGTACGCCGAGATCCTGCGTGCCAACAGGCGCGATGCGACTGCGATGTACGAATCAGCCTTGCTCGAGCGGCGTGCGGGCCGACTCGATGAGGCGCTGCGCTGGAGCGAAAAGGCCGCAGCAGAGCAGCCCAGTGACGCGAAAATCGGCTTGGGTTTAGTCGAACTGCGCTCGGCCACGGGTGACAAGCTGGGCGCCCGGGATGCCGCTCGTGCGCTCTCGGTTCGGCAGCGAGACGATCTGGCCGTGCTTGACGCGCTTGCGCGCACCGAGATCGATGTCGGTGCGCTCAAGGCTGCGCAGCAGGTGCTCAAGGACATGACGCGCCTGGCCGAATACGATCCGGCTGCGCTGGTCAGGGTTGGCTATCTGCAGCTGGCAGCGTCTGACCTCGGCGGCGCAGCCTACAGCGCACAAAAGGCCCTTCAGGGGCGGGCGAAGGATGCTGGCGCGATGATCCTCGCGACCGAGGCGGCCCTGGCGACGAAGGACTTCGACGGAGCCGAAAAGCGGGTCGCCGCGCTGCGCGCCGCACACCCTTCGAACGCAAAGGGACTCCTGCTGGCGGGCGACATCGCCCTCGCGCGCAAGGACTTCAAGGCGGCGGCAGACGCGTATCGGCAGGCATTTGCATTGACACCTTCGACCGAGTCCGTGCTGCGGCAGGTCAATGTCTTCATCGCACAGCGTGATCCGAAAGGCGGGGCCCCCCTGCTCAAGCAGTGGCTCAAGACGCACCCGGACGACGACCTGGCCAGACGGGCGCTGGCCGACCTCCACGCGCAGGCGCGAGACTGGCCCGCAGCGAAGAGCGAGTACATGAAGCTCGTGGCGAAGGACGGTGCCGATGCCAGCGTTTATAACAATCTTGCCAATGTCTTGATCGAGTTGCGCGACCCGGCTGCAATCTCGATGGCCGAGCAGTCGGTCGCCCGTGCGCCGGAAAGCGGAAATGCACGCGATACGCTGGGTTGGGCGCTCGCGCGGGAAAGGCGCTTCGACGAGGCATTGCCTCATTTGCGTGAGGCCCGCTTGCGCATGCCCGACAGCGCAGATATCAAATGGCATCTCGGCTACGTGCTGGCACAAATAGGCAAGCAGGCAGAGGCACGGCGGGAACTCGAATCCGCCCTCGCAAATGGGCGGGTCTTTGACGGTGAGCCGGAGGCGCGCGAACTGCTGCGCAAGGTCAGTCGCTAAGGAAACGCAATAAATGTCGAAAAATTTTACATCGGCACTTTTGTTGTGTTTTGTTGCGAATTTAAGTTGTTGAAAAATATAAGAACCTGAGTTCTGGCGCGAATTTTGCTCGAAATTGCCTAAACGTAGAGGACCCCAAAATGAAAAATTACACTGCAGTTGCGCTTCTTGTGTCGGGGCTTTCGGGCTTCAGTGGGGCTGCGTCGGCCGCCTGGAACTGGGATTTGAGCTGCGGGAGTTTTGCCTGTAGCCAGACGAGCTCCGCTTCGCAAACGAGTAATCCCGTGGGGGGGCCGTCTGTCACCGTCACAGGCTGGAGCGGCACCAATTCGGGCAGTGCGCTTGCTCAGGGCTACATCGAGAGCTGGAATGGGGTCGGCGTTCAGTACAGTGGCGAGTCGTCTGCGAGTCCGAATCATGCGATGGACAATAAGGACAAGTTCGAATCCGTGCTGCTGGATTTCGGCGCGGATGTCCAGCTTGATTCCGTTGGCTTGGGTTGGGTATACAACAACGATAGCAGGCGCTCTGACTTCTTCGTTCTTGCATACACCGGATCAACTGCGTTCAGCGGCGACCTGACGGGCAAGAGTTACTCCGATCTGCTGTCGCTCGGCAGCGGATGGACGCTGGTCGGAAACTATGGCGGTAGCGGTCAGGGAGGCTATACGCTGAGTCCCGGCGCGACCTATTCCAGTTTCTGGCTAATCGGTGCGGGCGCGGTGAGCGGCACCTCGGTCGGGTATGGCAGCAACAACTATTACGACTACATGAAGGTCGCCAGTGTTGGGGGGAGCGCGAAGCCGCCGTCGCATGACAACAAGGTTCCCGAGCCGGGCTCACTCGCGCTGGCAGGGCTCGGTGTGCTGGGCTTGATCGGCATGCGCCGTCGCAAGTCCGAGCGCTGAGCCGAGCAATGCATCATCCAGAACGGCGCCGTTGGGGCGCCGTTTTTCGTTGACTCAGTCTGCGGCCTGCTCGCCTTCCTCCTGCTGTTGCAGCATCCACATCTGCGCGTAGGCACCCGCACGTGCGAGCAGTGCGCCATGCCTGCCGCGCTCCACGATGCAGCCCTGATCAAGCACGATGATCTCGTCGGCGTTCATGACGGTCGAGAGCCGGTGTGCAATGACCAGTGCGGTGCGGCCGCTCGCGGCCAGTTCGATCTGCGCCTGAATGGCTTTTTCCGTTTTCGAGTCGAGGGCTGATGTGGCTTCGTCGAAAATCAGGATCGCGGGATTCTTGAGCAGGGCGCGGGCGATGGCGACGCGCTGCTTCTCGCCGCCCGAGAGCTTCAGTCCGCGCTCGCCCACGCGTGTTTCGTAACCGTCGGGCAGGCGCTGGATGAATTCGGTCAGCTGGGCGGCGCGCGCGGCGGCGTCGACCTCTTCGCGGCTGGCGCTCGGACGGCCATACTGGATGTTGTAGAACAGGGTGTCGTTGAACAGCACGGTGTCCTGCGGAACGATCCCGATCGCCGCGTGAAGGCTGTCCTGGGTGAGCTGCCGCAGGTCATGACCGTTGACCCGGATGGCGCCCGACTGCACGTCGTAGAAGCGGTACAGCAGGCGCGCAAGCGTCGATTTGCCTGACCCCGAGTGTCCGACGATGGCGACCGTGCGCCCGGCGGGTACTTCGAAATCGAGGTCGTGCAGGATGGGGCGCTTGGCATCGTAGGCAAAGCCGACGTGCTCAAAGCGCACGCTCGCCGGCCCGGGCGGCAGGGTGAGTGCATCGGGCGCGTCGGCGATCTCCTGGTGCTCGTGCATGAGCCCGAACATGCGCTCGATGTCGGTGAGTGCCTGACGCAGCTCGCGATACATCATTCCAAGGAAATTGAGCGGGATATAGAGCTGGATCATGAAGGCATTGACCAGCACGATGTCGCCGATGGTCATTGCGCCGCTTGCGACCCGGGTCGCCGCCTGCCACATCATCGCCGTTACCCCGACCGCAATGATCGCGGCCTGCCCGACATTGAGTCCCGAAAGTGAATACTGGTTGGTGATCTGCGCCGACGTCCATTTGGCGAGCTCCTGATCATACCGGGCGGCCTCGTAGGCTTCGTTGTTGAAGTACTTCACCGTTTCGTAGTTGATCAGGCTGTCGATGGCCCGCGCATTGGCGGCCGAGTCGAGCTCATTGGCCTGTCGCCGCAGCGCTGTCCGCCAGTTGGTGACCTTGACCGTGAAGATGATGTAAGCCGTCAGGGTCGCCAGCGTGATGAGCGCAAACACGGCGTCGTACTCCACCAGCAGGATGCCCATGACGAGGCCGATTTCGACTAGCGTGGGCAGAATCGAGTACAGGGTGTAGCTGATCAGGGAGTTGATGGAGCGGGTGCCGCGTTCGATGTCGCGGGTGAGGCCGCCGGTCTGGCGCTCGAGATGGAAGCGCAGGCTGAGGGCGTGCAGATGACGGAACAGTTGCAGGGTGATCTCGCGTACAGCCTGCTGCGTGACCCGTGCAAACACGATCTGCCGCAACTCGGTGAACAGCGACGTGGAAAAGCGCAGCACGCCGTAAGCCAGCAGCACTGCTGCAGGAACCACGATGAGGGCCTGCCCATCGGTCAGTGTCAGTGCGTCGATCAGATGCTTGAAGGTGATCGGAACTGTGACGTTGGCGCCCTTGGCTGCCAGCAGGCACGAAAGGGCAAAGATCACCCGGTACTTGTACGCCCAGATGAAGGGCATGAGATTTTTGATCGTTTGCCAGTCCCTGCGTTCGCCGGTTTCGGGGGCGGGGAGTGCGGTCGCGGAGGCGCGTCTCATTGAATGGGGTGGTCCTGTTGTGTGATCGGGAGGGCGCGACTACAGCGTGTGATCGTCCAGCGCGAGCCTTGCGGCCAGCCCGATGAAGAGCACGCCCGCCATGCGCTCGAGCCAGATGCTCGCCCGTCCATGGCGCGCCAGCGCCCTGCCGAGTGTCCCTGCTGCGTATGCAATCGCACCGAACACGAAGATGGTCTGTAACGCGAAGACCGCGCCGAGCGCGATCATCTGTGCGGTTGCTCCGCCGTCCTCCGCGCGCACGAATTGTGGCAGGAAAGCGAGGAAGAAGAGCGCGACTTTCGGATTGATGGCGTTTGCAATGAAGCCCCTGCGCACCTGGCTCGCCCATGGGGCGGGCGTGCCGTCGCCATTGCGCACGACCTGCGCAACACGTGCGTTGATCAGGGTCTGGATGCCGATCCAGCACAGATAGCCGGCACCCGCCAGTTTGAGGGCGGCAAACACGGTCGGAGACGACGCCAGTGCCGCACTCACGCCAAGCGCTGCCCACAGCGTATGTGTGAAGCACCCCAGCGCGCATCCCACCGCGATGCCGAACCCGGCGGCGCGGCCGCGCGCAAGGCTCTGCCCCAGGACCATGAGGTTGTCTGGCCCGGGAGCGAGCGTAATGAGGACAGAGACGGCGAGAAAGGCGGCAAGGGTGTCAAAGGCGGGCATGGGCTGTTCCTGTTCGATCGGGCCATTCTGTTGGTCGCCGGAGTCCTGCGTCAATCCGGTACGAAGAACGCGTCGGCGAACGGCAGATGTCCGCAGAGCGTCTATTTCAAACTTTTTTTGCAGAATGGTTTGACAAGCCGGGAAACCGCCACTATAGTGCGTGGCTTCGCGCTTGGAGGGGTTCCCGAGCGGTCAAAGGGATCAGACTGTAAATCTGACGGCTCTGCCTTCGAAGGTTCGAATCCTTCCCCCTCCACCAAGCACATTTCGTTGTGCTGTTGTAGATTGCGGCACGCGAAGCGGTTGTAGAGAGTCAGCTGGCGTTTGGCATGTGCGGGTGTAGCTCAATGGTAGAGCAGAAGCCTTCCAAGCTTATGACGAGGGTTCGATTCCCTTCACCCGCTCCAGCAGTTTGTTGTAGTACAGGTTTCGGCGCCCTTGTAGCTCAGTGGTAGAGCACTCCCTTGGTAAGGGAGAGGCCACGTGTTCAATCCACGTCAAGGGCACCACATCTATCTGCCTCGTCAAGCGTGACGGTGTCGGAGTCATCGCTTCGAAATTTCTGATTCTGATTAAAAGGTATCGATATGGCTAAGGGTAAGTTTGAGCGTACGAAGCCGCACGTAAACGTTGGCACCATTGGTCACGTTGACCATGGCAAGACCACGCTGACGGCGGCAATCACGACGATTCTGTCGAAGAAGTTCGGTGGCGAGGCCAAGGACTATGCGTCGATCGACAGCGCGCCTGAAGAAAAGGCACGCGGTATTACGATCAACACCGCACACGTCGAGTACGAAACCGAAAATCGTCACTACGCTCACGTTGACTGCCCGGGTCACGCTGACTATGTGAAGAACATGATTACCGGTGCTGCGCAGATGGACGGCGCGATCCTGGTGTGTTCGGCCGCTGACGGTCCGATGCCCCAGACCCGCGAGCACATCCTGCTGGCGCGTCAGGTTGGTGTTCCGTACATCATCGTGTTCCTGAACAAGTGCGACATGGTCGACGACGAAGAGCTGCTTGAGCTCGTCGAGATGGAAGTGCGCGAACTGTTGTCCAAGTACGACTTCCCGGGCGACGACGTGCCCATCATCAAGGGTTCGGCGCTGAAGGCGCTCGAGGGTGACCAGTCGCCGATCGGCGAGCCGGCCATTTTCGAACTGGCTGCTGCGCTTGACAGCTACATCCCGACGCCTGAGCGTGCAATCGACAAGCCCTTCCTGCTGCCGATCGAAGACGTGTTCTCGATCTCAGGCCGCGGTACCGTGGTGACCGGTCGTGTTGAGCGCGGTGTCGTCAAGGTTGGTGAAGAAATCGAAATCGTGGGTATCAAGGCCACGGTCAAGACCACCTGCACCGGTGTTGAGATGTTCCGCAAGCTGCTCGATCAGGGTCAGGCTGGCGACAATGTTGGCGTGCTGCTGCGCGGCACCAAGCGTGAAGACGTCGAGCGTGGCCAGGTGCTGTGCAAGCCGGGTTCGATCAAGCCGCACACCCACTTCACGGGTGAAGTGTATGTTCTGTCGAAGGAAGAGGGCGGTCGTCACACCCCGTTCTTCGCGAACTACCGTCCGCAGTTCTACTTCCGTACCACGGACGTGACCGGTTCGATCACGCTGCCGGAAGGTACCGAGATGGTCATGCCGGGCGATAACGTGTCGATCACCGTCAAGCTGATCGCCCCGATCGCCATGGAAGAAGGTCTGCGCTTCGCAATCCGCGAAGGTGGCCGTACTGTTGGCGCCGGTGTCGTCGCCAAGATCATCGAGTAATCGCCTCGGCGATTGATCGATCAGGAGCGCGTCCGAAAGGATGCGCTTTGTAGTCTCTGCTGCAGGGGTATAGCTCAACTGGCAGAGCGTCGGTCTCCAAAACCGAAGGTTGGGGGTTCGATTCCCTCTGCCCCTGCCATAATTTTTCCGGAAGTCATTACCTCGATGGCCGATAAGTTGAAGTTCGCGCTGGCTCTGGCATTGGTTGCGGCCGGCGTGGTCGGCTTTTACCTCCTGTCAGAGCAGGCTCTGGTACTCCGTGTCCTGAGTGTTCTTGCAGGTCTGGGCGCTGGTCTGGTCGTTGCCTGGTACTCCGAAGCGGGTCGCCGCTTTGTTGAGTTCGCACGTGAGGCGGTTACCGAAACGAAAAAGGTGGTCTGGCCGAGCCGCAAGGAAACGGTACAGACGACCGGCTTGGTTTTCGCCTTCGTTGTGGTAATGGCACTTTTCCTCTGGCTGACCGACAAGAGTCTGGAGTGGGTTCTGTACGACCTGATTCTGGGCTGGAAATGATCATGACAAAGCGCTGGTATGTTGTGCACGCTTATTCGGGCTTCGAAAAGTCCGTTCAGCGTGCGCTGGTTGACCGCATCACCCGCGCCGGAATGCAGGATGCTTTCGGGCAGATTCTGGTGCCGGTCGAAGAAGTGGTGGAGATGAAGGGCGGTCAGAAGAGCATTACTGAGCGCAAGTTCTTCCCGGGCTACGTGCTCGTGGAAATGGAAATGAACGACGAATCCTGGCATCTGGTCAAGTCGACGCCCAAGGTCACCGGCTTTGTCGGTGGTACGGCGAACAAGCCTTCTCCGATCACCGAGAAGGAAGTCGACAAGATCATGCAGCAGATGCAGGAAGGCGTCGAGAAGCCGCGTCCGAAGGTGTTGTTCGAGGCCGGTGAAGTCGTTCGGGTCAAGGAAGGTCCATTTACGGATTTCCATGGCGCCGTCGAAGACGTGAACTACGAAAAGAGCAAGCTGCGGGTGGCGGTGACCATTTTTGGTCGTTCGACGCCGGTAGAACTGGATTTCGCCCAGGTCGAGAAGACCTGAGCGTTCAAAGGCGGGCGCCATGCGCCCGCCATTGCCCGTTCACGCGGGCAATGCGAGGAGCGTCGGCATCGTCGGCGCGCTAGCACTCATCACAGGAGCAAGCCGCAATGGCAAAGAAGATTATTGGTTACATCAAGCTGCAGGTTCCGGCCGGTAAGGCCAACCCCAGTCCCCCGATCGGTCCGGCGCTGGGTCAGCGCGGTCTGAACATCATGGAATTCTGCAAGGCCTTCAATGCCAAGACTCAAGGCATGGAACCCGGTCTGCCGATTCCGGTGGTGATCACCGCCTTCGCTGACAAGAGCTTCACCTTCATCATGAAGACGCCGCCGGCCACGGTTCTGATCAAGAAGGCCGCCGGTATCCAGAAGGGTTCGCCGAAGCCGCATACCGACAAGGTCGGTTCGGTCACCCGTGCGCAGATCGAGGAAATCGCCACCACCAAGATGGCCGATCTCACCGCTGCAAACATGGAAGCCGCCGTGCGTACGATCGCCGGTTCCGCGCGCAGCATGGGCATCACCGTGGAGGGCCTCTAATCATGGCTAAGATTTCCAAGCGAGTTCAGGCGCTCCGCGCCAAAGTCGACCGCAACAAGGTCTACCCCGTTGCCGAAGCGCTGACGCTGATCAAGGAATGCGCAACCGCGAAGTTCGACGAGTCGATCGACGTGGCTGTTAACCTCGGTGTCGATGCACGCAAGTCGGACCAGGTCGTTCGTGGATCCGTGGTGCTGCCCGCCGGTACCGGCAAGTCGGTTCGCGTGGCTGTGTTCGCCCAGGGCGACAAGGCCGAAGCCGCCCGCGCTGCCGGTGCTGACGTCGTCGGTTTCGACGACCTCGCCGAGCAGGTCAAGGCTGGCAACATCGACTTCGATCTGTGTATCGCGACCCCCGATGCAATGCGCGTCGTCGGTCAGCTGGGTCAGATTCTCGGCCCCCGTGGTCTGATGCCGAACCCGAAGGTTGGCACCGTGACCATGGACGTCACCACTGCAGTCAAGAACGCCAAGGCCGGTCAGGTTCAGTACCGTACCGACAAGGGTGGTCTGGTGCACGCCACCATCGGTCGTGCATCCTTCGGTGTTGAAGCGCTGCAGCAGAACCTCAACGCTTTTGTCGATGCGCTGGTCAAGGCTCGTCCCGCAGCTGCCAAGGGCGTGTATCTGCGCCGTATGGCCCTGTCGAGCACGATGGGCGCCGGTGTGCGCATCGAAACGAATACCTCCGCAAGCTAAGCTGCGGAGTCACTAACTTTGGGCCGTTCCGGTGCTTCGGTGCCGGACGGATCGTCAAAGACCGCAGGTGCGCTTGCCTCGGCAAGCGTCTAATCAGCCCTCGGGCGGCCTGCGCAGACGGTGAACCCAGAACAGGATTTTGGCTGATGCTTCAGTCGTACTCCTGATCCAGGTCGCCGTGGGTGTGAATCGCAGTGCGATTCACGTGTTGACTTGAAAGGAGGAAAGGCCTGTGAGTCTCAATCTCGATGATAAGAAAGCCGTAGTGGCAGAGGTGTCGGCACAAGTAGCCAACGCCCAGACTATCGCGGTGGCCGAGTATCGCGGCATGGAAGTGGGTGACCTCACTGTGCTGCGTTCCAAGGCCCGTGAAGCTGGCGTTTATCTGCGTGTGCTGAAGAATACCCTGGTGCGTCGTGCGATCGCCGAAACCCCGTTTGCCGGGTTGTCGGACCAGCTGGTCGGTCCGTTGATCTATGGCATCTCGGAAGATCCCGTCGCCGCAGCCAAGGTGCTCAACGACTTCGCCAAGACGAATGACAAGCTGGTTCTGAAAGCCGGTTCCTATGCGGGCAACACGCTCGACAAGGCCGCCCTTCAGTCCCTGGCTTCGATTCCGAGCCGCGAAGAGTTGCTCGCCAAGCTGTTGGGCATCATGCAGGCGCCGGTTACCGGCTTTGCATGCACGCTCGCCGCCCTCGCCAAGAAGCGCGAGGAAGAAGCGGCCGCCTGACCGTTTTCTGAAAAGTTTCGATTTTGGAGTGATTTAAATGGCAATCAGCAAAGAAGACATCCTCGAAGCCGTTGGCTCGATGACCGTGATGGACCTGAACGACCTGGTTAAGGCGTTCGAAGAGAAGTTTGGCGTTTCCGCTGCCTCCATGGCCGTGGCTGCACCGGGCGCTGGCGCTGCCGCCGCTGCTGTTGAAGAGCAGACCGAATTTGACGTGATCCTCGTTGCCACCGGCGACAAGAAGGTTGAGGTCATCAAGGTCGTGCGTGCTGCTACCGGCCTCGGCCTGAAGGAAGCCAAGGACGTCGTCGACGGCGCTCCGAAGGCTGTGAAGGAAGGCGTGTCGAAGGCTGACGCCGACGCGCTGAAGAAGCAACTGGAAGATGCAGGCGCGAAGGTCGAGATCAAGTAAGTCTCGCTTTCGCTGCAGGGCTGGCGCTCGTGATGAGCACCAGCCCTTTCGTGCTTTGTACTAAGCACGAAGACAGAACAAAGCGTCCCCGAATTTTCTGCGCGTAAAAGTGTCTATCAAGTCCAGAACGTGGGCGTTGTGTTCTGTCTTCCCGACGTTCGACCTCTAGCCGGAGCATCCATGGCGTATTCCTACACTGAGAAAAAGCGTATCCGCAAGAGCTTCGCCAAGCGCGCGGCCGTGCTCGATGCGCCTTTCCTGCTCGCCACCCAGATCGAGTCGTTTGCTGCATTCCTGCAGGCGGATACCCCGCCCGAGACGCGGCTTAACGATGGCCTGCAGGCGGCCTTCACCTCGATTTTCCCGATTTCAAGCCACAGCGGCAACGCCCGTCTTGAGTTCGTCCAGTACATGCTGGGCGAGCCCGCATTCGACGTGAAGGAATGTCAGCAGCGTGGCCTGACCTTCGCCTCGCCCTTGCGCGCCCGAGTGCGTCTCGTGATCATGGATCGCGAAGCGCCCAAGGAAACCATCAAGGAAGTGAAGGAACAGGAAGTCTACATGGGCGAGATTCCGCTCATGACCGACACCGGTTCTTTTGTGATCAATGGCACCGAGCGTGTCATCGTGTCGCAGCTGCACCGTTCCCCCGGCGTGTTCTTCGAGCACGACCGCGGCAAGACGCATTCGTCCGGCAAGCTGCTGTTCTCGGCACGTATCATCCCCTACCGCGGTTCGTGGCTCGACTTCGAGTACGATCCCAAGGACTACCTGTACTTCCGCGTTGACCGTCGCCGGAAGATGCCGGTAACGATCCTGCTGCGCGCCATTGGACTGACGCCGGAAGAGATCCTTGAGACCTTCCACGATTTCGACGCCTTCCATCTGTCGGCCGACGCGATCCATTTCGATCTCGTGCCCGATCGCCTGCGTGGCGAAGTGGCACGTTTCGACATCGTTTCGCCCGATGGCAAGCTGATCGTTGCGCGTGACAAGCGCATTACCGCCAAGCACATTCGTGAGCTCGACCAGGCTGGCATCAAGACCATCACGGTGCCTGACGACTTCATTCTTGGTCGCATCATCGCCAAGAACGTTGCCGATGCCGAGACCGGCGAACTGGTGGCGCGTGCCAACGACGAGATCACCGAAGAGCTGCTCGAGAAGCTGCGTGACGCTGGCGTGCGTGATCTCCTGACGCTGTATGTGAACGACCTCGATCGTGGCGCCTACATCTCCTCGACCCTGCGCATCGACGAAACCGCCGATCAGTGGGCTGCGAAGGTTGCCATTTACCGCATGATGCGTCCGGGCGAGCCGCCCACCGAGGACGCCGTGCTGGCACTGTTCAACGGCCTGTTCTACGCGCCTGAGCGCTACGACCTGTCGACCGTCGGCCGCATGAAGTTCAACCGTCGTGCCTATCCCGAAAAGATCGACGAGCGCACCCCCGCGTGGCTCAAGCGGTTCTACGACGCAGTCGGCCCGCGTGGTGAAGACGGCAGCGGCGTGCTGGTGAACGAGGACATCCTCGCCGTCATCGGCATCCTGGTCGAGCTTCGCAACGGCCGCGGCGAGATCGACGATATCGATCACCTTGGCAACCGCCGCGTGCGTTCGGTTGGCGAACTGGCCGAGAACCAGTTCCGCGCTGGCCTGGTCCGCGTCGAGCGCGCGGTCAAGGAGCGTCTGTCCCAGGCTGAGTCCGACAACCTGATGCCGCACGATCTGATCAATGCCAAGCCGATTTCGGCCGCGATCAAGGAGTTCTTCGGTTCCAGCCAGTTGTCGCAGTTCATGGACCAGACCAACCCGCTGTCCGAGATCACGCACAAGCGTCGTGTCTCGGCGCTCGGACCTGGCGGTCTGACGCGCGAGCGTGCCGGTTTTGAAGTCCGCGACGTGCACCCGACCCACTATGGTCGTGTGTGCCCGATCGAGACCCCGGAAGGCCCGAACATCGGTCTGATCAACTCGCTGGCCGTGTATGCACGGACCAACCGTCACGGCTTCCTCGAGACCCCGTACCGCAAGGTCGAGAACAGCACCGTCACCGATCAGATCGACTACCTGTCAGCGATCGAGGAAGGTCAGTACGTGATCGCCCAAGCGAACGCCGAGATCAACGAAAGCGGCCTGCTGGTCGGCGATCTCGTATCCTGCCGGCACAAGGGCGAATTCGCTCTGGCCACTGCGGATCAGGTCCAGTACATGGACGTGGCCCCGGGTCAGATCGTATCGGTGGCTGCTTCGCTGATTCCGTTCCTCGAGCACGACGACGCGAACCGCGCACTGATGGGCGCGAACATGCAGCGTCAGGCTGTGCCTTGCCTGCGCCCTGAAAAGCCGCTGGTGGGTACCGGCATCGAGCGTACCGTTGCGGTCGACTCGGGTACCGCAGTCCAGGCCAAGCGTGGCGGTCTCGTCGATTATGTCGATGCCCAGCGTATCGTCGTCCGTGTTAACGACGACGAGGCGCAGGCGGGTGATGTCGGTGTCGACATCTACAACATGATCAAGTACACCCGCTCCAACCAGAACACCAACATCAACCAGCGTCCGGTGGTGAAGGTTGGCGATCGCATCTCGCGCGGCGACGTGATCGCCGACGGCGCATCGACCGACCTGGGCGAGCTTGCGCTCGGCCAGAACATGCTGGTGGCGTTCATGCCGTGGAACGGCTACAACTTCGAAGACTCGATCCTGATCTCGGAGCGTGTGGTTGCCGACGACCGCTTTACCTCGATCCACGTTGAGGAACTGACGGTTGTTGCCCGTGACACCAAGCTCGGACCTGAAGAAATCACCCGTGACATCGCGTCGCTGGGTGAGGCTCAGCTGGGCCGACTCGACGAATCCGGCATCGTGTATATCGGTGCGGAAGTCGAAGCTGGCGACGTACTGGTGGGCAAGGTCACGCCGAAGGGCGAGACCCAGCTCACGCCTGAAGAGAAGCTGCTGCGTGCGATCTTCGGCGAGAAGGCTTCGGACGTTAAGGACACTTCGCTGCGCGTGCCCTCGGGCATGGTCGGTACGGTCATCGACGTTCAGGTGTTCACCCGTGAAGGAATCGAGCGTGACAAGCGCGCCCAGTCGATCATTGATGATCAGCTGCGCGGCTTCAAGACCGACCTTGCCGACCAGATGCGGATTGTGGAGCGCGATGCGTTCGCCCGTATCCAGCGCATGATCGTTGGCCAGAAGGCCAATGGCGGCCCGAAGAAGCTGGCCAAGGGCAGCGAGATCACCGTCGAATACCTCGAATCACTCGAGTTCTATCACTGGTTCGACATCCGCCTCGCGGATGAGGGCCTGGCGACCCAGCTCGAAGCCATTCGCGAAGGTCTCGAGACCACCCGCAAGGACTTCGACTCGGCCTTCGAGATCAAGAAGCGCAAGCTGACCCAGGGCGACGAACTGCCGCCGGGTGTGCAGAAGATGGTCAAGGTCTATCTGGCCGTGAAGCGTCGCCTGCAGCCGGGTGACAAGATGGCCGGTCGTCACGGTAACAAGGGTGTGGTGTCGAAGATCGTTCCGGTCGAAGACATGCCCTACATGGCTGACGGTACGTCAGCCGACATCGTGCTGAACCCGCTGGGCGTGCCTTCGCGGATGAACATCGGTCAGATTCTCGAAACCCACCTCGGCTGGGCCGCGAAGGGTCTTGGTCAGAAGATCGACAAGATGCTGCGTGCCAATGCTGCGGTCAAGGAAGTGCGCGGTTTCCTCGAAGAGATCTATAACGGTAGTGGCAAGCCGGAACAGCTTGACCAGTTCGACGACAAGGAGATCACCGATCTCGCATCGAACCTGGTGAAGGGTGTGCCGTTTGCGACCCCGGTGTTCGACGGTGCCCACGAAGACGAGATCGAGAAGATGCTGGTGCTGGCTGACCTGCCGATCAGCGGTCAGGTCACGCTGTATGACGGTCGTACCGGCGAAGCTTTCGAGCGCAAGGTGACGGTCGGCTACAAGCATGTTCTGAAGCTGCACCACCTGGTCGACGACAAGATGCATGCCCGTTCGACCGGTCCGTACTCGCTCGTGACCCAGCAACCGCTGGGTGGTAAGGCGCAGTTCGGCGGTCAGCGTTTCGGTGAAATGGAAGTGTGGGCACTGGAAGCTTACGGTGCCGCTTACACCCTGCAGGAAATGCTGACGGTCAAGTCGGATGACGTTACCGGCCGGACCAAGGTGTACGAGAGCATCGTCAAGGGCGAGCACAAGATTGATTCCGGCATGCCGGAGTCCTTCAACGTGCTGGTGAAGGAAATTCGTTCCCTGGCGATCGACATCGATCTGGACCGCGGTTGAACCGGAGACATTGCGTACCCCGCATGTCCTGGATGGAGTGATATATGAAGAGCCTGCTCGCTGACCTGTTCAAGCAAACCTTGCCGCATGAGGAAGAGTTCGAAGCCATTACCATTGGTCTCGCCTCGCCCGACAAGATCCGGTCGTGGTCCTACGGTGAAGTCAAGAAGCCCGAGACCATCAACTACCGTACGTTCAAACCCGAACGCGACGGCCTGTTCTGCGCCAAGATTTTCGGACCGGTCAAGGACTACGAGTGTCTGTGCGGCAAATACAAGCGCCTCAAGCATCGTGGCGTGATCTGCGAAAAGTGTGGCGTTGAAGTCACGCTGTCGAAAGTGCGCCGCGAGCGCATGGGCCATATCGAACTGGCCAGCGTCGTTGCACACATCTGGTTCCTGAAGAGCCTGCCGAGCCGTCTCGGCATGGTGCTCGACATGACCCTGCGCGACATCGAGCGCGTGCTTTACTTCGAAGCCTTCGTGGTGGTCGAGCCGGGTATGACCCCGCTGAACCGCGGTCAGCTGCTGACCGAGGACGACTACCTGGCGAAGGTTGAAGAGTACGGCGACGACTTCGATGCCGTGATGGGCGCCGAAGGTATTCGCGAACTGCTGCGGACCCTCGACGTCAGCCTCGAAATCGAGAAGCTGCGTTCAGACCTTGAGACCACCGGCTCCGAAGCCAAGGTGAAGAAGTACTCCAAGCGCCTCAAGGTGCTGGAGGCCTTCCAGCACTCGGGCATCAAGCCTGAGTGGATGATTCTCGAAGTGCTGCCGGTGCTGCCGCCTGACCTGCGCCCGCTGGTGCCGCTGGACGGTGGCCGTTTCGCCACCTCCGACCTGAACGATCTGTATCGTCGCGTCATCAACCGTAACAACCGCCTGAAGCGTCTGCTCGAGCTGAAGGCACCGGACATCATCGTCCGTAACGAAAAGCGCATGCTGCAGGAGTCGGTCGACTCCCTGCTCGACAACGGTCGTCGCGGCAAGGCCATGACGGGCGCCAACAAGCGTCCGCTGAAGTCGCTCGCCGACATGATCAAGGGCAAGGGCGGTCGTTTCCGTCAGAACCTGCTGGGCAAGCGCGTTGACTATTCGGGTCGTTCGGTCATTACCGTTGGTCCGCAGCTCAAGCTGCACCAGTGCGGTCTGCCCAAGCTGATGGCGCTTGAGCTGTTCAAGCCCTTCATCTTCAACAAGCTCGAACTGCTCGGGCTGGCGACCACGATCAAGCAGGCCAAGAAAATGGTCGAGCTGCAGGAGCCGGTGGTGTGGGACATCCTCGAAGATGTCATCCGCGAACATCCGGTGATGCTGAACCGTGCGCCGACCCTGCACCGCCTTGGCATCCAGGCATTCGAGCCGGTGCTGATCGAAGGCAAGGCCATCCAGCTGCATCCGCTGGTCTGCGTGGCGTTCAACGCCGACTTCGACGGCGACCAGATGGCCGTCCACGTTCCGCTGTCGCTGGAAGCGCAGATGGAAGCCCGCACGCTGATGCTGGCTTCGAACAACGTGCTTTCGCCCGCCAACGGCGAGCCGATCATCGTGCCGTCGCAGGATATCGTTCTCGGTCTGTACTACGCCACCCGCGAAGGTGTGAACGTGCCTGGCGAAGGCATGTTCATGGCCGACGTGAGCGAAGTGAAGCGTGCGTACGAGTCGGGTCAGATCTCGCTGCATGCACGTATCACGGTGCGTCTGAAGGAAGCGGACCTGGGGCCTGACGGCGAGCGCATCGAGCGTATCGGCCGTTATGAAACCACGGCCGGGCGTGCGATTCTGTCCGAGATCCTGCCGGCAGGCCTGCCGTTCAGCGTCATTGACAAGCCGCTCAAGAAGAAGGAAATCTCGAAGCTCATCAACGCATCGTTCCGTCGTTGCGGTCTGCGTGCGACGGTGATCTTCGCCGACCAGCTGATGCAGTTCGGTTACCGCCTTGCAACCCGCGCCGGTATCTCGATCGCGGTCAAGGACATGCTGGTACCGAAGCTGAAGGAAGACCTGATTCGCGCAGCCGAAAGCGAAGTCAAGGAAATCGCCCAGCAGTACACATCTGGTCTGGTGACCGACGGCGAGCGCTACAACAAGGTCGTGGATATCTGGGGTCGCTGTGGCGACCAGGTTGCCAAGGCCATGATGGAGCAGCTTGGCTCGGAAGAAGTGGTCGACCGCGAAGGCAAGACGGTCAGGCAGGAAGCGTTCAACTCGATTTACATGATGGCCGACTCGGGCGCGCGGGGTTCCGCGGCTCAGATCCGTCAGCTTGCCGGCATGCGTGGCCTGATGGCCAAGCCGGATGGCTCGATTATCGAGACGCCTATCACGACCAACTTCCGTGAAGGTCTGAACGTTCTGCAGTACTTCATCTCCACGCACGGTGCTCGTAAGGGTCTGGCCGACACGGCGCTGAAGACGGCAAACTCGGGTTATCTGACACGCCGTCTGGTCGACGTGACCCAGGATCTGGTGGTTATCGAGGACGATTGCGGCACGCGTGAAGGCTTCTCGATGAAGGCCCTGATCGAGGGTGGTGAAGTCATCGAGCCGTTGCGCGACCGGATTCTCGGCCGTGTCTGCGTCGATGACGTCGTCAGTCCCGATACGCAGGAGACCGTTATCGAGGCAGGGTCGCTGCTCGACGAAGATGCTGTCGACCTGGTCGAGAGCCTCGGTGTCGATGAGGTCAAGGTGCGTACTCCGCTGACCTGCGAAACGCGCTACGGTCTGTGTGCGCAGTGCTACGGTCGTGACCTTGGACGCGGCATGCGCGTCAACTCGGGTGAGGCTGTCGGTGTGATCGCCGCACAGTCGATCGGTGAGCCGGGTACCCAGCTGACCATGCGTACCTTCCACGTCGGTGGTGCAGCATCGCGGGCAGCATCCGCGAGCGGTGTCGAGGCAAAATCGACCGGTACTATCCGCTTTGCCGGCAACATGCGCTACGTGTCGAGCGCCAAGGGCGAGAAGGTTGTCATCGCGCGTTCGGCAGAGGTTGTGGTTGCCGACGAGATGGGTCGCGAGCGCGAGCGTCACAAGCTCCCGTATGGTGCAATGCTGCTGGTCGACGACGGTGGCGCCGTCAAGGCTGGCGCGCAGCTTGCGACCTGGGACCCGCACACCCGTCCGATCGTTACCGAGTACTCCGGTACGGTGAAGTTCGAGAACGTCGAGGAAGGTGCAACGGTCGCCAAGCAGATCGACGAAGTGACCGGTCTGTCGACCCTGGTGGTCATTGACTCCAAGCGTCGCTCCCCCACGGGTGCGGCGAAGGGCGTCCGGCCGCAGGTCAAGCTGCTTGACGAAAACGGTGAAGAAGTCCGTATCGCCGGTACCGATCACGCAGTGACCATCACCTTCCAGGTCGGTTCGCTGATCACGGTGAAGGATGGCCAGCAGGTCTTCGTGGGCGACGTGCTTGCGCGTATCCCGCAGGAATCGGCCAAGACGCGTGACATTACCGGTGGTCTGCCGCGCGTAGCCGAACTGTTTGAAGCCCGTTCGCCGAAGGACGCTGGCCTGCTTGCCGAGTACACCGGTACGGTGTCCTTTGGTAAGGACACCAAGGGCAAGCAGCGTCTGGTCATCACCGAGCCCGATGGCACGGTGCATGAATTCCTGATCCCGAAGGACAAGCATCTGATGGTCCACGACGGTCAGGTGGTGAACAAGGGTGAGCACATTGTCGACGGTCCGGCAGACCCGCATGACATCCTGCGTCTGCAGGGTATCAATGCGCTGGCTCGCTACATCATCGACGAAGTTCAGGACGTTTATCGTCTCCAGGGCGTGAAGATCAACGACAAACACATTGAAGTGATCGTGCGTCAGATGCTTCGTCGTGTCGTGATCAGTGATTCAGGCGACAGCCGTTTCATCCGCGAGGAACAGGTCGAGCGTTCCGAAGTCCTGGACGAAAACGACCGCCTGGAAGCAGAAGGAAAGCTTCCGGCTCAATACGAGAACGTGCTGCTCGGTATTACCAAGGCTTCGTTGTCGACCGATTCGTTCATCTCCGCTGCTTCCTTCCAGGAAACCACGCGGGTGCTGACCGAAGCGGCGATCATGGGCAAGCGTGACGAGCTGCGCGGCCTGAAGGAAAACGTCATTGTCGGTCGACTGATTCCTGCTGGTACCGGTCTCGCCTACCATCGCAGCCGCAAGGCGCAGGTGGCGGGAGAGGATCTTGGCTCGGGGCATGCCTGGGCACCGGAAGAAGTTGTTGCGGAAGTGCACCAGGATAGTCACACGAGTTGACTTTTATTTAAGTCTCGGACTAAACTCCGGCCTCTTTTTGTGGACCGACCAATCGTAGTCGGTCGCAGCCGGAATAAACCGCCCGAGGCGGCCCTTGGCGGGCTGCCTCGGTTTTTTGGGAATTCTCAAGCTATGCCAACAATCAATCAGCTTGTCCGCAAGCCGCGTCAGCTGGAAGTAATCAAGAGCAAGGTTCCTGCGCTCGAAGCCTGCCCGCAGAAGCGTGGCGTGTGTACGCGCGTCTACACGACAACTCCGAAAAAGCCGAACTCGGCGCTGCGTAAAGTGGCCAAGGTTCGTCTGACCAACGGTTTTGAAGTCATTTCGTACATCGGTGGTGAAGGTCACAACCTCCAGGAGCACTCCGTGGTCCTGATTCGTGGTGGCCGGGTAAAGGATTTGCCGGGTGTGCGTTACCACATCGTTCGCGGCTCCCTCGATCTTCAGGGTGTCAAGGATCGGAAGCAGTCGCGCTCCAAGTACGGCGCGAAGCGTCCGAAGAAAGCCTGATCGGCTTTACCAAAACATTTTTGAGGGTTAGATATGCCGCGTCGTCGCGAAGTACCAAAACGTGAAATTCTGCCGGATCCGAAATTCGCATCCCAGGACGTTTCCAAGTTCATCAACGTGATCATGCAGTCCGGCAAGAAAGCCGTTGCTGAGCGCATCGTCTATGGCGCCTTTGATCACATCTCGACCAAGTCGGGCAAGGATCCGCTTGAGGTTTTCGCCTCCGCGGTTGCCAACGTCAAGCCGGTGGTCGAAGTCAAGAGCCGTCGCGTCGGTGGTGCAAACTACCAGGTGCCGGTCGAGGTTCGTCCTTCCCGCCGTATGGCGCTCTCGATGCGCTGGCTGCGTGAGTCGGCCCGTAAGCGTGCCGAGAAGTCGATGGCCCAGCGTCTTGCTGGCGAGCTGCTCGAGGCTGCTGATGGCCGTGGCGCTGCCATGAAGAAGCGCGAGGAAGTCCACAGGATGGCCGAGGCTAACAAGGCATTCTCACACTACCGCTTCTGATTCTTATTGGTGGCGGTGTTTCGAGCCCTGTATAGGGCTCGATTGTTTTTAACGAAACGAACGGTTCATCGCGCATGCTGCGCGAATAACGTAAGGCAGGTAAAACGTGGCTCGCAAGACTCCTATTGAGCGCTACCGCAACATCGGTATCTCAGCGCACATCGACGCCGGCAAGACGACAACGACCGAGCGCATCCTTTTCTACACCGGTGTCAATCACAAGATTGGTGAGGTGCATGATGGCGCCGCCACCATGGACTGGATGGCGCAAGAGCAGGAGCGCGGGATCACGATTACCTCCGCTGCGACGACCTGCTTCTGGAAGGGCATGGAAATGTCCTATCCCGAGCACCGCTTCAACATCATCGACACCCCGGGACACGTTGACTTCACGATCGAAGTCGAGCGTTCCATGCGTGTGCTCGACGGCGCGTGCATGGTCTACTGCGCTGTGGGTGGTGTTCAGCCGCAGTCGGAAACCGTGTGGCGTCAGGCTACCAAGTACAAGGTTCCTCGTCTGGCCTTCGTGAACAAGATGGACCGCTCCGGCGCCAACTTCTTCAAGGTCGTCGAGCAGATGAAGCAGCGCCTGAAGGCAAATCCCGTGCCGATCGTGATTCCTATCGGTGCCGAAGATACCTTTACCGGTGTTGTCGATCTGGTTCGCATGAAAGCGATCATCTGGGACGAAGCGTCCCAGGGTATGAAGTTCGAGTACAGAGAGATTCCTGCAGAGCTCGTCGAGCTTGCAAACGAGTGGCGCGAACAGATGGTTGAGGCGGCTGCAGAAGCCAACGAAGACCTGATGAATGAGTACCTCGAGAACGGTGATCTGTCGCCTGAGAAGATCAATGCCGGTCTGCGTCAGCGCACGCTGGCTTGCGAAATTCAGCCGATGCTGTGCGGTACCGCATTCAAGAACAAGGGTGTCCAGCGCATGCTCGACGCCGTCATCGAACTGCTGCCTTCGCCGGTGGATATTCCCCCGGTCGTTGGTATTGATGACGACGAGAAGGAAACTTCGCGTAAGGCTGACGACAAGGAAAAGTTCTCGGCGCTGGCATTCAAGCTCATGACCGACCCGTTCGTCGGTCAGCTGACCTTCGTGCGTGTTTACTCCGGCGTGCTGAACTCCGGTGAGACCGTGCTGAACTCGGTGAAGGGCAAGAAAGAGCGTATCGGTCGGATCCTGCAGATGCACGCCAACGAGCGTGAAGAAATCAAGGAAGTGCTGGCTGGCGACATCGCAGCCTGCGTGGGCCTGAAGGAAGTGACCACGGGTGAAACCCTGTGTGATCCGAGCGCACCCATCATTCTTGAGCGCATGATCTTCCCGGATCCGGTGATTCACGTTGCCGTTGAGCCGAAGACCAAGAGCGACCAGGAGCGCATGGGTATTGCGCTGGGTCGTCTGGCTGCAGAAGATCCGTCGTTCCGCGTGCGTACTGACGAAGAATCTGGTCAGACCATCATCTCGGGTATGGGCGAACTGCACCTCGAGATCATCGTCGACCGCATGAAGCGTGAGTTCAACGTCGAAGCAAACGTCGGTGCGCCTCAGGTTGCATACCGCGAGGCAATCCGCAAGGCTGTCGAGCAGGAAGGCAAGTTCGTCAAGCAGTCTGGTGGTCGCGGACAGTACGGTCACGTGTGGATCAAGCTCGAGCCGAACGAAACCGGCAAGGGTTACGAATTCGTCGATGCGATCAAGGGTGGTGTGGTTCCGCGCGAATACATCCCGGCGGTCGACAAGGGTCTGCAGGATACGCTGCCGAACGGCGTGCTCGCCGGCTTCCCGGTCGTGGATGTGAAGGTCACGCTGTTTGACGGTTCCTACCACGATGTCGACTCGAACGAAAACGCGTTCAAGATGGCTGCTTCGATGGCCTTCAAGGATGCAATGCGCAAGGCCAACCCCGTGCTGCTCGAGCCGATGATGGCTGTCGTGGTCGAGACGCCTGAGGACTACATGGGTAACGTGATGGGCGATCTGTCGGGTCGTCGCGGTATCGTTCAGGGCATGGAAGACCTCATCGGTGGTGTGAAAGAGATCAAGGCTGAAGTGCCGCTTGCCGAGATGTTCGGTTATGCGACCCAGCTGCGCTCGCTGTCACAGGGTCGTGCGACCTATTCGATGGAATTCAAGCACTACTCGGAAGCGCCCAAGAGCGTTGCCGAGGCAGTGATCAACAATCGCAAGTAATCAACGATCTAAAGCGAGGATTTAGTAATGGCTAAGGGTAAGTTTGAGCGTACGAAGCCGCACGTAAACGTTGGCACGATTGGCCACGTTGACCATGGCAAGACCACGCTGACGGCGGCAAT
This sequence comes from Parazoarcus communis, assembly GCF_003111665.1. Taxonomy (NCBI): domain Bacteria; kingdom Pseudomonadati; phylum Pseudomonadota; class Betaproteobacteria; order Rhodocyclales; family Zoogloeaceae; genus Parazoarcus; species Parazoarcus communis. The sequence goes on along the minus strand of NZ_CP022188.1, from coordinate 644,817 downwards.
CACGACGATTCTGTCGAAGAAGTTCGGTGGCGAGGCCAAGGACTATGCGTCGATCGACAGCGCGCCTGAAGAAAAGGCACGCGGTATCACGATCAACACCGCACACGTCGAGTACGAAACCGAAAATCGTCACTACGCTCACGTTGACTGCCCGGGTCACGCTGACTACGTGAAGAACATGATTACCGGTGCTGCGCAGATGGACGGCGCGATCTTGGTGTGTTCGGCCGCTGACGGCCCGATGCCTCAGACTCGCGAGCACATTCTGCTGGCGCGTCAGGTTGGTGTTCCGTACATCATCGTGTTCCTGAACAAGTGCGACATGGTCGACGACGAAGAGCTGCTTGAGCTCGTCGAGATGGAAGTGCGCGAACTGTTGTCCAAGTACGACTTCCCGGGCGACGACGTGCCCATCATCAAGGGTTCGGCGCTGAAGGCGCTCGAGGGTGACCAGTCGCCGATCGGCGAGCCGGCCATTTTCGAACTGGCTGCTGCGCTTGACAGCTACATCCCGACGCCTGAGCGTGCAATCGACAAGCCCTTCCTGCTGCCGATCGAAGACGTGTTCTCGATCTCCGGCCGCGGTACCGTGGTGACCGGTCGTGTTGAGCGCGGTGTCGTCAAGGTCGGTGAAGAAATCGAAATCGTGGGCATCAAGGCCACGGTCAAGACCACCTGCACCGGTGTTGAAATGTTCCGCAAGCTGCTCGATCAGGGTCAGGCTGGCGACAACGTTGGCGTGCTGCTGCGCGGCACCAAGCGTGAAGATGTCGAGCGTGGCCAGGTGCTGTGCAAGCCGGGTTCGATCAAGCCGCACACCCACTTCACGGGTGAAGTGTATGTTCTGTCGAAGGAAGAGGGTGGTCGTCACACCCCGTTCTTCGCGAACTACCGTCCGCAGTTCTACTTCCGTACCACGGACGTGACCGGTTCGATCACGCTGCCGGAAGGCACCGAGATGGTCATGCCGGGCGACAACGTGTCGATCACCGTCAAGCTGATCGCCCCGATCGCCATGGAAGAAGGTCTGCGCTTCGCAATTCGCGAAGGTGGCCGTACTGTTGGCGCCGGTGTCGTCGCCAAGATCATCGAGTAACATAAAAACTGCGCGGGGCCACAGGGCTCCGCGCATTCGCTCTTTGGGAACAAAATCATGCAAAGCCAGAAAATCCGCATCCGCCTGAAAGCTTTCGACTACCGCCTGATCGATCAGTCGGCACTCGAAATCGTTGACACTGCCAAGCGCACCGGTGCTGTCGTCCGTGGTCCCGTGCCGCTGCCGACGCGTATCGAGCGTTTTGACCTGCTGCGCTCGCCGCACGTCAACAAGGCTTCGCGCGACCAGATGGAAATTCGCACTCACCAGCGCCTGATGGATATCGTGGATCCGACCGACAAGACGGTTGATGCACTGATGAAGCTGGATCTGCCGGCTGGTGTGGATGTAGAGATCAAGCTGCAGTAATAATCGCGCTTGCGTTTATTTCGATAGGGCCGGTATAATCCGGCCCTTGTGCCTTTTGGTGCAATTTATTTGTTCGACCCCCGGTCAATCGAAACCGGGAATCAGGAGAAAAAAATGAGTCTAGGCCTTGTAGGGCGCAAGGTCGGCATGACTCGCATCTTTGCTGAGGATGGCAGGACCATCCCGGTGACGGTGCTTGACGTGTCCGACAACCGTGTGTCCCAGATCAAGACGCCTGAAACCGACGGCTATGCCGCGGTCCAGGTCGCTGTAGGTAAGCGTCGCGCCAGTCGCGTCGTCAAATCGCTCGCCGGGCATCTCGCCAAGGCGGGTGTCGAGCCCTGCCGCATTCTGCGCGAGTTCCGCGTTGATGCCGAGCAAGTCTCCGGCTTCAAGGCTGGTGACGCCGTCGGTGCTGATCTGTTCGCTGTTGGCCAGAAGGTCGACGTGACGGGTGTCACCATCGGTAAGGGTTTCTCCGGTGTTCAGAAGCGTCACAACTTCGCATCGAACCGCGCGTCGCACGGTAACTCCGTGTCGCACAATTCGCCGGGCTCGATCGGTATGGCGCAGGACCCGGGTCGTGTGTTTCCTGGTAAGCGCATGGCTGGTCAATACGGCAACGTTCAGCGCACCACGCAAGGTCTCGAGATCGTGCGTGTTGACGTCGAGCGTCAACTGCTCCTGATCAAGGGCGCGGTGCCGGGCTCCAAGGGTGGCGACGTAGTCGTTCGTCCCGCGGTCAAGGCTTGAGGGGCGATTACGCAATGGAACTGAAACTATTGAATGATCAGGGTCAGGCTGCGTCGACGCTGCAGGCGTCTGACGTGCTGTTTGGCCGTGAATACAACGAAGCGCTGATTCACCAGCTCGTGACCGCCTATCAGGCGAATGCACGTTCGGGTAATCGTGCCCAGAAGGGTCGTGCCGAGGTTAACAAATCGACGCGCAAGCCTTTCCGTCAGAAAGGTACGGGTAACGCTCGTGCCGGTATGGCGTCCAGCCCGCTCTGGCGTGGCGGCGGCAAGATCTTCCCGAACTCGCCCGACGAGAACTTCTCGCAGAAGGTCAACCGCAAGATGTATCGCGCCGGTGTTGCCGCGATTCTCTCGCAGCTGGCTCGCGAAGACCGTCTTGCTGTGGTCGAGGATTTCAGCGTTGAGGCGCCGAAGACCCGCATGCTGGTTCAGAAGCTCAAGGGTATGGGTCTGGACTCCGTGCTGGTGATCACCGATGGCCTGGACGAGAACCTGTTCTTGTCCTCGCGCAACCTGAATCAGGTTCTGGTGCTCGACGTTCACGAGGCCGATCCGGTTTCGCTGGTGCGTTTCCCGAAGGTGCTGGTCACCAAGGGTGCGCTGGCAAAGATGGAGGAATCGTGGCAATGAGCGCTATTACTCAGGAACGTCTGCTGCAGGTGTTGCTTGCCCCTCAGATTTCCGAAAAGGCGACCTATGTCGCCGACAAGAACGAGCAGGTGGTGTTCAAGGTCGCGTCCGACGCAACCAAGCCCGAGGTGAAGGCGGCTGTTGAGCTGCTGTTCAAGGTGCAGGTTGAGTCGGTTCAGGTCCTGAACGTCAAGGGCAAGGTCAAGCGTTCGGGCCGCACCGTCGGTCGTCGCAAAGACTGGAAGAAGGCCTTCGTTTGCCTCAAGCCCGGCCAGGAAATCAACTTTGCGGCTGGGGAGTAATCAATTATGGCACTGGTAAAACTCAAGCCTACCTCCGCCGGCCGTCGTTCGATGGTCAAGGTGGTCAACGCCGACCTCTACAAGGGCCGTCCTTTCGACGGTCTGCTCGAGAAGAAGAGCAGCAAGGCCGGTCGTAACAACACGGGTCGCATCACGGTGCGTCACCAGGGTGGTGGTCACAAGCAGCACTACCGCGTCATCGACTTCCGCCGCAACAAGGACGGCGTCGTTGCCAAGGTTGAGCGCATCGAGTACGACCCGAACCGTTCGGCAAACATCGCACTGCTGTGCTATGCCGATGGCGAGCGTCGTTACATCATCGCTCCGCGCGGTGTGGTCGTCGGCCAGCAGGTCGTGAGTGGCGTCGAGGCCCCGATCAAGGCCGGTAACGCGCTGCCGATCCGGAACATTCCGGTCGGTTCCACCATTCACTGTGTGGAAATGATGCCTGGCAAGGGTGCGCAGATGGCGCGCGCTGCCGGTACGTCGGTTCAGCTGCTGGCGCGTGAGGGCGTTTACGCTCAGCTGCGTCTGCGCTCGGGCGAGATTCGTCGTGTTCACGTCGAATGTCGTGCCACGATCGGCGAAGTCGGTAACGAAGAGCACAGCCTGCGCAAGATCGGCAAGGCTGGTGCAAACCGCTGGCGTGGTATCCGCCCGACGGTTCGTGGTGTTGCCATGAACCCGGTGGATCACCCGCATGGTGGTGGTGAAGGTCGTACCGGCGAAGGTCGCGTTTCGGTCAGCCCGTGGGGCACGCCTGCTAAGGGTTACCGTACCCGCAGCAACAAGCGTACCGACACGATGATCGTGCAGCGTCGTCACAAGCGTTAAGGGGTAACAGATGGCACGTTCTATTAAGAAAGGCCCGTTCATCGACGCGCACCTTCTGAAGAAGGTCGACGCCGCACGGGCGAGCAACGACAAGCGTCCGGTCAAGACCTGGTCGCGTCGTTCCACCGTCCTGCCCGACTTTGTCGGCCTGACGATTGCAGTCCATAACGGTCGTCAGCACATCCCGGTCTACGTGTCCGAGAACATGGTCGGCCACAAGCTGGGCGAGTTTGCTCTGACGCGTACCTTCAAGGGCCACGCTGCGAGCAAGAAGGCTAAGAGGTAATCATGGAAACCAAAGCAATTCTCCGTGGTGTGCGCCTCTCAGCGCAGAAAGGCCGCCTCGTGGCCGATCTGGTTCGCGGTCGTTCCGTTGATCAGGCTCTGAATGTCCTGGCTTTTTCGCCGAAAAAGGGCGCAAAGATCATTCGCAAGGTTGTCGAGTCGGCAATCGCGAACGCCGAGCACAATGACGGCGCCGATATCGATGCGCTGAAGGTCAAAACGATTCATGTGGAAGAGGGCACCACCCTCAAGCGCTTCACGGCGCGTGCGAAAGGGCGCGGAAATCGTATTTCCAAGCCTACCTGCCACATTTACGTGACCGTCGGCGAGTAAGGAGGATATATGGGTCAGAAAATACATCCCACCGGATTCCGCCTCGCCGTTACGCGTGACTGGACTTCCCGCTGGTACGCATCGAGCCAGGACTTCTCGAAGATGCTTCAGGAAGATCTGAAGGTTCGTGATTACCTGAAGAAGCGCCTTTCGCACGCGTCGGTTGCGCGTGTGGTCATCGAGCGTCCCGCCAAGAATGCACGCATCACGCTGTACAGCGCGCGTCCGGGTGTGGTCATCGGCAAGAAGGGCGAAGACATCGAAGCGCTCAAGCGCGATCTGCAGCAAATCGTCGGCGTGCCCGTGCATGTGAACATCGAAGAAGTTCGCAAGCCCGAGATCGACGCCAAGCTGATCGCCGATTCGATCGCACAGCAGCTCGAGAAGCGCATCATGTTCCGTCGCGCCATGAAGCGTGCGATGCAGAATGCAATGCGCCTTGGCGCCCAGGGCATCAAGATCATGAGTGCCGGTCGTCTGAACGGCGCCGAGATCGCTCGTACCGAGTGGTACCGTGAAGGTCGTGTGCCGCTGCACACGCTTCGTGCAAACATCGATTACGGTGTTTCCGAAGCCAAGACCACGTACGGCATCATCGGTATCAAGGTCTGGGTTTACAAGGGCGAGATGCTTGGTCGCAACGAGCAGCCGGTGGTCGCCGAGCCCGAAGCCGATAACCGCCGTGGCCGCCGTGGCGCGCCCCGTGATGGTGAAGGCCGTCCGGGTCGTCGTCCCGCTCGCCGCGAAGATAGCAGGAGTGAATGATGCTGCAGCCGTCGAGAAGAAAGTATCGTAAGGAGCAGAAAGGCCGCAACACGGGTGTTGCCACCCGTGGTGCCAAGGTCAGCTTCGGTGACTTCGGTCTGAAGGCAGTCGGGCGCGGACGCCTGACCGCTCGTCAGATTGAAGCGGCACGTCGTGCAATGACGCGTCACATCAAGCGTGGTGGCCGGATCTGGATCCGGATTTTCCCGGACAAGCCGATTTCGCGTAAGCCGGCTGAAGTTCGAATGGGTAACGGTAAGGGCAATCCCGAGTACTGGGTCGCAGAGATCCAGCCGGGCAAGGTGCTCTACGAAATGGATGGTGTTGACGAAGCGCTCGCGCGTGAAGCTTTCCGGCTTGCCGCCGCCAAGCTTCCGCTTGAGACCGTATTTGTGACCCGTCAGTTGGGGCAAGCATGAAAGCGAGTGAACTCCGCGCCAAGAGCGCAGATGAATTGAACCAGGAGTTGCTCGAGCTGTTGAAAGCGCAGTTTTCCCTGCGCATGCAACTTGCAACACAGCAGCTTGGCAACACGAGCCAAATGGGTAAGGTGCGTCGCGACATCGCGCGTGTCCGTACGCTCCTTCGCGAAAAGGCGGGTGCATAATGAGCGAGCAAGCAGAAAAGGTTCGCCGCGCCCTCGTTGGGCGTGTCGTGAGCGACAAGATGGACAAGACGGTAACCGTTCTGGTCGAGCGCCGGGTCAAGCACCCGCTGTACGGCAAGATCATTACCCGTTCTGCCAAGTACCACGCGCATGTTGAAAATGGCGCTGCAACGCAGGGCGACCTCGTCGAAATCGAAGAGTGTCGTCCGATGTCGCGGACCAAAACCTGGCGTGTAACGCAAGTGCTCGAAAAGGCACGTGTGATCTGATCAGGTTGGTTTGCAATTTTTGCAAGAACAGCTTGGCGCTCCGGTGCCAAGCTGTTATACTTTCAAATCTTGCTCCGGGATTCGTCGGGGCATCCTACCCTGACGGGTTCCAATACTGACCGCGCTGCGGGATAAGTTGGAGATAAATTCATGATTCAAATGCAGTCCAGGCTCGATGTAGCCGACAACACTGGCGCGCGCTCGGTGATGTGCATCAAGGTACTCGGCGGTTCAAGACGTCGTTATGCCGGCATCGGTGACATTATCAAGGTCACCGTCAAGGATGCTGCACCCCGTGGGCGTGTCAAGAAGGGTGATGTATACAACGCGGTCGTTGTGCGTACCGCCAAGGGTGTCCGTCGTCCGGATGGCTCTCTGGTTAAGTTCGACAACAATGCTGCTGTGCTTTTGAATAACAAGCTCGAGCCCATCGGCACCCGTATCTTTGGGCCCGTGACGCGTGAGCTGCGCTCCGAGCGGTTCATGAAGATCGTCTCGCTGGCGCCCGAAGTGCTCTGAGGAGTCGATGAGATGAACAAGATCCGCAAGGGTGATGAAGTTGTGGTGCTGACGGGTAAAGACCGTGGGCGCCGTGGCTCGGTGCTCCGTCGTGTAGATGACGAGCGTCTGGTGGTTGAGGGTGTGAATCGGGTGAAGAAGCATGTTCGCCCGAATCCCCTCAAGGGTGAGGTCGGTGGCATTGTCGAGAAAGAGATGCCGATCCATGTTTCGAACATCGCGCTGTTCAATCCCGCGTCGCAGAAAGCTGACCGCGTCGGGATCAAGGTGCTTGAGGACGGCCGCAAGGCACGCTTCTTCAAGTCGAATGGCGAGCTGGTGGATGCGTAAGGAGTGACAATGGCTCGCTTGCAACAAGTTTATAAGGACGCTGTAGTGCCCGAGCTGCTCAAGCAGTTTGGCTACAAGTCCGTCATGGAAGTGCCGCGCATCACCAAGATCACCCTGAACATGGGTGTGGGTGAAGCTGTTGGTGACAAGAAAGTGCTCGAGCACGCAATCGGCGACATGACCAAGATTGCTGGTCAGAAGCCGGTGGCGACGAAAGCTCGCAAATCGATTGCCGGCTTCAAGATTCGTGACGGCTATCCGATTGGCTGCATGGTCACCCTGCGCGGTCCGAAGATGTACGAATTCCTCGATCGACTGGTGACCATCGCGTTGCCGCGCGTTCGTGACTTCCGTGGTATCGCTGCCAAGGGCTTTGATGGCCGTGGCAACTACAACCTCGGTGTCAAAGAGCAGATCATCTTCCCGGAAATCGAGTACGACAAGATCGACGCGCTGCGCGGGATGAACATCAGCATCACGACGACGGCTAAGAATGACCAGGAAGCGCGTGCGCTGCTGGGTGCATTCAAGTTCCCGTTCAAGAATTGAGGGTGATATGGCGAAACTGGCTCTGATCAATCGTGAAGAAAAGCGCCGCAAGACGGTGGAAAAGTACGCCGCCAAGCGTGCTGCGCTCAACGCACAGATCAACGATATGAAGCTGTCGGAAGAAGAGCGCATGTCCGCTCGTCTCGCGCTGCAGCAGCTGCCGCGTAATTCGAGTCCTTCGCGTGGTCGTAACCGCTGCGCTCTGACGGGTCGTCCGCGTGGCGTTTTCCGTAAGTTTGGTCTGTGTCGTAACAAGCTGCGTGAAATTGCTTTCCGCGGTGAAGTGCCCGGCATGACCAAGGCGAGCTGGTAAGGAGAATAGAAGATGAGTATGTCCGATCCGATCGCCGACATGCTGACGCGTATTCGCAATGGGCAGCAAGCCCAGAAAGCGAACGTGAGCATGCCCTCGTCGAAGCTTAAGGTCGCAATCGCCAAGGTTCTTCAGGACGAAGGCTACATCGACGGTTACGTCGTGCATGATGCAGACGGCAAGGCGCAGCTCGAAGTTGCGCTGAAGTATTACGCCGGCCGCCCGGTAATCGAGCGCATTGACCGCGTCAGCCGTCCCGGCCTCCGCGTGTACAAGGGCAGCGAAGATCTGCCGCGCGTGATGAATGGTCTGGGTGTCGCCATCGTGTCGACGCCCCGTGGTGTGATGACTGATCGTGCAGCCCGCTCCAGCAGGGTTGGCGGTGAAGTTATCTGCCTCGTGGCCTAAAGGGGGATTTCATGTCTCGTGTAGCTAAGAATCCGGTCGCAATTCCGAGTGGTGTCGAGGTTACGATCTCGGCAGCCGAAATTGCGGTCAAGGGGCCGCTCGGTGTCATTCGCCAGGCGCTCAGCTCGGCCGTGACGGTCGAGCGCGATGGCGACAACCTCGTGTGCAAGGCGCGCGAAGGTGTTGTCAATGCTGGCGCCATGTCCGGAACCGTGCGTTCGTTGGTGAACAACATGGTGACTGGCGTGACGAAGGGCTTCGAGCGCAAGCTCAACCTGGTCGGCGTTGGTTATCGCGCTCAGGCCCAGGGCGACAAGTTGAATCTCTCGCTGGGTTTCTCCCACCCCGTCGTGCACCAGTTGCCCGCCGGCGTGAAGGCTGAAACTCCCACTCAAACCGAGATCGTGATCAAGGGTATCGACAAGCAGCAAGTCGGTCAGGTCGCGGCCGAGGTGCGGGCATACCGCGCTCCCGAACCCTACAAGGGCAAGGGCGTCCGTTATTCGGACGAAGTGGTTGTGCTCAAGGAAACCAAGAAGAAGTAAGGCGGTTCGTCATGAACAGAAAAGAAACTCGTCTTCGCCGTGCGCGTAAAACTCGCGCCAAGCTTGCGGAGCTCAAGGCGGTGCGCCTCACCGTGTTCCGTTCCAATGCGCACATGTATGCCCAGGTGATTTCCGGCTGCGGCTCCCGCGTTCTCGCGGCTGCTTCCACCGTCGAACCTGCGGTTCGTGCCGAGCTTGCCAATGGCGGCAACAAACAAGCAGCTGCAGTGGTCGGCAAGTTGATTGCCGAGCGCGCCAAGGCTGCCGGGGTCGAGACGGTTGCGTTTGACCGCTCGGGCTTCCTCTATCACGGCCGCGTCAAGACGTTGGCTGAGGCTGCCCGTGAAGGCGGCCTTAAGTTCTAAGCGAGGATTCGAATGGCTAAGCAGCAAACCAAGCGCCCGCAAGCCTCCGAGGAGCGCGACGACGGCATGCGTGAAAAGATGGTCGCGATCAATCGCGTTACCAAGGTTGTGAAGGGTGGCCGTATTCTCGGCTTCGCTGCACTGACCGTGGTGGGCGATGGCGATGGCGGCATCGGTATGGGTAAGGGCAAGTCCCGCGAAGTGCCGGTAGCAGTTCAGAAGGCGATGGACGAAGCCCGTCGCAAGCTGGCTAAGGTGTCGCTCAAGAACGGTACGCTTCAGCATACCGTTATCGGTAAGCACGGCGCCGCCTCGGTGCTCATGCAGCCGGCTCCCGGCGGTACCGGCATCATTGCCGGTGGTCCGATGCGCGCTGTGTTTGAGGTGATGGGCGTTACCGACATCATCTGCAAGTGCATCGGTTCGACCAACCCGTACAACGTGGTCCGTGCCACGATCAACGGGCTGATGGCGATCAACACCCCGTCGGAGATTGCGGCCAAGCGCGGCAAGACCGTCGAAGAGATTCTGGGGTAAGCGATGACCGACAAGAAAATCAAGGTCACGCTTGTGAAAAGCGTGATCGGAACCAAGCAATCACACCGTGCGACGGTTCGTGGTCTGGGCCTTCGTCGCCTGAACCACTGCGTCGAGTTGATCGATACGCCGGAAGTTCGCGGCATGATCAACAAGGTGTCCTATCTGGTTAAGTACGAGGCTTGATATGCGCCTGAATACGATTAAACCGGGCGCTGGCTCGAAGTCTGCCGCCAAGCGCGTAGGTCGTGGTATCGGTAGCGGCCTGGGCAAGACCTGCGGCCGCGGACACAAGGGACAGAAGTCCCGTGCCGGCGGTTTCCACAAGGTTGGCTTCGAGGGCGGTCAGATGCCCCTGCAGCGCCGCCTGCCGAAGCGTGGCTTTGTCTCGCTGACGCGTGCTCGCAACGCAGAAGTCCGCCTGTCCGAACTGGCAGCACTGCCGGTCGACGAAGTGGATCTGTTGGTATTGATGCAGGCTGGTATCGTTCCTGCTGACTCGCTTTCGGCAAAGGTTGTTCTGTCGGGTGAAATCAGCAAGAAAGTGATCCTTCGGGGCGTTGGTGCAACTCGTGGCGCTCGCGCTGCCATCGAGGCTGCCGGCGGTTCCGTCTCGGCTGAGTAAGCAAAGGTACGATTGTGGCCAAACCAGCTGCCGCGGTAGGGAATCCCGGGCGTTTTGGCGATCTCAAGAACCGACTGCTGTTTTTGCTCGGTGCCTTGATTGTTTATCGCCTTGGCGCTCACATTCCCGTTCCCGGAATCGATCCCGAACGGCTTGCGGAGTTGTTCCAGTCGCAAGCCGGCGGAATCCTTGGGGTCTTCAACCTTTTTTCTGGCGGGGCGCTGTCGCGCTTCACGATCTTCGCGCTGGGGATCATGCCTTACATTTCCGCATCCATCATCATGCAGTTGATGACGGTTGCAGTGCCTCAGTTCGAGGCGCTGAAGAAGGAAGGTGAGGCAGGCCGGCGCAAGATCACCCAGTACACGCGTTACGGTACCCTGGTGCTGGCTTTAGCGCAGTCCCTCGGGATTGCAATGGCGCTCGAAGGGCAAGCCGGGCTGGTGCTCGATCCGGGAATGACATTCCGGCTGGTGAGCGTAGCGACTCTGGTCACGGGAACGATGTTCCTGATGTGGCTGGGTGAGCAGATCACTGAGCGTGGCATTGGCAACGGCATTTCCATCATCATCTTTGCCGGTATTGCTGCAGGTTTGCCAAGCGCGATTGGCGGGTTGTTCGAGCTGGTTCGCACCGGCGCGATGCATCCCTTCACTGCGTTGCTGATTTGTGTGCTGGTAGTGGTGGTGACAGGGTTTGTAGTCTTTGTCGAACGAGGACAACGAAAGATCCTGGTGAATTACGCAAAGCGTCAGGTTGGCAACAAGGTGTACGGTGGGCAGAGCTCCCATCTTCCCCTGAAGCTGAACATGTCGGGTGTGATTCCACCGATTTTCGCCTCGAGTATCATCCTGTTCCCGGCTACGCTGGGGCAGTGGTTCGGTGCGTCAGAGGGCATGACGTGGTTGCGTGACATTTCATCTACGCTCGCTCCCGGGCAGCCGATCTATGTCATGTTGTACGCAGTTGCGATCGTGTTTTTCTGCTTTTTCTATACGGCTCTGGTGTTCAACGCCCGCGAAACTGCAGATAACCTGAAGAAGAGCGGTGCTTTTGTCCCTGGAATTCGTCCGGGCGATCAGACGGCGCGCTATATCGACAAGATTCTGATGCGTCTTACGTTGGCCGGTGCGGTGTATATCACGCTGGTCTGCCTGTTGCCGGAGTTTCTGATCCTGAAGTGGAACGTACCGTTCTATTTCGGCGGGACCTCGCTGCTGATCATCGTGGTTGTAACGATGGACTTCATGGCTCAGGTTCAGGCGTACGTCATGTCGCACCAGTACGAAAGCCTGTTGAAAAAGGCGAACTTCAAGGGAGCAGGTCTTCCGATGAGGTGATCGCCGGTGACGGCGATTGGTGTGACCAAGATTCCGGTTGGGCCGCAGTGCCCTCCGGTATGGCGGCCAGAGTCAAGCTCGAATGCGACCCCAGGTTGCGCGAGCGCATCTTCGGAAGCAGCAGGCTCGATTGCCTGCTGTCTTTCGCAAGAACAGGTAGCGGTCCAGCTGACGCCGAATGACCCGGCCAAAGGGTCGGATCGTGTTCCGGACCATGTAGAAGATATTAGAAACAGGAGCAAAGCATGAGAGTTCAGGCTTCAGTAAAGAGGATCTGCCGCAATTGCAAGATCATCCGTCGCAAGGGTGTGGTGCGCGTTATCTGCACCGATCCGCGACACAAGCAGCGCCAGGGTTGATCTTGTCAGTCCTAGGTATTAAAATTTAATGTTTAGCGTTTTGGGGTAAACGAATGGCCCGTATTGCTGGGGTAAACATTCCCAACCACAAGCATGCCGAGATCGCGCTGACCGCTGTCTATGGGATCGGCCGTTCGCGTGCTCAGAAGATTTGCGATGCTGCTGCTATTGCCCGCAACGTTAAGGTCAAAGACCTTACCGAGTCGGACATGGAGAAGCTGCGCGATGAAGTGGCTCGGTTTGTGGTAGAAGGCGACCTGCGTCGCGAAGTCACCATGAACATCAAGCGTCTGATGGACCTGGGTTGCTACCGTGGTGTCCGTCACCGTCGTGGTTTGCCGTGTCGCGGTCAGCGCACCAAGACCAATGCTCGTACCCGCAAGGGCCCGCGCAAGTCGATCGCTGGCAAGAAGTGATAGGATTTAATTATGGCTAAGACTGCAACAAAGGTCCGTAAGAAGATCAAGAAGAACGTCGCTGAAGGTATCGTGCACGTTCACGCGAGCTTCAACAACACGATCATTACGATCACCGACCGTCAAGGCAATGCTCTTTCGTGGGCAACCTCCGGCGGCGCTGGCTTCAAGGGTTCGCGCAAGAGCACGCCGTTTGCTGCTCAGGTCGCAGGCGAAGCGGCCGGCAAAGTGGCGCTGGAATGCGGCATCAAGAATCTTGAAGTGCGCATCAAGGGCCCTGGCCCGGGGCGTGAGTCAGCGGTTCGTGCGTTGAATGCACTGGGGATCAAGATCTCCAGCATTACCGACATCACGCCGATCCCGCATAACGGCTGCCGTCCGCCCAAAAAGCGCCGTATCTAAGGAGTTGAAACGTGGCTCGTAATCTCGACCCGAAGTGCCGTCAGTGCCGTCGCGAGGGTGAAAAACTGTTCCTGAAGGCTGAGAAGTGCTTCACCGATAAATGCGCCATCGAGCGCCGTGCCTATGCGCCCGGCCAGCATGGTCAGCGTTCCGGTCAGCGTCTTTCCGGCTATGGCGTGCAACTTCGCGAAAAGCAGAAGATCCGTCGTCTCTACGGCGTGCTTGAAGCGCAGTTCCGCCGTGTTTATTCCGAAGCCGATCGTCGTCGCGGTCAGACGGGTGAAAACCTGCTGCAACTGCTCGAAGGTCGTCTCGACTCCGTCGCCTATCGCATGGGCTTCGGTGGTTCGCGTGCCGAATCGCGCCAGGTTGTTCGTCACAACGGCGTCCTCGTGAATGGCAAGCGTGTGAACATCCCGTCGTACCTGGTCAAGCCGGGCGACGTGGTCGAACTCGTTGAGCGCGTTCGTGGTCATCTGCGTGTCAAGGCTGCGCTTGAAGCAGCTGAGTCGCGTGGCTTTCCCGAGTGGATCGAGATGGATGCCAAGGCTGGTAAGGGTGTCTTCAAGGCCTACCCGCAGCGTAGCGAACTGCCGCCCACAATCAACGAAGGTCTGGTTGTGGAACTGTACTCCCGTTAATTGGGAGTCGAGCTTCTAGTTCCGAGGAAATGTTGATGCAAAGCAATGCACTGCTGAAACCGCGCATCATCGACGTCCAGAGCATCTCGCCTGTACAGGCGCGGGTGACGATGGAACCGTTCGAGCGCGGGTTTGGCCATACCCTGGGGAATGCGCTGCGGCGCATCCTCCTTTCCTCGCTGCCGGGGCATGCAGCGACGGAAGTGACGATCGAAGGCGTCCTGCACGAATATTCGACGCTGGATGGCATGCGTGAAGATATCGTCGATCTCCTGCTTAACCTGAAAGGTGTGGTGTTCAAGCTCCACAACCGCAGCGAGACGACGCTTCGTCTCGTGAAATCGGGTGAAGGCCTGGTGACTGCCGCCGATATCGAAACCGGACATGACGTCGATATCATCAACCCGGGGCATGTGATTGCGCATCTGGCACCCGGTGGCAACCTCGATATGCAGATCAAGATCGAGGAAGGTCGCGGTTATGTTCCGGGCAACAGCCGGCCGGCAAATGGCGAGAGCAAGACCATCGGACGCATCGTTCTCGATGCATCCTTCAGTCCTGTTCGTCGCGTGAGCTACCTGGTTGAAAGTGCTCGTGTGGAACAGCGTACCGATCTGGACAGACTGGTTATCGATATCGAGACCAACGGTGCTGTTGATCCGGAAGAGGCGATTCGCTATGCGGCTCGCGTGCTGATGGATCAACTGTCGGTGTTTGCCGACCTCGAAGGCACGCCGGTTACCGATGTCGTGAAGCCTGAAGTGACGATTGACCCGGTGTTGTTGCGCCCGGTTGATGATCTCGAGTTGACGGTGCGTTCGGCCAATTGTCTCAAGGCTGAGAACATCTACTACATCGGTGATCTGATCCAGCGTACCGAAACTGAGTTGCTCAAGACGCCGAACCTCGGCCGTAAGTCGCTGAATGAGATCAAGGAAGTGTTGGCCACTCGTGGGCTGACCCTGGGGATGAAACTGGAAAACTGGCCGCCGGCTGGGCTCGAGAAGCTCGGTTAATCGGTATCAGTGAAGTGAGGAATTAATATGCGTCACCGTAATGGTCTTCGCAAGCTGAACCGGACCAGCAGCCATCGTCAGGCGATGTTCCGTAACATGGCTAACGCTCTGCTGCGCCATGAAGTAATCAAGACGACGCTCCCGAAGGCAAAGGAACTGCGTCGGGTCGTCGAGCCGATGATCACGCTGGGCAAGAAGCCGAGCCTGGCAAATCGTCGTCTGGCATTCGATCGTCTGCGCGACCGCGAAATGGTCGTCAAGCTGTTCGACGCGCTGGGTCCGCGTTACGCATCGCGTAACGGCGGTTACCTTCGCATCCTGAAGTGCGGTTTCCGTGATGGCGACAACGCACCGATGGCTTTCGTTGAACTGCTCGATCGTCCGGAAACGGATGTCGTGGTCGAAGAAGAAGCTGTTGCTGCCTAAGCTGGATCTTTGTAAGATTCGCTTGGTATAAAAAGGTCGGGGATACCCGGCCTTTTTTTTCGTCTCTTACTTGCGGTGTGGAGGATGCGGATGAGCGTGATTCTTGTGACGGGCGGAGCGGGCTATATCGGTTCGCACACCTGCGTGGCCTTGCTCAAGGGTGGGCATGAGGTGGTGGTGGTCGACGACTTCTCGAACTCGTCACCGCTGGCCTTGACGCGTGTCGAAGCGCTTGCCGGCAGGACGTTTCGGGCGATTGTCGAGGCGGACGTTCGCGATCGTGATGCGCTCAGGGCGGTATTCACGGCACACTCCGTCACGGCGGTCATTCATTTCGCGGCCAAGAAGGCTGTAGGTGAGTCGGTGCGGATCCCGCTCGCCTATTACGACAACAACCTGGGCGGTCTGTTTTCGCTGCTCGAAGTGATGGGTGAGTTCGGCGTCAAGCGCATCGTCTTCAGTTCTTCTGCGACGGTATATGGTGATCCGGTCACGGTACCGATCACTGAGTCCTTCCCCACGGCTGCGACGAACCCTTATGGCCGTACCAAGCTGATGAGCGAACAGATCCTGAGCGACCTTGCAGCGGCCGATCCGAACTGGAAGGTGGTGCTGCTGCGCTACTTCAATCCCGTTGGCGCCGATGAGAGCGGGCAGATTGGTGAGGACCCGAGTGGTATCCCGAATAATCTGATGCCGTATGTCAGCCAGGTCGCGGTTGGAAAGCTCGGTGAGTTGCAGGTGTTTGGTAACGACTATCCCACGCGCGACGGTACGGGCGTTCGGGACTATATCCACGTGGTGGATCTCGCGCGCGGACATGTCAGTGCTGTCGAACGATTCGATTCCTTGCCCTCGTTGTCAGCGATCAATCTCGGCACCGGTCGAGGCTACAGTGTGCTCGAGGTCGTTCTTGCGTTCGAGAAGGCATCTGGCTGCCCTGTACCGTTCCGTATCGTTCCGCGCCGGGATGGCGACGTGGCGGAGTGCTGGGCCGACCCTGCTCTTGCCGAGCAGGTTCTCGGTTGGCGGGCGGAGCGGGACCTCGATACGATGTGCGAGGACGCCTGGCGCTGGCAGCAGGGTAACCCTGACGGTTACCGCGAAACCTGATCGCGTTTTGAAAGCTTACCAGTTGCGTCGGATGCGGTTCTTGTATTGGACGTCGTGAGGCAGTACGCCCTGCATGGCGTCGATGTGGGTGCGAAAGGCCTCCGCAGCCTTCGAGAGGTCGTCCGCGCTGAGTTGCGGCAGTTCGCGCTGCCGTGCGGTCATGCGCGCGAGTTGATCGAAACTGTGCTGTCGTGCCTGTTCGTCTGCCGGCAGGTAGAGGCCAAGTCCGGCGTCCTTCAAAGTCTGGAGAAAGCGGATACGCCGCTCAACACGCTGCGCGTATTGTGTTCTGGCGGTGCTGTCCGGTTCGGTCATGGTGTGTCCCGGTCATGTTGATAACAGCGCTATCCTTATACGACTAAGGTGGCATCGCAAGCGCCGGAAGGCGCGTGAATGTAAGCGCAGGTGTCGAACGTCCTATGCCGACAGGGCCTTCGCCAGGTAACGGCCGGTGTAGCTGGCGACGCAGGAGGCGATCTCTTCGGGTGGACCTGCACACACGATGGTGCCGCCGCCGTTGCCGCCCTCGGGGCCCATGTCGATAACCCAGTCAGCGGTCTTGATGACGTCGAGGTTGTGCTCGATGACGACGATGGTGTTGCCGTGGTCGCGCAGTCGGTGCAGCACCTTCAGCAGGAGCTCGATGTCCTGGAAATGAAGCCCGGTCGTGGGTTCGTCGAGAATGTAGAGGGTGCGGCCGGTGTCGCGCTTCGATAGTTCGAGTGCGAGCTTGACGCGCTGGGCCTCGCCGCCGGAGAGCGTGGTCGCGCTCTGGCCCAGACGGATATATCCCAGGCCGACCTCGGTTAGGGTCTCGAGTTTGCGTGCGACCGCGGGCACCGCACGGAAGAAGTCGAAGCCCTGCTCGACTGTCATATCAAGGACTTCGTAAATCGTCTTGCCCTTGTAGCGGATCTCGAGCGTTTCACGGTTGTAGCGTTTGCCGTGGCAGGTGTCGCAGGGGACGTACATGTCGGGCAGAAAGTGCATTTCAACCTTGATCATGCCGTCCCCCTGGCATGCCTCGCAGCGTCCGCCTTTTACGTTGAACGAGAATCTTCCCGGGCCGTAGCCGCGGGCACGTGCCTCCGGGACGCCTGCGAAGAGCTCGCGGATCGGCGTCATCAGTCCGGTGTAGGTTGCCGGGTTCGAGCGCGGTGTGCGTCCGATCGGCGACTGATCGACGGTGATGACCTTGTCGAATGCATCCAGTCCCTCAAGGGCAACGTACGGTGCCGGTTCGGCGTGCGAACGGTACAGGTGCTGTGCTGCGACGGCGGCAAGCGTATCGTTGATCAGGGTCGACTTGCCCGATCCGGACACGCCGGTGACGCAGATGAACAAGCCTACGGGCAGGGCGAGGTCAACATCCTTGAGATTGTTGCCGCTTGCGCCGCGCAGGTGGACCATGCGGGATGCGTCTGCTGGCGTGCGCCTGGGCGGGATGGCAATGCGTCGCCGGCCCGACAGATAGGCGCCGGTCACAGACGCTTCGCAGGCGATGACCTCTTCAGGCTTGCCGCTGGCGATGATGTGGCCACCGTGCTCGCCCGCGCCCGGCCCCATGTCGACAAGGTGGTCCGCGCTGCGAATGGCGTCCTCGTCATGTTCGACCACGATGACGGTATTGCCGAGATCCCGGAGCCGGCGGAGGGTTTCCAGCAGTCGGTCGTTGTCTCTCTGGTGCAGCCCGATCGAGGGTTCGTCGAGCACGTACATCACCCCGGTCAGACCGGAGCCGATCTGGCTCGCCAGACGGATGCGCTGCGCCTCTCCGCCCGACAGCGTGTCGGCCGCGCGATCCAGGGAAAGGTAGTCGAGACCGACATTGGTCAGAAAGCTGAGGCGATCGGCTATCTCCTTGACGATCTTGTCAGCGATTCGGGCGCGATGGCCTTCGAGCTGCAAGTGTTCGAAAAAGGTCTTGCACTCGGCGAGCGGCAGGCGGCTCACCGCAGGCAAGGCGCTGCCGCCGATCAGCACATGGCGTGCGTCGGCGCGCAGACGGGTGCCTTCGCAGCTTGGGCAGGGGCGCGTACTGCGAAACTTGAGCAGTTCCTCGCGCACGGCAGCCGAGTCGGTTTCACGAAGGCGGCGCTCAAGGTTGGGGACGATGCCCTCAAAGGGGTGTTCCTTCACCACCATGCGGCCATTGTCCGCGAGATACACAAAGGCGATTTTCTCGCGGCCCGATCCGCTCAAAATGATCTCGCGAATTTCGGCAGGCAGGGTCTCAAAGGGCGCCTCGATGTCGAACTCGTAATGGTTCGACAGGCTGGAGAGCATCTGGAAGTAGAACTGGTTGCGGCGGTCCCAGCCCCGGATGGCGCCGGATGCGAGCGAGAGTTCAGGGTGGGCAACGACGCGCTGGGGGTCGAAGAAGTCCACCTGGCCCAGGCCGTCGCACTTCGGGCAGGCACCTGCGGGGTTGTTGAAGGAAAACAGTCTGGGTTCCAGTTCGCCAAGTGCGTAGCTGCAGACGGGGCAGGCGAAGCGGGCCGAGAACAGATGTTCTGCCTGTGAGTCCATCTCAACCGCAATCGCACGGCCGTCGGCGTGGGTGAGGGCGGTTTCGAAGGACTCGGCAATGCGTCCGCGAAGATCGGGGCGCACCTTGAAGCGATCGATGACGACTTCCACCGTGTGGCGTTTGCCCTTTTCCAGCGGCGGCATGCTGTCGAGTTCGTGCACCTCGCCGTCCACTCGCACGCGTACGAAACCCTGGGCGCGGAGCTCGGAAAACAGGTCGTGCTGCTCGCCCTTTCGCCCTTCAACGACGGGGGCGAGAATCATCAGCCGGGTTTCCGCTGGCAAGGCGAGCACATGGTCGACCATTTGCGCCACGCTCTGTGCCTCAAGGGCGTGCTCGGGGTGGTCGGGGCAGTGAGGCGTGCCCGCCCGTGCATACAGGAGACGCAGATAGTCATGAATCTCGGTGACGGTGCCGACTGTCGAGCGCGGATTGTGGCTGGTGGCCTTCTGCTCGATCGAAATGGCAGGTGAGAGGCCTTCTATCAGGTCCACATCGGGCTTTTCCATCAGCTGCAGAAACTGACGGGCGTAGGCCGACAGCGACTCTACATAGCGACGCTGGCCTTCGGCGTACAGGGTGTCAAAGGCGAGAGAGGACTTGCCCGAGCCCGACAGACCGGTGATGACCGTAAGCCGGTTGCGTGGCAGATCAAGGCTGATGTTCTTGAGATTGTGGGTGCGGGCACCGCGGATGCGGATTTCGTCCATGAGCGTGGCTGCGCGAGGGGGAACACAAAACTATAAGAGAGAAGCCGCTCCGGGCCAATGTTAGAATCACCTTCTTTTTCGCCGCGTCCAGCATGTCTCAACCCCTACGTGATCCGATGACGCCCGCCGAGCGTCGAGCCGGGATCAGCCTCGCGTCCATCTTTGCGCTGCGCATGCTGGGGCTATTCCTGATTCTGCCCGTGTTCGCGGTACACGCACGCACGATCCCCGGCGGCGACAACCTCACCCTGGTGGGGCTGGCGATTGGTGCCTACGGCGCGACGCAGGCGCTGCTGCAGATTGCCTTTGGCGCGGCTTCGGACCGGTTTGGTCGCAAGCCGGTGATCCTGTTCGGCTTGGTGTTGTTCGTGCTCGGCAGCGCGATCGCAGCCATGGCGGGCGATATCTACATGGTCATCGTCGGGCGGGTGCTGCAGGGGGCTGGCGCGATTTCGGCGGCAGTCACCGCCCTTGCTGCCGACCTTACCCGGGATCAGCACCGCACCAAGGTGATGGCAATGATCGGGTCGAGCATCGGGCTGGTTTTTGCGGCCTCGATGGTTGCCGCACCGCTGCTGTATTCGGTGATCGGCATGAGCGGTATCTTCTGGCTGACGGCCGTGCTTGCGTTCGTCGCCATGGGCGTCGTGGTCTGGGTGGTGCCGGCGGCGCCACCGGTACCGCGCGCCAATGCAGGCAGCTTCATGGACATCCTGCGCGACGGGCAGTTGATGCGACTGAATTTCGGCGTATTCGCGCTGCACCTTATTCAGACCACGATGTGGGTCATGGTCCCGGCGGCGTTGGTGGCACACGGTGGCCTGGCGCTTGCAGAGCACTGGAAGGTCTATCTGCCGGCCGTGCTGCTCTCCTTCGTCGTGATGGTGCCGGCGATCATCATTGCCGAGCGTCACAACAGGCTCAAGCCGGTCTTCAACGGCGCCGTGCTTTTGCTTGCAATCGTTCAGTTCGGACTGTATTTCTGGAGCGATGGCCTGCTCTCGATTGCGTTCTGGCTGACGCTGTTCTTTGTGGCTTTCAACGTCCTCGAGGCGACCCAGCCGTCGTGGATTTCACGTATCGCGCCGCCTGCCGCGAAAGGCACTGCGCTTGGCGTCTACAACACCTTGCAGTCCATCGGGCTGTTTGCCGGCGGTCTGTTCGGCGGATGGCTGGGGCAGCGCCTGGGTGCGGGCGGCGTCAGCCTCGCGTGTGGCGTGCTCGCCCTGATCTGGCTGGCGGTTTCGCTAAGCATGACCCCCCCTCCGGTCCGCGCGGTTCCCTCGCCGGCCCGGGGTTGACACACTACTCATAGGAGAACGGGATGGCATCCCTGAATAAAGTCATTCTGATCGGAAACCTGGGCAAGGACCCGGAGACCCGTTATGCACCCAGCGGCGACGCGATCACCAACCTGACCGTGGCGACCACCGAGACCTGGAAGGACAAGGCGTCGGGTGAGCGTCGTGAAGCCACCGAGTGGCATCGCGTCGTGTTCTTTGGGCGCGTGGCCGAAGTGGCTGCGCAGTACCTGCGCAAGGGCAGTCAGATCTATGTGGAAGGTCGGCTGCAGACGCGCAAGTGGCAGGACAAGGAAGGTCAGGATCGTTACACCACCGAAATCCGTGGTGACGAGATGAAGATGCTCGGTCGCCGTGAAGGCGCTGGCGAGGCGCCGGTGCGTGGCGGCGACAGCGGCGGATACGATGCGCCTGCAGCCGCACCCAGCCGTCAGCCCGCACCGGCACCCGCTGCCAAGCCGGCAAAAGGCGGGTTCGGGGACTTTGACGACGACATTCCCTTCTGAAACGGGTCTGAGCGTTCAGGGACGGGGCGCCAGGGCGCGCCCCCGGCGCAATGCAGTATGGGGTGGGGATGATCCGACGTCGGTTCCTTCAGTCGCTGCTGGTGTGTGCGGGCGCGGGCAAGGTCTTGACGGCCTGCTCCCCCCCGACTGAGCCGCTGCGCTTCGGTGCCAATGCGTGGCCTGGTTATGCGCCCCTGAGACTGGCCGAAGCAAGCGGTCTGATCAGCCCGGAGCGCCTGCGCGTACTTGATTTTCCGAACTCTTCGATGGTGCTCTCGGCTTTCCGCAACGGAACGATCGATGCAGCAGGACTCACGCTGGACGAGGCGCTTGCGCTGGCTGCAAGCCGGCAGCCCTTGCGCATCGTGCTGGTTTTCGACGTTTCCGATGGCGCTGACGTCATCGTGGGGCGTCCCGGGATTTCGGCGCTTGATCAACTCGAGGGGCGTCGGGTCGGGGTCGAAACCGAGGCGCTGGGCGCCTATCTGATTGGTCGGGCGCTGGAGCGCGTCAGTTTGCCGCTGCACAGTGTCGAGATCGTTTCGATGCCGCTTGACCGGCACGAGTCGGCTTTTGCGTCAGGGCAGGTCGATGCCCTGGTGACCTTCGAACCGGTCCGTTCCCGCCTGTTGGAAGCAGGCGCTAGCGAGCTGTTCTCATCGCGTGAAATTCCCGGCGAAATCGTCGATGTTCTGGTTGTGCGCGAAGACGTGCTGCGAACGCGCCGCGCCGATCTGCAGGCAGCCGTGTCTGCGCATTTCGAGGCACGACTGGCGCTCCTTGCCGACCCGGCTGCTGCTGCCGAGCGACTCGGCGCAAGACTGTCTCTGGACGAGGTGGCGCTGCGGGCGGCGCTCGGGCTGATCCAGCTCCCTGGTCCCGAGGAGAATCGCCGCTTGCTTGGCGGTGCCGACGCGGGGCTGGCGCAGGTGCTCGTGACAATGAGCAGCAGAATGAAGTCCCTCGGCCTGCTCGAGGGGGAGCTCGTGCTCAAGGGCATGCTGGTCGCAGACCTGGTCGAGGCCGTCTGACATGGCATCGCAACGGCCGTTGCGTCACCTGCTGCTGTTCATCCTGCTCTTCTTCGGTCTGTTGGTGGCGCTCGCCCAGTTCTCCTTCATCGTCCAGACGCATTCGGATGAGGCGCGCTCGCAGCTTGAGGCGCTCGTACGCCATACCGGGGTGACGCTGGCAGCGAACCTTGAAGCGGCGATGCGCGAGGGGGACGATGGCTTTGTCGATCACCTTCTGGCGCAGCAGATCACGCTTCCAAACCTCACCTATGCGGCGCTGGTCGGCGGCACGGGGCGCGTGCTGTCCGGAAGCCATCCGGGCATGCGCGATCAGGATCTTGCCCGGTTCGGCTTCAAGGCAGCGCCGGACGGACTTGTCGAGACTGCACGCAGCACGCTCGGTGCGCAGATCCTGGATGACCGCGATGCGCAGCAGATGTGGGGCGTGTTTCCGGTCCGGTTGCCGTCTCCCGCCGGCGGGATCAGGGCACGCCAGACCGCATACGTGAGCCTGTTGATCGATACCGCCCCCCACCTGCGCGCGGCCTTGTATCACGCAGCAGGGCAGAGCGTGATCGTGTTGCTCCCCATCCTGCTGTTGTCGGGGGCCATCTGGGTCATGGTCAGCGTGCTGCTGACCAACCGCATTGAGCGCCTGTTGGTGTATGCCCGGTCGCAGGCGCGTGGCGGAACCTTGCCCGAGCCGGTCTCGGGAGCGGATGAACTGGGACAACTGGATACGGCGCTGGCCGACCTCATGCGCGAGGTGCTCGATTCCCGCGACTTCCACGTCCGCCTGCTTGAATGCATGCCCAACCCCACCTGGCGGGCAGGGGCGGACGGCCGCCGAAATTACGTCAATCGCGCGTGGCAGGCGTTTACCGGTCGGGAAGTCGTCCAGGAGCTTGGCGAAGGCTGGTTTCAAGGGGTGCATCCCGACGATGTCGCAGGCTGTCGGCAGGTGTATTCCGATGCCATGGCTAGGCGGGAGGCCTTTGTGACCGAGTATCGGCTGCGCTTTCATGATGGGGGCTATCACTGGCTCTCGGACCACGGTGAGCCCTTGTTCGGCACTGACGGGGTCTTTCTGGGTTTTATCGGCAGTTGCTACGATCTCCAGCAGGAGAAGACCGCGTCTGCTGCCGTGGCGGCGAGTGAAGAGCGCTTTCGCAGTCTGGTCGAACATGCACTGGTGGGAGTTTTTCTGATCCACGATGGGCGGATGCTATACGGCAATCCGCAGCTTGCCGAATGGTTCGGTTACACCACGGAGAGCATTGTGGGCGTGCCGGTCAGCGCGCTGGTGCAGACGGCTGATCTGCCTCTGGTTGAGGGGCAGTTGCGACTCAGGGAGGCGGGCAATACCGACCGGGCGCACTATGTGCTGCGCGCGAAGCGGCACGACGGCTCGGAGTTTCTGGCAGAGGTCTACGGGATCGGCATCCCTCATGAGGAAGGAACGGTCGTCATCGGAACCCTGCTGGACGTGACCGAGCGCAAGACTGCGGAAGCGCGGATCCGGCAACTGAATGCCGATCTGGAGTTGCGCGTCGAACAGCGTACGAACGAACTTGCCGCACTCAACGACGAGCTTGAAACCTTTGCCTATTCGGTTGCGCATGATCTCAAGGCGCCGTTGCGGGGGATCGACGGCTACAGCCACCTGTTGCTCGAGGACCATGTGGATCGTCTGGACGAGGAAGGGCGGCTCTTCATCGGAAATATCCGCGCCGGCGTCAAGCAGATGGCCCGGCTGATCGACGATCTGCTCGCCTATTCGCGGATGGAGCGACGCAGTCTGCAGCGCACCAGCGTCAACCTTGCCACTGTTCTGCGTGGCATACTCGCGGAACATGCAGCGGAGATCGACGAAAACCAGGTGCATATCGATGTTGATGTTTCTGACATTTCCGTAGAAGTGGACCCTGACGGTCTGGCGCAGGTTCTGCGCAATCTGGTGGGCAATGCACTCAAGTATTCGCGTCAGGCACGACCAGCGAAGATTCGTATCGTTGCGCGCGCGGAGGGCGATTGGTGCCACCTGTTCGTACGCGACAACGGCATAGGATTCGACATGAAATTCCACGATCGCATTTTCGATATTTTTCAGCGGCTTCAGCGCGCGGAAGATTATTCCGGCACCGGCGTCGGCCTGGCGATCGTGCGGAAGGCGATGCAGCGCATGGGCGGACGGGTGTGGGCCGAGAGCGCGCCTGGAGAGGGCGCAAGCTTCCATCTCGAGTTGCCACGATGAACGATCCGCTGCCGAGCACGAGGCCGATTCTTCTGATCGAGGACAACCCGGCCGATCTTGATCTCACGCTGCGCGCCTTCAAGCGCCGTCACCTCCTCAACCCCATTCAGGTTGCACGCGACGGACAGGAAGCGCTCGATCTCCTGCCGGGGTGGGAGGCGGGCGAGCCGCTTCCGCTCGTCGTTCTGCTCGACCTGAACTTGCCCAAGGTCAGCGGTCTCGAGGTATTGCGCCAGTTCAAGGCGTGCAAGGCTGCGTGCGGAATGCCCGTCGTGGTGCTGACGACCTCGGACGAGGATCGCGACATCAAGACGGCGTATGAACTGGGTGCCAACTCGTACATCATGAAGCCGGTCGATTTCGACAGTTTCGCGAGCGTGGCTGCCCAGATCGAGCTGTACTGGTGTGTGCTCAACAAGCCGGTCCATTCATTGTCATAAGGACTGCCCGAGAACGTGATCAGAGCCCTGTACGTCGAAGACAACCCGGTTGACGTCGACCTGCTGCAGCGCACCCTCGCGCGCAGCATGCCCGAGCTCGCAATCGATGTCGCCAGCTCGCTTGCCGAGGGGCTGGCTGCCATCGACCTGGGGAAGACCTACGATATCGTGCTCACCGACCTTTCCCTGCCGGATGGCAGCGGACTGGATCTGCTCGGGGCGATACACGAGCGGGGTCTGGCGCTCGCCTGTGTGGTGCTGACCGGCTCGGGTGACGAAGGCGCGGCGATCGCGGCCCTCAAGTCCGGTGCGGACGATTATCTGGTCAAGGACGGAGACTACCTCGAGCACCTGCCGGGCACGCTGACTTTCGCCATGGAGCGGGCCCGTGCCGAGGCTGCGCGTCGCAGCCGCCCGGTGCGCGTGCTGTACGCAGAGCATCATCTTTTCGATATCGATCTCACCTTGCGGCGCCTGGCACAGTCGGCTCCGCATCTGCGAATCGACGTCGTGCGCGGTCCCGACGCCGTGCTGTCGCGGCTGCAGGCGGCAGCAAGGACGACGCCCTACGATGTCCTGCTGCTCGACTATGTCCTGCCCGGCATGAATGCGCTCGATCTCACCAAATCGCTGCGCCGGGACCACCGGTTCGATATCCCGATCGTCGTCGTCACCGGTCAGGGCAGTGAGGAGACCGCAGCGCAGGCACTGCGTCTGGGGGTGTCCGACTACCTCATCAAGCACGACGGCTATCTGCACGAGCTGCCTGTCGTGCTCGACAATGCGTTTCGACAGGCCGAACTGGTGCGTGAACGCACCGCGCTCAGGGCGCTTACCGAGCGCCTCCGACTTCACTCCGCGGTGATCGACAGCACGCATGACGGCGTTTTGATCACCGATCTCGACGGCAGGATCGTGTCGGTCAACCGGGCCTTTACCGAACTCACCGGTTATACCCGCGAGGACTCCATCGGTCAGAATCCGCGATTTCTGCGCTCAGGCCGCCATGGTCGCGACTTCTACCAGACCATGTGGGCCACCCTGACCCGAACCGGTTGCTGGCAGGGGGAGCTGTGGAACCGGCGCAAGAATGGTGAGCTTTATCCCGAGTGGCTGACGCTCAACGCGGTGTGCGACGATGCCGGCGAGGTCACGAATTACGTGGGCGTGTTCACCGACATCAGTGCGTTGCGGCAGACCGAAGCCAGGCTCAGCCACCTCTCGCACTACGACCCGCTCACCGACCTCCCCAACCGTCTGCTGATCATGTCCAGGCTGGAGCATGCGATCGAGGTCGCGAGGCGGCAAAAGCAGGGGCTGGCGGCGATCTGTCTCGACCTCGACCGCTTCAAGACCATCAATGACAGCCTCGGGCACCAGATCGGGGATCAGTTGCTGTGTGCGGTCGGCAAGCGCCTGCGGGGGCACCTCAGGAGCGAGGACACCCTCGGACGCCTTGGTGGTGACGAGTTCATGGTGCTGATTGAACGCATCGAAACCCCTGCAGCGGCCGCGGTGGTCGCGAAAGGGCTGGTCGACGCGCTGGCCGAACCGTTCAGGCTCGACAGCGGGCAGGAAGTGTTCATGCACGCCAGTGTGGGGGTGAGCCTGTACCCGGATGACGGTGAGGATCACATGGCGCTGGTGCGCAACGCGGATGCCGCGATGTACCGGGCCAAGTCGCAGGGACGAAACACCTACGGTTTCTATACCGAAGACCTGACCCGCTTCGCGTCGCAGCGTCTCGACCTGGAAACCCGCCTCCGGCGCGGGCTGACCAACGAAGAGTTCGTGGTGTTCTATCAGCCGGTGCTTTCGGTGTCGGACGGGACCCTGCTGGGTGCAGAGGCGCTCGTGCGGTGGCAGCCGCCGGGCGAGCAGATGATCTCGCCCGCAGACTTCATCCCGATGGCAGAGGAAACCGGCCTCATCGTGCAGCTGGGCGAGTGGGTGCTGCGCGAAGCGTGCCGGCAGATGCGGGCCTGGGATGCGCAGGGTTTCGTGCTGCCTTCGGTTGCCGTCAATCTGTCGGCCGAGCAGGTGCGGCGACAGGACGTCGGCACGATGTTGCTGCAAGTGCTTGCCGAGTCCGGGCTGGCGGCTGAGCGCCTCGAAATCGAGCTGACCGAGAGCAGCCTGATGCAGCAGGGCGAGAAGGCCGCCGTGCTGCTCGACCAGCTCAAGCAGCACGGCGTCAGGCTGGCAATCGACGATTTCGGAACGGGTTATTCCTCGCTCGCGTATCTCAAGCGCTTTTCGATCGACAAGCTCAAGATCGATCGCAGCTTCATCAAGGATCTGGCCGATGACCGCAACGACCTCGCGATTGCATCGGCCATCGTTGCCATGGCCAATGCGCTGGATATCGCGGTGCAGGCCGAAGGGGTCGAGAACGATGCGCAGCTCGCCCTGCTGAAGACGATCGGCTGCGGCAGTTGGCAGGGCTACTCCTGCAGCCCGCCCGTACCCCCGGTCGATTTCGAACAGCGCTTTCTGCTTGCGGGCTTCTGCGCCTAGCGCTGCCCGGTCATGAGGCCGGGCGCGTGCTCAGGGCGTGTGCCATGCGGCTCAAGGCTCCGTCGAGCGTGTCGCGTGCGCAGCCGAAATTTAGCCGCACGAAGCCGGGCAGGCCAAATCCGCGACCGTCGGACAAGCCCACTCCACCCGCCTCGAAAAAGCCTGCCGGGTCGTCCAGGCCTGCTTCGCGGCAGTCAATCCAGGCCAGATAGGTGGCCTCCGGCGCAGTCGTGCTCAGGCCGGGCATGGCCGCGACGGCTTCAAGCACGCGTGCGCGGTTGGCACGCAGATGGTCGAGCAGCGCTGCGCGCCATGGACCGCCGTCGCGGTAGGCCGCCTCGGTGGCGACCAGGCCGAGCACATTCACCTGGGGCACGATGCCACGCATCACGTGACGGTAGCGCCGACGCAACTCTGCATCGGGGATGATCGCGAACGATGAATAGAGCGCGGCAATATTCCACGTCTTGGATGGGGCCATCAGGGTGATCGTGCGGCGGGCGACCCGTTCGTCGAGCGCCGCGATCGGGATGTGCGGACGATCCTCATCGAGCACCAGCCCACAGTGGATCTCATCACTGCATATCACCAGGTCGCGCTCTTCAGCGAGGGCCGCGATCCAGGTCAGTTCGTCGCGGTCGAACACACGGCCGACCGGGTTGTGCGGATTGCACAGCATGAACAGGCGGGTACGTGGATCCATCGCTGCCGCCGTGGCCTCGCGGCTCCACTGCCAGCGACCGCCTTCCAGTTCGAGGGGGCTGGTGATCAGTCTGCGGTCGCTGTTGCCCGGCGCGAACAGGAAGGGAGGGTAGACCGGCGTCGCAGTAAACACCCCGTCGCCGGCCTCGCCCACCGCCCGGCAGGCAAGGTTGAAGCCGGTCACCACACCGGGCAGCCACACCAGCCAGTCGGGTTCGACACGCCAGCCGTGATCCCGCTCAATACCGTCTGTCACGGCTTCGATCAGCGAGGGCCACGCTTCGGTGTAACCGAAGACGCCATGGTCGATACGGGCGTGCAGTGCCTCTAGCACCGCAGGTGGTGCCGTGAAGTCCATATCGGCAACCCACAGCGGCAGGATGTCACGACCGCTGAAACGGCCCCATTTCTCGCCGGGAACATCGCGGCGATCCGGATGTCTGTTGAAGTCGAAGCTCATGCTTGGAACCGTGCGTTCAGGAGGTGCGAGTGTAACGTGCGGTTTGCCATGCATCACGTATCACGCCGTGTGGATACAATTGCACAAAAGAGCAAAACAGCAGAACAGGGTGGGACACTGATCATGAATGACATTACAACTTATCCGGATGGCATTTATGCCATTGACTCGGGCTATGGTGAGCGGCCGCAGGTGGCTGCGATTCATCTGATCGTCGATACCGGTCGCGCTGCCGTGGTCGATACCGGCTGCAACGCTTCGATTCCCCGCATTCTGGGCGCACTGGCCAGTCTCGGCATTACCCCGGGCGCGGTCGACTGGGTGCTGCTCACGCATATCCATCTCGACCATGCGGGCGGGGCCGGCAGCATGATGTGCGCACTGCCGAATGCGAAGCTGGTGGTGCACCCGCGCGGCGTGCGCCACATGATCGACCCGTCGCGTCTGTGGGAGGGTGCTGCTGCGGTATATGGGGCGGAGCAGACTTTCCGGCTCTACGGACGCCTGGCGCCTGTGCCGGCTGAGCGCATCGTGTCGGCCGAGGACGGGCTTGAGATTTCGCTCGGCGCGCGCAGGCTGCGAATTGTCGACACGCCGGGGCATGCGCGGCATCACGTGGCGATCTGGGACGAGCGCGCACGAGCGTTCTTCACCGGGGACATTTTCGGCGTTTCCTATCGCGAACTGGACGTGGATGGGCGTGCGTTCGTCTATCCGACGACCACGCCGTCGCAGTTCGATCCCGACGCAATGCACGAATCCATCGACCGCATGCTCGCCTTTGGTCCGCGGGCGATGTACCTGACGCATTACAGCAGGGTGGAAGATGTCGAACGTCTGGCCGGCGATCTGCACCGGCTGATCGATACCCAGGTTGCGGTTGCACGCGCCGCGCGTGGCGACGGTGTGGCGCGCCATGTCGAGATTCTTGCCGGTCTGGAGCAGATCGTGCGCGAGGAAACTGCGCGTCAGCACTGGGCCCTCAACGAGGACGAAGCGCTGCAACTGTTGCGCATGGACCTCGAGCTCAACGCCCAGGGGCTTGGAGTCTGGCTCGACTCCCTGCGCGTCGAGGCCGCCGCAACCCTCTGAGTCTGCGTGCCGGGCAAGGCGCTGGGGTAAGATCGGGCCTTCCCTCTTCACGATGATTCGTCCATGTTGTCTGCTGCTGTTTCCTCCGCCGATTCGATGCCCGACGTCGATGTCGAGCGCCGCTTCGGCGGTATCGGACGCCTCTATGGCGATCAGGCGCTTGCGCGTCTGAGTGCGTCTTCGGTCTGTGTTGTTGGCATTGGCGGCGTGGGGTCCTGGGTGGTCGAGGCGCTCGCGCGCAGCGGCGTTGGGCATCTGACGCTGATCGATCTCGATCATGTTGCCGAGTCGAACATCAACCGTCAGGCCCATGCGCTGGATGCCACCCTCGGCCAGGCCAAGGTGGCGGCCATGAGCGAGCGGGTTCGCGGAATCAATCCGCTGTGCAAGGTGACGCAGGTCGACGATTTCCTCACGCCCGAAAACGTGGGCGAGTTGCTCAAGGGCTTCGATGTGGTCGTCGATGCCATCGACAACGTGCGTGCAAAGGTCGCGATGGCGGCCCATTGTCGCCTCCATCAACTGACGCTGGTCATGGCGGGCGGCGCGGGTGGCAAGACCGATCCGACGCGCATCCGGGTGGACGATCTGTCACGTACCGAACAGGACCCGCTGCTGGCAAAGGTGCGCGCGCAGTTGCGCAAGGAACATAATTTTCCGCGCGACCCGAAGCGCAAGTTCGCCATCGAGGCGGTCTATTCCTGCGAGCCGCTGCGCTACCCCGAGGCCGCCGCGTGCGACGCGGGACGGGGGCCACAGGGCCTGGCGTGCGCAGGTTACGGATCGAGCATGGCGATGACGGCCAGCGTCGGTCTGTTCGTCGCTGCGCGCGCCATGGATCATTTGCTGAAATCCGCGGTCTGACTCCGCTCCAACCTGACTGGATTTCCCATGACTCAAACCACTTCCCCGGCAGCACAGGCCGTGATCCTCTTTGGCCATGGCGCGCGCGACCCCGAGTGGGCAGGGCCGATGCAGCGTATCCGCGAAAACATGCTCGCGCGCGCGCCCGGGCAGCACGTGGAGCTGGCCTTTCTCGAGTTCATGAGTCCGACCCTTGACCTTGCGGTGGATGCGCTGGTCGCGCGCGGCGTGACCCGAATCGCGGTGGTACCTGTCTTTCTCGCTCAGGGCGGGCACCTCAAGCGTGATGTGCCGGTGTTGCTCGACGCAGCCCGGCAGCGACACCCCGGATGCGAATTCCGTCTGAGCCTGGCCGTAGGCGAGGCACCGGGGGTCGTTGCCGCGATCGCAGATTACGGCTTGAGCGCGCTCGGCTAAGCCCCGCGCTGCGAGCATCCGCAGCGCTTGAGTAGCAGCATGGAATGCTTGACGGTCACAATTATAAGCATATACTTATATTCATGACCAAGCATACCGTCCCCCTCTTGTTGTCGGCTCTCCTGTGCAGCGCTGCGCTGGCGCGTGCCGAGGTGCCGACCCTGTTGATCGAAGCCCGTCCGGTCAGCGTCTCGCAGCCTGCCGAAGCGACTGTCGAGGCGGTCAGGCAGGCGACCCTTGCTGCCCAGATTGCGGGTCGGGTCATGGAGCTGAACGTCGATGCGGGCGATCGCGTCACGCGTGGCGACGTGCTGCTGCGCATCGATGCTGCCGAGGCAAGTCAGGCTGTGGCGGGTGCCGAGGCCGGCGTTGCGCAGGCCGAGGCGGGCAGAATCAAGGCGCGCAGCGATTACGAGCGTGCCCGCAGCCTGTTCGAAAGCAAGTTTGTCAGTCAGTCCGCACTCGACCAGGCGCGCTCCGCACTCGACGCCGCCGACGCCCAGGTGCGCAGCGCGCAAGCCGGTCGTGGTCAGGCGTCGACGGTGGTGGGCTATACCCGCATCGTGTCGCCCCTCTCCGGTCTGGTGGCTGCGCGTCACGTCGATGCCGGCGAGATGGCGCAACCGGGTACCCCGCTGCTCACCGTATACGACCCCGCGGCCTTGCGGGCGGTGGCCGATGTGTCGCAACAGCGCATGACCGCCCTTGGCAAGGCACCTCTGCGTGCAAGCGTCGAGCTGCCCGGTTCTGGACGCTGGGTGGAGGCTGCCGCGGTCACCGTGCTGCCTGCGGCCGATGCGCGCACCCATACTGTACGGGTCAGGGTGGATCTGCCCCCCGCGACCCTTGGCGTGGTGCCCGGCAGTTATGCCCGGGTCCATTTCCTGTCGGGCGAAAGCGCCCGCCTCGTCGTGCCGTCGACGGCAATCCTGCGTCGCGGAGAGCTGACTGCGGTGTATGTGGCCGACGGCAAGGGTGGCTTCAGCCTGCGCCAGTTGCGCCTTGGCGAGCGCGTTGGCGCCGAGGACGGGGTCGAAGTGCTTGCCGGCCTGCACAGCGGTGAAACCATCGCCCTTGATCCGGTTCAGGCAGGGATTGCGGCCAGCACCGCAAGCCGGCCCTGAGCAGGGAGCCGGATATGAGCACCCCCCTTGGCTTGTCCGGTCGCATTGCGGCCGCCTTCCAGCGCAACGCGCTGACTCCGTTGATCGCCCTCGTCCTGCTGCTGGCCGGTGTGTTCGCCACGCTGGTCACGCCCAAGGAGGAGGAGCCGCAGATCGACGTCACCATGGCCAACGTCATCGTGCCTTTTCCGGGGGCGTCGGCGCAGGATGTCGAGGCGCTGGTGGCGCGTCCCGCAGAGCAGGTGCTGTCGCGGATGGCAGGCGTCGAGCATGTGTATTCGGTTTCGCGCCCGGGCATGTCGATCATCACCGTGCAGTTCGAGGTCGGGGTCCCCAACCAGACTGCGCTGGTACGGCTGTACGACACGGTTCATTCGAACAGCGACTGGCTGTCGCCGCAGCTGGGCGTCGGCGAACCGCTGATCAAGCCCAAGGGCATCGACGACGTCCCCATCGTCAGTCTCACCCTGTGGACCGCCGACCCCGAGCGTGCGGCTTTCGAGCTGCAGCAGGTGGCGCGCGCAAGCGAGCTCGAACTCAAGCGTCTGCCTGGTACCCGTGATGTCACCACGATCGGCGGGCCGGGCAGGGTGATCCGGGTTCAGCTCGACACCGAGCGCATGAACGCGCATGGCGTGACGGCGCAGGATCTGCGCGCCGCGCTGCAGCTGGCCAATGCATCGCAGCCGGCGGGCAGCCTGGTCCGCAACAATCGTGAGGTGCTGGTGCAGACCGGCACCTATCTCGAGTCTGCCGAAGACGTGCGTCGCCTGGTGGTGGGGGTGTTCGACGACAAGCCGGTCTTCCTGCGCGACGTGGCGCAAGTGGAGGACGGCCCGGACCAGCCCTCCAGCTACGTCTGGTTCGGTACCGGTGCCTCCGGCTCCGCGGCGGGCAGTGGCGTGTTTCCCGCCGTGACGCTGTCGATCTCGAAAAAGCCGGGGGCAAATGCCGCCGACGTTGCCGACGCTGCGATCAAGCGCATCGAGAGCCTCCGCGGGTCGCTGGTTCCGGACGGGGTCGAAGTCACGGTGACCCGCAACTACGGACAGACCGCGAATGACAAGGCGCAGAAGCTCATCGGCAAGCTCGCGTTCGCCACGGCTGCGGTCGTCGCGCTGGTGTTCTTTGCGCTCGGCCGCCGCGAGGCGATCATCGTCGGCATCGCGGTGTCGCTTACGCTGGCGGCGACCCTGTTTGCATCCTGGGCCTGGGGCTTCACGCTGAACCGCGTCAGTCTCTTTGCGCTGATCTTCTCCATCGGCATCCTGGTGGACGACGCCATCGTGGTGGTGGAGAACATTCACCGCTGGCATACGCTCGAACCCGACACCCCGCTGTGGAAGCTGATTCCGAAGGCGGTCGACGAGGTTGGCGGGCCGACCATCCTGGCAACCTTCACCGTGATCGCTGCCTTGCTGCCGATGGCTTTTGTCACCGGTCTGATGGGGCCGTACATGAGCCCGATCCCGATCAATGCCTCGATGGGCATGTTCATCTCGCTGGCGGTCGCGTTCATCGTGACCCCGTGGCTCGCACAGAAGCTGATGAAGTCGGTCGACGCGCATCATCACGAGGGCGAGGACAAGCTCACGCGCAAGCTCGACGGTCTGTTCCGCCGCATCATGACGCCGATGCTCGACGTCAATCACGGCGGGCGCGCCCGCATGCGCCTGTGGTTGCTGGTGGTGGTGCTGATCGCGGGTTCGGTGGCGCTGCCGGTGGTGCAGCTAGTGGTGATGAAGATGCTGCCTTTCGACAACAAGAGCGAGTTCCAGGTCGTGCTCGACATGCCGGTCGGTACGCCGGTCGAGGAAACCGCGCGCGTGCTGCGCGAGATTGGCGCCGAACTGGCGACGGTCGAGGAAG